>NZ_BAAAOS010000018.1:128710-641167 GCF_039530625.1 Kribbella sancticallisti | reverse complement strand
CGGGGCTTCGTACTTGTGTCAGGCGGTGCGGACCAACTCCGGGCGGAGCAGGGTCGGCCGCGGGGCAGGAGCCAGGGTGAGGAGGTCCAGGCCGGCTACGCCGTAGCGGAGCAGGACCAGGCGGGCGACCTCGGCGCTGACACCCAGCGGACGCGAGACCGCGACCGCGCCGGCCTTACGGGCGGTCTGCTCGGCCCGATCCGGGAGCACGCCCGGCGCCAGGAAGAACGACCCGACGGCCACGTGGCGACGGCCTTCCAGCCGCCACTGCAGGACAGCCTCGGCCGGGCTCGGCGAAGCGGCCGTGGTGAAGGCAGCGGTGACCGGCAGCTTGTGCCGCTGGCCCCAGAGCCGAGCCAGGCGGGCCACCGCGGCGTTGGCCTGGGTGTCGCTGGACCCGGCGCAGGCGAGCACGAGCGCGTCGAGCTCACGCACCCGGCCGTCCTTGAGCTCGGCCCGCATCCGCCGGTCGAGCACGTCGAGCAGGGTGTCGTCGTACCCGAGGACGTCGGAGGCGATGATCCGCAGGTCGGGGAAGCGGCTGCGCGCCTCGTCGACCACGGCGGGGATGTCCACTCGGGCGTGGAACGCGGACGAGAGCAGCAGCGGCAGGATGACGACTTCTTCCGTGCCCTCGGCGGCGAGCTTGCCGATCACCTGGTACGGCGTGGGCGGGCAGTGGTCGAGGAAGGAGGCTTCGATCCGCAGGTCGTCACGCATCCCGCGCAGGTTCTTCACCAGCGAGTGGACGGTGGCGGCCGAACGCGGATCGCGGCTGCCGTGGGCGAGGATCACGAGCGCTGGAGCAGTCACAGCAGTTCCCCTTCTTCGTCGTCGATCATGCCTGCGGCCAGCGTCCATCCGTCGTGGGCGTCGATGAGCAGGAACGATCCGGTGATGTTGTTGCTGGAGTACGGATCGGCGGCCAGCGGTGCGGCGATCTTGAGTTGCACCTTGCCGATGTCGTTCAGTTCGAGCCCGGTGGCGTCGATGACTCCGAGCGTTTCCAGGTCCAGGGCGCCGTTGATCTTGGTGACGATGGCCTGGGCGGTGGTGGTGGTGTGCTTGATCAGCAGCCGGGCGCCCACGGCCAGCGGGCGGTCGGACAGCCAGCACACGGTGGCCGACAGTTCCCGGCGGGTGCCGGGGGAGGAGCCGGCCGCGACGATGACCGAGCCGCGGGCGACGTCGAGGTTGTCGGCGAGCCGGACGGTGACGGCTTCACCGGCGACCGCGGAGGGTCGTTCGGCGACGGCGGTGCTGGTGGCGGTGACGACGGCGCGGTCGATGCCGGCCACTGAGGTACGCCGACCGGCCGGCAGCACGATGACCTCGTCGCCGACCGAGACGGTGCCGGAGGCGACGGTTCCGGTGTAGCCGCGGTAGTCGCGGTACTGGTCGTCGCTCTGCGGGCGGATCACGTACTGCACCGGGAACCGCAGCGGCTGGGAGGAGATGTCGGCGCGGCCGGTCGCGTTCTCGAGGTACTCCAGCAGCGTCGGGCCGTCGTACCAGGAGGTCGCCTCGGAGCGTTCCACCACGTTATCGCCGACCAGTGCCGAGACCGGGATCGCGTGCACGTCGGCGATGTCGAGTTGGTCGGCGAGTTGGGAGACGTCCTTGGCGATGCCCTTGAAGACGGCTTCGTCGTAGCCGACGAGGTCGATCTTGTTGACGGCCAGAACGACGTGTGGGACCCGGAGCAGTCCGGCCACGGCGAGGTGGCGCCGGGTCTGTTCCAGTACTCCGTGCCGCGCGTCGACCAGGATGATCACGACGTCGGCGGTGGAGGCTCCGGTGACGGTGTTGCGGGTGTACTGCACGTGCCCGGGGCAGTCGGCCAGGATGAACGAGCGCTTGTCGGTCGCGAAGTACCGGTAGGCGACGTCGATGGTGATGCCCTGCTCGCGTTCGGCGCGCAGGCCGTCGGTGAGCAACGCGAAGTCGAAGTCACCGGACCCGCGGGACGAGGAGACGTGCTGAACGTGGGCGATCTGGTCGGCGAGGATCGCCTTGCAGTCGTGCAGCAGCCGCCCGACCAGGGTGGACTTTCCGTCGTCCACCGAGCCGGCGGTGGCAAGCCGCAGCAAGGTGTGCTCAGGTGTGCCCATCAGAAGTACCCCTCTCGCTTGCGGTCTTCCATCGCGGCTTCGCTGACCCGGTCGTCGGCGCGGGTGGCGCCGCGCTCGGTCAGTTCGCTGGCGGCCACCTCGACGACGACCTCGGCCGGCGACGCCGCAGTACTGGCGACGGCTCCGGTGCAGGACATGTCGCCGACCGTGCGGTACCGGACCACCCGGCGGGTGACCTGCTCGTCCTCGCGCGGCTGGGAGTAGGGGCCGACGGCAAGCAGCATGCCGTCGCGCTCGAACACGTCCCGCTCGTGGGCGTAGTAGATGCTCGGCAGCGGGATCTGCTCGCGCTCGATGTAGTTCCAGATGTCCAGTTCGGTCCAGTTCGACAGCGGGAACACCCGGACGTGCTCGCCCGGCCGGTGCTTGCCGTTGTAGAGCGACCACAACTCGGGGCGCTGGTTGCGCGGGTCCCACTGGCCGAACTCGTCGCGCAGGCTGAAAATCCGCTCCTTGGCCCGGGCGCGTTCCTCGTCCCGGCGGCCGCCGCCGAACACCGCGTCGAAGCGGTGACCGTTGATGGCGTCGAGCAACGGAACCGTCTGCAGCGGATTGCGGGTGCCGTCCGACCGCTCCCGCAGCCGACCGTCGGCCAGGTAGTCCTCGACCCGGGCGACCTCCAGCCGCAGCCCGAGGGCGTCGACGGTGGCGTCGCGGTAGTCCAGCACCTCCTGGAAGTTGTGCCCGGTGTCCACGTGCAGCAGCGCGAACGGCACCGGCGCCGGCGCGAACGCCTTCCGCGCCAGGTGCAGCATCACGATCGAGTCCTTGCCACCCGAGAACAGGATCACCGGCCGCTCGAACTCGGCGGCCACCTCACGGAAGACGAAGACCGACTCGCTCTCGAGAGCGTCGAGTTCGGTCACCTGAGTAGGTCGGGTAGCTGGGGGCAAGCTGGTCGCGGTCATCGGGCCTCCCGGCCTGGACTGAGGAGTGGAGGGAGCGAAGCGACCGGAGCGACGAGGGAAGGGCGGGAGTTCAGCCCGATGATCCGTCGTGCCGGAGGCGCGGCCAAAAGCAGAGTCATACGTGCAGCCCGCATTCGATCTTGCCCTGGCCGGCCCAGCGGCCACTGCGAGGGTCTTCGCCCGGAGCGACCTGCTTGGTGCACGGCTGGCAGCCGATCGACGGATAGCCGTCGTACTGCAGGAGGTTCACCAGCACGCCGTTGTCGGCGATGTAGGTGTCGAGGTCGTCCTGGGTCCAGGGGGCGATCGGGTTCAGCTTGACCATGTCGCGCTTCTCGTCGTACTCGACGACCTGCGTGTTCGCCCGGGTCGGCGCTTCCTCGCGGCGTACGCCGGTGACCCAGGCCTTGTAGCCGGACAGCACGCGGTTGAGCGGTTCCACCTTGCGCATCGCGCAGCACTTGTCGGGCTCGCGGGCGAACAGATCCTTGCCGTACTCCGCGTCCTGCTCGGCGACGGTCTGCTTCGGGGTGGCGTTGATCAGGTTGATCGGCAGGGTCGCGGCGACCGCGTCCCGGGTGCCGATGGTCTCGGCGAAGTGGTAGCCCGTGTCGAGGAAGAGCACGTCGACACCTGGGGCCGCCTCGGCCGCCAGGTGGGGGAGTGCCCCGTCTGCCATCGATGCGGTCACCACGAGTTCGTCGCCGAAGGTCTCCCGCGCCCACGCCAGCACTTCCAGCGCCGAGGCGTCGGCTAGTCGTTCGTTCGCCTCCTCGGCGAGCGTCTTCAGATTCGTACTCATTCCACCGTCACCCGCAGTCCGATCATCTTCAGCTGGAACACCCGTGCACAGGGCCGGCACTCCCACGCGCCATGCCCCTCCTCGGAAGGACGCAAGTCCTCATCACCGCAGTACGGGCAGTACAACGGCGCAGCTCGCTCACTCATTGCAAAGCTCCTTCCTCGGCACGGACGACCCACTGGGCGAACCGCTCGCCCTCGGACCGCTCTTTCAGGTAGTTCTGGGTGACCCGCTCGACGTAGTCGGCGAGTCCGTCGGAGGTGACCTTGTGGCCGCGCAGCTTGCGGCCGAAGCCGGCGTCCAGGCCGAGCCCGCCACCGAGGTGGACCTGGTACCCCGGCACCTGGTTGCCGTCGGCATCGATGACCAGCTGGCCCTTCAGGCCGATGTCGGCGACCTGGATCCGGGCGCAGGAGTTCGGGCAGCCGTTCACGTTCACGGTGATCGGCACGTCCAGGTCGGGGATCCGCTCCTCCAGCTCGTCGATCAGCTGGGCCGCGCGGGCCTTGGTCTCGACGATCGCCAGCTTGCAGAACTCGATGCCGGTGCAGGCCATCGTGTTGCGCCGCCAGGCCGACGGCCGGGCCTTGAAGCCGAGATCGGCGAGCGCCGTGACGAGGGACTCCACCTGGGACTCCTCGACGTCGAGCACGATCAGCTTCTGCTGCGCGGTGGTGCGGATCCGGTCCGAGCCGTGCGCGGCGACCACGTCGGCCACCTTCGCCAGCGTGCTGCCCGCCACCCGGCCGACGACCGGTGCGACGCCTACGTAGTACCGGCCGTCCTTCTGCTGGTGCACGCCGACGTGATCGCCCTGTACCGCGGGGATCTCGGGCGCGGGTCCGTCGATCAGCTTGTACCCGAGGTACTTCTCCTCGAGCACCTCGCGGAACTTCTCGATCCCCCAGTCGGCGACCAGGTACTTCAGCCGGGCCCGGTTCCGGAGCCGGCGGTACCCGTAGTCACGGAAGATGCTGACGACGCCCTTCCAGGCCAGGTGCACCTCGTCCAGCGGGATCCAGGCGCCGACGCGCTGCGCCAGCATCGGCGTCGTGGACAGGCCGCCGCCGACCCACAGGTCGAAGCCGGGGCCGTGCTCGGGGTGCACGACGCCGACGAAGCTGATGTCGTTCACCTCCGGCACCACGTCGTGCGACGGGTGGCCGGTCATGGCGGTCTTGAACTTGCGCGGCAGGTTGGAGAACTCGTTGCTGCCGATGTACTTCTCGACGATCTCGTCGATGGCCGGCGTCGGGTCGATGATCTCGTCCGCGGCGATCCCGGCGACCGGGCTGGAGATGATCACGCGCGGCACGTCACCGCAGGCCTCGGTGGTGTAGAGGCCGACCGCCTCCAGCTTCTGCCAGATCGCGGGCACGTCCTCGACCCGGATCCAGTGCAGCTGGATGTTCTGCCGGTCGGTGATGTCCGCGGTGTCGCGAGCGTAGGTGCTGGACACCTCGGCGATCACCCGAAGCTGCTCGGTGCTGAGCTGGCCGCCCTCGATCCGGACCCGGAGCATGAAGTACTTGTCGTCCAGCTCCTCCGGCTCGAGCGTGGCGGTCTTGCCGCCGTCGATGCCGGGCTTGCGCTGGGTGTAGAGACCCCACCAGCGGAACCGGCCGCGCAGGTCGGCCGGGTCGATCGAGTCGAACCCGCGGTGGGCATAGACGTTCTCGATCCGGGCCCGGACGTTCAGGCCGTCGTCGTTCTTCTTGTTCTCTTCGTTCTTGTTCAGTGGCTCGCGATAGCCGAGCGCCCACTGGCCTTCGCCCTTGCCCTTGCGCGGGCGGGCGGGCTTGCGGGGAGCAGAGGTGACGCCAGTCATCCGGAACGTGTCCTTGTCTGCTTGAGACAGGTGCGTCCGCGAGGCGAGCTCGAAGCGTCGTCGATTCGATCTGGTCTGCGCGTGCGCACCCAGCGGTGTGATCAGGTGATCAGAGGGCCGTCATTGGCCCGGCGGGGTGGCTGTCAGAGCATCGAAGGACAACAGATGGCGCTGCGCATGCGACCGAGGTCGACGTGAATCCGACCTACGAGATGAGTCGAGCGGGCAGCGAGCATGCTGATAAGACTCGGCGTGTTCAGCTGACAAATCAACTCCCAATCTTCCATCGTGAGACGCGATCTCATGATGTGACTATGTCAACTGAGTCGGTGCAGATTGTTTCAGGCGTGAATCGTTATCTGCAAGAATTCTTGTGCAAGAACTCTTGCTGACAGTACCGTGGCGGTTATGGCGCCTGCGAACAGACGGTCGGCGGATGCTTCGGTGATCGCCGCGATCCACCACCCGCTGCGGCGACGATTGATCGACCTGCTCGCCGTCGACGGCCCGTCGACGGCGTCCCGGCTGGCCGGGGCGACCGGCGAACTGGCCGGGAACATCAGTCATCACCTCAAGGTGCTGGCTGCGGCCGGCGTGATCGAGGAGGCTCCGGAGCTGGCGAAGAACCGCCGCGAGCGGTGGTGGCGCAGTTCCCGTACGGCGTCCTCGTGGTCGATCGCGGACGCGGGCGGTGACCCGGCCGCGGAGCTCGTCGCGGCCACCGCCGAGGAGGCGAACCTGGCCCACCATGCGGCCAAGGTGCGGCGCTGGTTCGAGGATCGGCAGGAGTACGACGAGCCGTGGGTCCGGGCCGCGTTCTCGACCGAGAGCTGGATCACAGTCACCCCGGAACGCCTCGTAGAACTGAGCGAGCGGATCCAGGCGGTGATCCAGGAGTACGCCGACCAGCCGAGCGAGGGCGACGACGCGGAGTCGGTGTTCGTGTTCTCCCACGGTGTCCCAGCGAAGCCATGAGCGCCGTCGTGGCAGCTGCTCGGCGTGGGTTCGGCGTTCTGATGGTGTACTCCGCGGCCCGGCTGCGCTAGCGTGTCCGCAACCATTAGGAAACCTTCCTAATAGTTGTCGCCAGAGGAGCCTGCGATGAGGACGTTCCGCCGCGTCATCTCGATCACCTTGGCCGCCGGATTGGCCGTCACCGCTGTGACAGCGGCGGCCGGTCCGTCGTCGGGTAACTCGTCCGTCGTGGCTGATGGATTGGTCCGGGTCAATCAGCTTGGATATGGAGCCGACGGACCGAAATGGGCTTATCTGATGAGCAAATCGGCTTCGCCGGAGGCCTCGTTCGAGGTGCTCGATCGGTGGGGTCGGCGAGTGTTCTCGGGACGAGCCGGAAGGGACGCGGGAGAGTGGAACGCGGCGTTTCAGCATGTGTATCGGCTTGATCTGTCGACCTTGAAGAAGCCGGGCAGGTATCGGATCAAGGCGTCCGGCGCCGGGTTGTCGCCGTCCTTCGAGATTGGTGGCGACCGGTTGGCGACCGGCGCCAGGGACAAGGCGGTGCAGTTCTTCGCCGAGCAGCGGGACGGGGCGAACGTAGTACCGGGGCCGCTCGGGCGGCAGCCGTCACACCTGACGGATCGGGCCGCGCAGGTCTACGACTGGCCGACCTTCGCGGGTCCCGACACCGACCAGAGCGTGGGTGCACTGCGCCGGATCGGTGGTCCGGTCGACGTCGAGGGCGGCTGGTACGACGCCGGCGACTACCTCAAGTTCACCCACATCGCGGCGTACTCCGAATCGTTGCTCTGGGCATCAGCACGGGATGCGCGGCGGCCGGATTCCCAGCTCCTGAAGGAAGCTCGGCACGGCCTCGACTGGCTGGACAAGATGTGGGACGAGCGCACCAAGACCCTGTACATCCAGGTCGGCGTGGGCACCGGCAACGTCGAGGAGACCTTCGTCGGCGACCACGACATCTGGCGGCTGCCGGAGGCCGACGATCTCGACACCGCACCTGGTCACCAATTCCTCAAGAACTGCCCGGTCTTCCGTGCTGCCGCCCCCGGTCAGCCGATCAGCCCGAACCTGGCCGGCCGTACGGCGGCCGCGTTCGCCCTCGCCGCGCAGGTCGAAACCTCGCCCGCGAAGGCCCGACGCCACCTCGAGACGGGCGCAGATCTTCGCTCAGGCACAGACCACCGGTGTGACGCAGTTGGTCACCTCGCTGCCGTTCGCCTTCTATCCCGAGAGCGCGTGGCGCGACGACCTGGAACTCGGCGCGGCCGAGCTCGCGTTGGCGGCGCAGAGACTCAAGGATCCACGGGCCGGCCGCTGGCTGAAGTTGGCGTCCCATTGGGCCGGTGAATACCTGGCACACGAGGCCGGTGGGGACACGCTGAACCTCTATGACGTCAGCGCTCTCGCCCACGCCGACCTGATCCGCGCGGCCCGGGCCGACCGTCGAGTTGATGTCACCGCCTTGAAGAACGACCTGCGGGCGCAACTGGAAATCGGCGTACAGCGGGCCGCGAAGGACCCGTTCGGCGCCGGAGCGCAGTACGACAACTTCGATGCCGTTCCGCACGCCTTCGGCCTTGCCGCGACCGCACGTCTCTACGAGCGCGCCACTGGAGATCGTCGGTACGACGCGTTCGGCGCCGGCCAACTCAACTGGACCTTCGGCGCGAACCCCTGGGGTGTCTCGTTCATGATCGGCGTCGGCGAGACCGCGAAGCGCTGCCCCCACCACCAGATCGCCAACATCAAAGGCGTTCCGCTGACCGGCGCCGTCGTCAACGGGCCGAACTCCGAAGACCTCTTCACCGACGGCCTGGGCGACAACCTGGACAACATGGCTCCCTGCCCCGCGGACGGAGTCGACCGCTTCGGACAGTTCACCGGCCGAGGCTCCCGCTACGTCGACGACGTCCGCTCCTGGCAAGCCTCAGAACCAGCCGACGACTTCGCCGCCATCGCCGTCTACGCCCTGACCCGGTAAAACCAAATTATTCGAGAACAGACACAAGAACAGGACAAGGAAATCGAGGACCGCCTCAGTTGCCCGGGTTCTTTCGCCAGTTCTTGATCAGTTGGTCGAGGTCGGCGTGGATGAAGGCGAAGAACTCGACGGCTTCGCAGAGGCGTTGGCCTACCGGGGTTTCGGGGCCGAAGAGGTCGGCTCCCGTGCGGACGCTCGATTCCCATTCGGCCAGGGCGCTGTTGCGGCGTTCGAGGATGGCGGCGAACACGTCTTCGCGGATGCGGTAGTGGTCCTTGCGGGAGCCGGGGTGGCGTTCGCGGGTGATGAACGAGACCTGCAGCAGTTGGCGTACTGCGCCGGAGACGGCCGGCTGGCTGATCTGGAGGGACTCGGCGAGTTCGGCGGCGGTCATCGTGCCGGTCGGGCTGACCAGCATCCGCGCCATCACCCGGGCCGACATCGACGGGACGCCGCTGTTCACCAGGACGCCGGCGAAGCGCTCGACGAACTGGCTGATCTCGGCGGGCGACGGCTCCGGGGTCATGGCCGCAGAGTACCGGAAGTATTACAAAGTTGAAATAAAAGGAAAGCGCCCGCCGCTCGAGTGCGAGAGGCGGGCGCCGTCAGGTCGGCCCCGATTCAGGTGCCGATTCAGGTCTCAGCTCAGGTGTCAGTTCAGGTCGAGGCCTGGGTACAGCGGGTGCTTGTCGAGCAGCTCCGCGGAGGCGGCGCGGACCTTGTCGGCCACGCCGTCGGCCAGGACGTACTTCGCCTTCGAGGGGGCGCCGGCGGAGGTGGTGGTCGGGGTGACGCTGGACAGCACGTCGACCATCAGTTCGGCCACTCGGTCGAACTCGTCGCCGCCGAAGCCGCGGGTGGTCAGCGCGGGCGTGCCGATCCGGACGCCCGAGGTGTACCAGGCGCCGTTCGGGTCGCGCGGGATCGCGTTGCGGTTGGTGACGATGCCCGCGTCCAGCAGCGCCGACTCGGCCTGCCGGCCGGTGATCCCGTACGCCGAGACGTCCAGCAGCACCAGGTGGTTCTCCGTACCGTCGGTGACGAGCTTGACCCCACGCTTCATCAGGCCCTCGGCCAGGGTCACCGCGTTGTCCGCGACGTTCTGCGCGTACGTCTGGAACTCCGGCTGACGGGCCTCGGCCAGCGCGACGGCCTTGGCCGCCATCACCTGGCTGAGCGGGCCGCCCAGCACCATCGGGCAACCGCGGTCGACGGCGTCGGCGTACTCCGGCTGGCACAGCACCATGCCGCCGCGCGGGCCGCGGAGCGACTTGTGCGTGGTGGTCGTGGTGACGTGCGCGTACGGGACCGGGTCGAAGTTCCCGGTGAAGACCTTGCCCGCCACCAGGCCGGCGAAGTGCGCCATGTCGACCATCAGGGTGGCGCCGACCTCGTCGGCGATCTCGCGCATCTTGGCGAAGTCGATCTTGCGCGGGTAGGCCGAGTAGCCGGCGATCAGGATCAGTGGCTTGAACTCACGCGCGGTCCGGGCGACCAGGTCGTAGTCCAGCAGACCGGTCTGCGGGTCGGTGCCGTAGGAGCTCTGGTGGAACATCTTGCCGGAGATGTTCGGCCGGAAACCGTGGGTGAGGTGGCCGCCGGCGTCCAGCGACATGCCGAGCATCTTCTGGTCGCCGAGCGCCTTGCGGAGCTTGGCCCAGTCCTCGTCGGACAGGTCGTTGACGTGCTTGGCGCCGACCTCGGCCAGCGCCGGGGACTCGATCCGCTGGGCCAGGATCGCCCAGAAGGCGACCAGGTTCGCGTCGATGCCGGAGTGCGGCTGGACGTAGGCGTGCGGGGCGCCGAAGAGGGCCTTCGCGTGGTCGGCGGCGGTCTGCTCGACGGTGTCGACGTTCTGGCAGCCGGCGTAGAAGCGGTGCCCGATGGTGCCCTCGGCATACTTGTCCGAGAGCCAGTTGCCCATCGTCAGCAAGGTGGCGGGGGAGGCGTAGTTCTCGCTCGCGATCAGCTTGAGCGAGGACCGCTGGTCCTCCAGTTCGGCCTTGATCGCGCCGGCGATGGTGGGTTCCACCGCGCCGATCACCTCGAGCGCGTTGCGGTACGCGGCCGATGCCTTAGCGGCGTCGAAGGGTTGAGTCATCGTTGTCTCTCCTGAGGTCGCACAGGGTTGTCCTGTGACAGGGTCGCGGCACCCAGGCGCACGGTGCCGACGTCTTCTCGCTCCCCGGTGGTCGATCCCACCTCAGCGCCAGTCGCGACGTTCGTAACCCTAGCGTGTGGTCAGACGATGCGGTCGACGATGGGGGTGAACGGTGTGGTTCGCGGGAGGGTGCCGAACACGCCGCCCCAGTCGTCGCCCAGTCTGGACGCGACGAAGGCGTCCGCGACCTCGGGCGTGGAGTGGCGGACGAGCAGCGACGCCTGCAGGCAAACGGCCATTCGAGCCGCCAGCCGCCGTGCCCCGGCCTCTGCCCCGCTGAGGTCCGCGAGCGACTCCAGTACTCCGGTGATCGCCGCGTCCAGGCGGTGATCCGCCCCGCGAGCAGCGCCCACCTCGGTCAGCCAGGCGTCGAGGGACTCGGGCCGCCGGAGCGCACGCAGTACGTCGAGCGCGTTGACCGTGCCCGAGCCTTCCCAGATTGAGTTCAGCGGTGACTCGCGGAACAACAGGGGTAGGCCGGACTCCTCGACGTAGCCGTTGCCGCCGAGGCACTCGAGCGCCTCCGCCACCGTCATCGAGGTGCGCTTGCAGACCCAGAACTTGGCAATCGGCAACGCGATCCGCCGGAAGGCCGCGGCTTGTTCGTCACCGGCGAGCGATGCGTCGACCGCGGCGGCCAGTCGCATCGAGAGAGCGGTTGCCGCCTCGCTCTCGAGGGCGAGGTCGGCCAGCACGTTCTGCATCGCGGGCTTGTCCCGGAGCAGGCCACCGAAGGCGCTGCGGTGCGACGTGTGCCAGGTCGCCTCGACCAGGGCGCGGCGCATCAGCGCGGCCGAGCCCAGCACGCAGTCCAGCCGGGTCGCGGCCACCATCTCGATGATGGTGCGAACCCCAGCACCCTCGTCGCCGAGCCGGTAACCGATCGTGCCGTGGAACTCGACCTCGCTGGAGGCGTTCGACCGGTTGCCGAGCTTGTCCTTCAGTCGTTGCAGGGCAAACGCGTTCCGGTTGCCGTCAGCAAGCACCCGGGGGACCACGAAGCAGGTCAGCCCCTCCGGTGCCTGCGCCAGCACGAGGAACACGTCGACCTGCGGCGCGGAGCAGAACCACTTGTGCCCCTTGAGCAGGTACTCGCCGTCGCTGCCGGACGGAGTGGCGGTGGTGAGGTTGGCCCGGACGTCCGAACCGCCTTGCTTCTCGGTCATTCCCATGCCCGCGAGGACCCCGGCCTTGTCAGCCGCGCGCAGCCGGCGAGCGTCGTACTGGGTGGCGGCGAGGCGGGGGATCCACTCGGCGGCCAGTTCTTCGGACGCACGCAGGGCCGGGACCGCGGCGTACGTCATGGAGATCGGGCAGCCGTGACCTGGCTCGACCTGGGACCAGAGGTAGAAGCCCGCGGCCCTGGTCAGATGTGGCGACGGGCTCTTACTGGTCCATGGTGCGGCCTGCAGGCCGAAGCCGACGGCCTTCTCCATCAGCCAGTGCCAGGACGGGTGGAACTCGACCTCGTCGATGCGGTTGCCGTAGCGATCGTGAGTACGCAGTACGGGTGAGTTCTGGTTGGCGGGCAGGGCTTGCGCGAGCGCTTCCTGCGTTCCGGCCAGTTCGCCGATCTCGATCAGCCCGGAATCACCGCTGAGGTCAGCGTGTGGTCGCAGAGCGTCACCCAGAGCCGTGTCGCTGGTGAAGAAGTTCACCCCCTGAAGTGGGGGAGCCTGATTCGTTACCGCGAATGGGTCCGCCATGTCAGTACGGTAAGCGGTATGGCACGCTCTGGGTCCGAGACCTCCGTCTCACTGGCATGGGCCCGTCGAATCCCCGGCACGATCTGGATGTTGATCACCCAGACCGTCGGTACCTGTCTGCGGTACCGCGTGACCGGCCTCGCCGCGGAGGCGGCCTTCTTCGCGATCCTCTCGCTGCCGCCGCTGATCTTCGGGCTGGCCGGCAGCATCGGCTTCATCGCCAACGAGTTCGACCTCGAGACGATCGCGGACATCAAGCAGCAGATCATCGAACTGGCCGAGCGGGCGCTGACCGCCGACTCGGTCCAGCAGGTGATCGTGCCGACGCTGGACGACGTGCTCGGCAGCGGCGGCCGCTTCGACGTGATCTCGATCGGTTTCCTGCTCGCACTGTGGTCCGGCAGCCGGGCGCTGAACGTCTTCGTCGACACCATCACGATCATGTACGGGATGGGTGGCCGGCGCGGCATCATCAAGACTCGGGCGCTCTCGTTCAGCCTCTACTGCGTCGCCCTGATCATCGGAGTGATCGTGCTCCCGCTGGTGCTGGCCGGACCTGGCGCGGTCGATGCGATGCTTCCGGCCAGGGTGGACTTCCTCAACCAGCTCTACTGGCCGGTGGTCACGATCCTGTCGGCGGGCTTCCTGAACACCCTGTACCACTTGTCGGTGCCGGTGCGGACGCCGTGGGTGTCGGATCTGCCGGGCTCGTTCCTGGCGCTCTCGCTGTGGATCCTCGGCAGCTTCATCCTGCGCTGGACCCTGCAGACCACGGTCGGCGGCACGTCGATCTACGGACCGCTGGCAGCGCCGATCGCGGTGCTGCTGTGGCTCTACCTGACCTCCATCGCGGTACTGATCGGCGCGGCGCTGAACGCGGTCGTGGACCGGACCTGGCCGCACAAGTCCCGCAAGGACGCACGGGCGGCCGAACACCCCGAACCGGTGATGAAGGTCGAGTCCGGGCACGAGCACGAGCACGAACACGTCGTGACCGAGGGCGAGCTGCGACCCGAGGTACGGATGGCGCGCGCGGTGGAGGCGCTCGGCGGCGGGGGCGACGGCGCGAAACCGGAGCCCAGTCCGGCGGGGCAGCCGACGGTGACACCGATCGGGACGCCGGCTCCCGTGGTCCGGCCGGACGGCGACGGGCCCGAGCCCAAGGACAAGCCCAAAGACAAGAAGGACAAGCCCAAGGACAAGGCTGCGGACAAGCGGCCGGACGCCGCGAAGCGCAAGCCGGAGCCGGTTGGAAAACCCGGTGCGCCGACCGAACCCGACGACCTAGGCTGATCGCATCGCGACAGACCGTTCCGGACCTCCGGGGCGGCAGGACATGGAAGGGAGATGACACCGCCATGAGCTTCGAGCAGGCCCACCGGGCCGTCGTCTCGCACACCGTCCGTCCGCTGAGCTGAACTCGCGGCCGGACCTCCCGAAAGGTTCGCCGCACGATGTCAGCAGAACTCCAGGCCCTCGGACTCGACCCGTCGACGGCCGATTACTTCGACTCGCTTCCCGGCATCGCCGAACTGGTGCGGGGACGGGTCGTGCGGGTCGACAAGGGCCTCTCCACGGTCCTCACCGAAGACGGGCCGGTCCGGGCCAGTTGGTCCGGCGGACTGCTCGCCACCATCGCCGCCGACGGCCAGGCGACCCCGACGACAGGGGACTGGGTCGCTCTCCGGCACTGGCCGGACAACCGCGTCACCGTCGAGGCCGTCGCACCCCGCCGTACTGCGATCGTCCGGGCCGAGGTCGGCGGTACGTCGAAGGGCCAGGTGCTCGCCGCCAACGTGGACGTCATCGCGATCGTGGTCGGCCTGATCCCGGAACCGAACATCGGCCGGATCGAGCGATTCCTCGCGCTGGCCTGGGAGAGCGGCGCGCGGCCGGTCGTCGTACTGACCAAGGCCGATCTGGTCGTGGACGCGGACTCCATCGCGGAGGACGTGGCGACCGCCGCGCCTGGCGCCGACGTACTGGTGTGCAGTGCGACGACAGGCGAGGGTCTGGAGGCCGTAAGGGACCTCCTGGACGGCAACGCCACCCTGGCCTTGCTAGGGGGCAGTGGCGCGGGCAAATCGTCGCTGGTGAACGCACTGGCCGGTGTGGAGCTTCTGGATGTTCAGGCGATCCGTGAGGACGGCAAGGGGCGGCACACGTCGGTGCGGCGAGAGTTGATCGTGCTGCCGGCCGGTGGCGTGGTCATCGACACCCCAGGACTCCGGGGGATCGGACTGCAGGAGTCTGGTGAGGGCCTGGCGGCGGCGTTCCCGGATGTGACGACTCTGGCCGAGCAATGCCGGTTCACGGACTGCGCGCACTCCTCGGAGCCGGGGTGCGCAGTACAGGCTGCTCTGGAGGACGGCACGCTGCCAGTGAGGCGCTACGAGAGCTACTTGAGGCTGCAGCGCGAGGCGGCGTTCATGGCCCGGCGTACGGACCTGCGGCTGCGTGCTGAGGCCAAGAAGGCCTGGGCTCGGCAGACCAAGGACTACCGACGCGACATCAAGCCCCGGCACTAGGTTCCGCCCCGGGTGAAAGACTCGGGGCATGGATCGTTCTGTGTTGGTGACCGGAGCATCACGGGGGATCGGTGCGGCGACGGCTCACGCTTTCGCAGCGGCGGGGGATCGGGTGGCGATCCACTACGGGTCCTCGAAGGACGCCGCCGAGGCTGTGCTGAAGGAACTACCCGGGGACGGGCATGTCCTGGCGCATGCCGATCTGGCCGATCCCGCGGCGATCCTCGAGATGGTCGACGGAGCCGCCGCGGCGCTGGGAAGTATCGACGTACTGGTGAACAACGCCGGCATCTACGCGTCACACCCGATCCGGCGGGCGTCGTACGACGAATGGCAGCAGGCGTGGTCCGGCACCCTCGGCGTGAACCTGGTCGGCGCGGCCAACGTCACCTGGTGCGCGGTACGGCACATGGGCCGCGGCGGGCGGATCGTGAACGTCTCCTCACGCGGCGCGTTCCGCGGCGAACCGAACCAGCCCGCGTACGGCGCCAGCAAGGCCGCGCTGGTGTCGTTCAGCCAGTCCTTGGCCAGGTCCCTCGGACCGGAAGGCATCGCGGTGACAACGATCGCGCCGGGCTGGACCACCACCGACATGGCCGCCGAAGCCCTCTCCGGCGACGGCTACGACCGGCGAAGATTGGAAAGCCCTCTCGAGCGTGTCGCCGCACCTGACGAGGTGGCGGCCGCGATCCTCTACCTGGCTTCACCTGCCGCTGAGTTCGCCACTGGCACCGTCCTCGACTTCAACGGTGGCTCTCACCTACGGATGTGACGCTCGCCGAACTCCTTGGCCGTGATGCCCATCAGCACCAGGTCCACGAAGCCGCCGTCGAGGAACTCGTGATCGCGAAGGCGCCCCTCCTCCTGGAACCCAAGGTGGCGGTGCAGGGCCAGCGAGGCCTCGTTGTACCCGTAGACGCCCGCTTCAGCCTTGTGATAGCGCCGCTCGCCGAACATGAACCGGAGCAAGAGGACAACCGCGTCGCTCGCATACCCGCGCCGATGAAAGTCCCGTCCGATGGCGATCCCGTAGCTGAACCGGCCGGCCCGTCGAGAGGTCCCGTTGGTGGACAGCGCGCCGACCAGCGTGTCGGTCTCCAACGCCTCGATCGCCAACTGGAACTGGTCGTTCTCAGCCTTTCGGACCGACTCTTCCTCAGCCCACCGCAACGACGCCGCATCCGACCGAGGCAGCTGCACCATGTCGGCATCCCGCTGCACCTCGGAGTCCTCGTCGAACCGCCGGAACTCCTCCCAGTCCTCCGGCTCAATCCCCCGAAGCCGCACCCGCTCACCCACCCAGATCGAACCCATACTCAAGATAAAACCAGCACCCCACCCCAAGGTCCACGCAAATACGCCGATCCGCAGCCGCCCACCTTAGTTGCCCACCGCAACCACACAACAAGCAACCCCAGCCACACAACAAAGCCGCAAGCAACCCCAGCCACAGAGGAAAGCCACAGGCAACCTCAGCCAGAACAGAAAGCCGACAAGCAACCCCAACCCAAGCAAGGGGGGTGTGGGTGGCGGAGCCCCCACTCCGCGGCGGCGAAGCCGCCGCACAAGTGACGCAGGCGACGTGGTCCGCATTCCCTCTGCGGACACACGTCGCCTGTCGACTGCGTGGACGATACTGGGATCGAACCAGTGACCTCTTCCGTGTCAGGGAAGCGCGCTACCGCTGCGCCAATCGTCCAAAGGTGTTCGAGGTGGAGACGGGATTCGAACCCGTGTACACGGCTTTGCAGGCCGTTGCCTCGCCTCTCGGCCACTCCACCACAGAGTCTCAGCCTGCTGACCTGTACCGAGCGAACGACCGGGTTCGAACCGGCGACCTCAACCTTGGCAAGGTTGCGCTCTACCAACTGAGCTACGTTCGCATCTCGCTGAGCTGTTGTTTCTGCTCGGTGCGAGAGCAGAACAGTAGCGCATTTCCGCAGCGAGTGAAAACTGGGTATCCGGGGTGTCGCCGAACCACCGTCCAGCGGGGAGATCGCCTCTCCTGTCACACCAGTTTCACTGGTTCTCGATCGCCGTGAGCTCCACCTGGGCCAGGTAGTCGGGGTCCGCGAGCAGGTCGATCGAGGTGATCAGGCCGTCGGTGAGGGTGAACGACAGGACCACCTTCAGCTCACCGTCATGGATCCAGACGGCACCGGTCAGACCGTCCACGACCGCGAGCCTCGCGGCCTTCGCGCGACCGGAGAAGGTCTCGGCGACCGCCGCCGCCCCACGAACCATCGGCGCGGCTCCCCGGCCGGCCGCGGTTTCGTCGGACCGCAGTACGACGCTGGGATCGAGCATCTCCAGCAACGCGGCGAAGTTCCCGGAGCGGGAGGCGGCGAGGAAGGCCTCGACGATCTCGCGCTGGCGGTTCGCGTCGGCCTCGGGGATCTGCGGCGGGCCCTGGACCCGGCGCCGGGCGCGGCTGGCCAGTTGCCGGGTGGCGGCGGGGGATCGGCCGACGATCGGTGCGATCTCGTCGAACGGTACGGCGAACATGTCGTGCAGCACGAACGCGAGCCGCTCGGCCGGTGTCAACGTCTCCAGTACGACGAGCAGAGCCATCCCCACTGAGTCCGCCTGGACCGCCTCGAGTTCGGGATCCGGTACTTCGTGGTCGGCGAGCACGGGGGAGTGCTCCTCGACGACCTGCTCGGGCCGGGCCCGCCGTACCCGCAACATGTCCAGGCAGATCCGCCCGACGACAGTGGTCAGCCAGCCGCCCAGGTTGTCGATCGCGCCGGCCTCGGACCGGCTGAGCCGGATCCAGGCCTCCTGGACGGCGTCCTCGGCCTCCTGCTGCGACCCGAGCATCCGATAGGCCACGGCCCGCAGATGCTCCCGATTCTCCTCGAACCGCTCGGCGAGCCAGTCGTCTTCGCGCATGCCACCCATCCTCGGTCACAACCTCTGTCCGGCGTTCGTCATGAGGGTGACGTAACGAACCCGCCAGATGTGACACTGCAGGACCGCACCCGAGAAGGAGCCCCCGTGACAGACCTAGCCCGGAGCCTGGAGACCCGCAAGCAGGACACGCTCAGGCACCTGACCGACACCGTCGACGCCTGGGTCTCGACCGCCTCAGCCGACGGTACGCCGTACCTGATGCCGCTGTCGTTCCTGTGGGAGGACGGCGCGATCCTGCTCTCCACAGCCCTCAACAACCCCACCAGCCTCAATCTCCAGGCCAACCCCGAGGTCCACCTGGCCATAGGCGGCACCCGAGACGTGGTCCTGGTGGTAGGCACCTGCGAGGTCCTCAAACCAGAAGACCTGACCGTGGAAACAGGCGACGCCTTCGCCGAGAAGTCCGGCTTCGACCCCCGCGCGTTGAAGAGCCCGTACCTGTACTTCCGCGTCACCCCGACCCGCATCCAGGCCTGGCGAGAGGTGAACGAGCTCCAGGAGAGGACCCTGATGCAGGACGGCAACTGGCTGATTTAGCTCAGCCATAACGGATTTAGCTCAGCCATAACGGAAGGCCGACGAGCCACCCCAGCCCAGGCAAGGGGGTGTGGGTGGCGGAGCCCCCACTCCGCGGCGGCGAAGCCGCCGCACAAGTGACGCAGGCGACGTGGTCCGCATTCCCTCTGCGGACACACGTCGCCTGTCGACTGCGTGGACGATACTGGGATCGAACCAGTGACCTCTTCCGTGTCAGGGAAGCGCGCTACCGCTGCGCCAATCGTCCAAGATTGTTCGGGGTTCTAGAGGTGGAGACGGGATTCGAACCCGTGTACACGGCTTTGCAGGCCGTTGCCTCGCCTCTCGGCCACTCCACCAAGTGAGAAAGCTGGCCTGCCGAACCCTCTCCGAGCGAACGACCGGGTTCGAACCGGCGACCTCAACCTTGGCAAGGTTGCGCTCTACCAACTGAGCTACGTTCGCATTGCGACCGGGTTTTTCGTTCCCCTCGGTGCGAGAAGAACATTAGCCCATCTGCGCCGGAGTTCAAAAACCGGGGTCACCTACCGGCCCACTGCCGGTCATCGCCTCATCACGCACGGCCTCGTCGGGCAGCTCCGAAGCCTTGCGGCATAAGGTGTTCCGCGTGTGGAAGGAGCACGAATGATCATCTGGCTGAACGGCGCGCTGCAGGACGAGTCGGCCGCCGTCTCACCGCTGGACCACGGGTTGACCACCGGCGACGGGGTCTTCGAGACGCTGAAGATCGTCGACGGTCAGCCGTTCGCGGTGACCAGGCATCTGGAGCGGCTGGTGGTGTCGGCGACCGGGCTCGGTCTGCCCGAGCCCGACCTGGCGCAGGTCCGCGACGCCATCGCCACCGTGGTGAAGGCGGACCCGGATATCGCCTTCGGCCGGCTGCGGATCACCTACACCGGCGGTGTGTCGCCGCTGTCCTCGGATCGCGGGTCGGCCGGCCCGACCTTGATCGTGGCGTCGCAAGCCATCGAACGGCCCGCGCCGACCTCGGCGATCGTCACCGTGCCGTGGGTCCGCAACGAGCGCAGTGCCGTCGCCGGCCTCAAGACCACCTCGTACGCCGAGAACGTCCGCGCGCTCGCCTACGCCAAGGCGCGGGGCGGGAGTGAGGCGATCTTCGCGAACACGGTCGGCAACCTCTGCGAGGGGACCGGCTCGAACATCTTCTGCGTCTTCGACGGCGAACTGGTCACGCCGACGCTCGAGTCGGGCGCGCTGTCGGGTGTCACCCGCAATTTGGTCATCGCCTGGTTCGGCGCGGTCGAGCGCGACGTGCCGCTGGCGAAGCTGGCCGAGGCTGATGAGATCTTCCTCACGTCCACCACCCGCGACGTCCAGGCGATCCACCGCGCAGACGCCCGCGACCTGGCAACACCAGGCGAGGTAACCGCCGCCGCGGCGAAGGTCTTCGCCGCCCGCTCCGCCGAAGACCTCGACCCGTAACCATCGACGGGCGGCGGTCGACACGACCCCGCAACGTCGCCGCATGCCGGTCGACCCATCAGGCGACACGACGCCGGTCGCTCGGGCGCGCAGCCGGTTTTGGCACGGCTGCGCAACCCGTAAACGACAGCGTCCGGAGCCCCCTGGGGTGCTCCGGACGCTGCCTCTCGTCTACTCGCCGGCGGACTTGCGGCGCTCGCGGTAGGCCGCCACGTGGAGGCGGTTGCCGCAGGTGCGGGCGTCGCAGTACCGCTTGGAGCGATTTCGGGACAGGTCGATGAGCGCATCGTCACAGTCCGGTGCCTCGCAGCGACGCAAACGTTCGCGTTCGCCCGCCGAGATCACCTGGGCGAGCGCGATACCGCACTCGACCGTGATCCGGCAGGTCAGCGACGCCCCGTCGCGCGAATAGTGGATGTGCCACGGATGCCCGTCGTGGTTCGTCAGCCGCGGCGTCGTCGTACCGCTCGCGACGATCGCGTTGATCATCGCCGCCGCCTCCGCGTCCGACCCGGTCGTGAAGACCGGCGCGAACAACGGCCGCAACTCGCGAACGTCCTGCAGATCGGTCTCCGTCAGGTTGCTGACCGCGCTGAACTCCCGCTCGTGGACGAACTTCTCCAGATCCTCGAGCGTTTCCATCGTGTCGACCTGGGTGTTCGGCCCGGGCAGAGTGTTGACCAGCCGGACCAACGTGGCGAGCGCGTGCTCGGTGTCGTGCGAGAAAGTCACAGTCATGTCTCCAACGCGACGGGGTCTCCGTCTTGCAGCAAGAGTAGCCCGGCCCGATTCGTACGTCGCGGACCAATGCGCTATGGTTTCACCCGCAACACAGTGCAACACAGACATCAGGGCGATTGGCGCAGTGGTAGCGCGCTTCGTTCACACCGAAGAGGTCACTGGTTCGAACCCAGTATCGCCCACCCCTGAAACATGCAGGTCAGAGCGGGAACCCGGCAGAAGCCGAGTCCCCGCTCTCGTCGTTTCAGCCCTCGTCAGACAGCGAAAAGGCAGCGAGCGCCCCCAAAACCCTCTCCTGAGACCCTCCCTGGACGTGGGTGTAGATCGCGAGCGTGGTCGTCGGCCGCTCATGCCCCATGACCCGCTGTACGTCGGGAACCGGCACACCCGAGGTGATCAGCCACGACGCGTACGAGTGCCGGAGGTCGTGAAACCGCAGCCCACCATCGGCTCGGCGTGAGACCGCCTTCACGGCCTGAGCCCGAGTCTGGAACAACTCGCTTTCGTCCCCGGCTGGGGTCGGCCAGCTCCCTCGGAACTTGTCGCTCTCCTCCGTGACGCATCCGAGCAATCCGGCCCGCACCAGCGACGGCCGCCAGATCCGCGCCCGGAAGAGCGTCCGTCGCAGCGGCGTACCTGCCTCATTGATGAACACCTCTCCCGCCTGGCCAGTCCCGTACAGCTCGCGGTACCCCTCCAGGAGATGCCCCACCATCGACGGGAGGGGCACCACTCGTCGGCCCGCCCGCGACTTCGGATAGGGCCTCGGGGTGACGTGCCCGTTGACCTCGACCGCGACCCGCTCGACCCGGATTGTCCCAGCCGCCGTATCGACCGACTCCCAGCGGAGCCCGACGCATTCACCCCAGCGCAGTCCGGTGCCACCAGCGAGAGCGACCAGCGCCCGGTGCCGCTCCGGGACCGCCGGAAGAAGCCGCTCCGTGAACTCCTCCCGGCTAATCGTCTGCCGGTCGCCCGCCGTCTGCCGCTTCTTCGGCAGACGAACATCCTTGGCCGGATTCACTGCGACCAGGCGATCCCGAATCGCGGCCTTGAGAACGGCACTGAACAAGCGATGACATTCGCCAACCGTCGACGGCGATAGCTGACGGGAAAGGCTCATCACCCACTTCTGCACCGATGAATGGTCGATCGCCGACAGCGGCGCATTCGCCCAGTGAGCGACCACGTGGTTCTTCAGCAGAGACAGATCACGCGCTCGCGTCGTGAGTTCGACATTGTGCGATTCCAGCCACTGCGCAGCGTATGAACCGAACTTGATGCGGCGGGCGGCATGAGGATCGACGTACGTCCCGGTGTTCTTCGCCGCTTCGATCGTTGCCAGGAAGGCCGCAGCCTCCCGGCGAGTGGTGAAGGTCTTCGACGGCTGGCGGCCGGTTGCGTCGCGCCAGCATGCTTTCCAGGATCCTGCCTGTGTCTTTCGGACGTAACCCATTGCGGTGTCAGCTCCAGTTCGATGCGGTGGCGAGGGTTGAGGTGTCGTCGGGAATCGGGGTGGCATCCAGCCACGTGTGGAAAGCACGGCGCGGCACGACCCAACGCGTTCCGAGTCGGCGCGCCGGAATCTGGCCAGTGCGGACCATCAGGTAGGCGGTGTTCCGGGAGACGGCCAACAGGCGAGCCACCTCCGGGACCGTGTAAACGAGCGCACGGAAGTCGTGAACGGTCGCCGTCGATTCGTCATCGGGGACGGGGATCAGATGCGGCACGGCCGCTTCGCTCTTCATGCGGCTCCAGAGGTCGAATCACTGCCGACAGCTCGGAGGGTCCAAGGCGTACCAGCCGTACCAGCCTCGTTTTCGCAGGTCAGGGCCAAGGAGGCTTGGTCGCGTGGTACGGCTTGAGCCGTACCAGTGGTGGAAGCCTCTTCGGGGCTGACCTGGGAAGTTACGGCTGGTACGTCTGGTACGGCTTCCTCCCCGGCTGGTTTTGGCTCGGGGCAGTAGCGGTTCCACGCGTCGGTGAAGTCGCTGCGGTAGTAGCCCTTGGCTTGCCCGGTCTGGAAGCGGATGGTGTCGCTGCGGATCTCGAAATCGCGTAGCAGGTTGCCGAGCTTCATCCCGGTGAGTCCGTCTTTGCCGATCGTTGCCCAAGGGCTTTCGGTGAGGGCCTTGAGCCGGTTCAGCAGTTCTTGCGTGGGCAGCGCGTCGGCGTCTTCGAAGACTGTGCGGCAGTCGGCCAGCAGCCGGGTGGGGATCGAGGTCTCGTCGCCCGCGTCGCGGTCGCTGGTGAGGGCTACAGCGGCCTTTCTGGCGGCCCGTGGCCATTGCCCGCCTGCCAGGTCGGCAATGGCGATCATCGGTTCCCAGGTGTCGGCCGCACGGTCTTCTAGTGGCATGTCGGGGGTTGCGTTGCGCAGCGTCTCGATGTGGGGGCTAAGCCACTGGCTGAGCCGTTGCCGTAGTGCGTCCAGCTCGGGTCCGTCGCGGCCGACGCGGTATGGGGCGACGTTCTCGCCGGGTGCTCTGCGACGCATGCGGATGACGGCTGCCCGGTCCTCGATCGTGTCGGGCATCGCGCCGATACCAGCGAGTGCGGCCATGGCGAACGTTGGGATCTTCTCCACCGACCGCGACCCGGCGTCGTAGCGCAGTGCCGGGCGGCCGCGCTGATGACCGGCGTTGAGCAGGCCGCGCAGGTCTTCGTTGTCTCCGGCCTTGGGGCCAAAAATCGTGTCGGCCTCATCGATCAGCAGCGTCGGCGGATCGGACGGCGCAACACCGATCGACCGATAGACCGCTGACGGGGAGGCATTCACAGTCATCAGGGGCCGGTGCGACATGCCCTCGACCGTGTCGAGCAGCCGCGACTTCCCACAGCGCCGCTCGGGTGCGCGGATCACCAAGCGGGGAGCACAGTTCCAGGCCGGTACGGCGTGCGTGGCAGCCACCCACAACACGACTGCGGTCAGCGCGGACGTGCTGGGCAAGATGACGTAACGGGTGATGGTCGCGGCCACGTCGTCCAGCAGCTCGGCGCCGTCGACGGCGTCGCCCTGGTCGTTGTCGTCGGTCATGCTGCAATCCCTTCGTCACGGAAACCGCCAGCGATGGCGGTCCTGATATCCCGGTCGGTTTGGGCGGCTTGGTGTCCTACGTAGGTCAGTGCGGTGACGGCTGCGGCCTGGTCAATGACTCCGGCCGCGACCATCCGCGCAACGCCACGTGCGGCCCCGTACAAGGTGGTGCGGCGCCTGCCCTTGGGGGCGCGGCGCACAGCGTCTAGGTGGGCGTCTAGGAGCTTGTCGGGGTGGGAGATGCCCCCGCCCGGTTGCGTTGGGGCTGGGGTGGTTTGCGGGGTGGACGATTCGGCCGGCATAGGCGGCAGGCAGGCGGAGACGAGAGCGGAGGGCATCTCCTCCACCTCGGGTCCGGTGGTGGACGCCCACCGGTACGGCAGCCCTGTGCGGTGGTGGAGCGAGGGCGGGAGGACGACGTAACCGCCATCGGCTTTGATGTCGATCCCGGGTCGGCCTGGCATCGGCCGGGACGGCATCGACGCTCCGGGGTGGCGGTAGTACAGGTGCTGTCCACCAGAGCCCGTGATCACCCGCAACGTGCGTGGGAGCAGTCCATCGCTTACGAGCTGGTGAAGGCTTTCGTTGCCGCCGTGGGCGGGGTCGACGTCGACCACTAGGAGCCCGGACACAGCGCCGGTGCGAACGGCGAGCTGCCCGTACGGGACAGCGGCAACAAGCGCTGTAATGCGGTGCGGGTCGGTGGTGGCGGCGTAGAAGCCGTGGCAGGTCAGGTGTCCGCAGGTCGCGGGGTCATGGTCGGTGGCAACCCGGCAGGCGTCGCAGTTGGCTACGGGCCGCTTGGAGCGTCCGAGCATGAACACCGGCCAGCCACGGTTGGCGGCGGCGAGTGCAGCGGTCAGGATCTCGTTCATCTGTCTGGTCTCCCCTCGAGGGATTCAGGCGGCGTAGGAGTTGGGGGTGGTGTTGCGGTAGTCGCCGGTCATGCACTCGACACAGCGCCCATCGCTGGTGGGAATGCAGTGGTCGGCTACCTGCCCGCACAGGCGGCAGCGGCGGCGCGCTTCCATGGCCTTGTCGAGTGCGTTGAGCTGGGCCGGTGAGGCGACGCGGGAGGGTTTGGCGAGGTCGAGGCGGTAGAGCCAGGCCCAGCGCTGCCCGTTGCGCCATACCAGCACCGCATAGGGTTCGTGGCCTCCGGGGCACATGCGCAGGGCGCGGAGCTGGCGGCGGGTGGCCAGTCCTGCGGGTGCCCACTTGAACCGGAACACCGGGGTTCCGTGCCAGTTCCAGCCGAGTGCCTGTTTGCCGTTCCACAAGGTGATCCACTGCGAGGCGGCCGGGTGGAGGCTGGCGCGGTCGATCAGCGGCGCGGTCACTTCCGGGCGCCTTTGCTGGTCGCGTTGCTGGCAGCGGCGTGGGTGCGCCGGTAGTAGCTGATGACCTTGCGGCCGAACCGGACCCGCAGCCCGGAGCCGTCGCAGCGGCCGCAGTGGCGGTAGGCGTTGCCGAACGGGGATTTGAACTTGCCGACGCCCTTGCAGCGGCGGCACTTCCCGAACGGCCAGACGGCACAGGTGAGCAGGTAGAACGCGATGCAGACGGTGACGACCAGGGCGACGGTGGCGACCTGTCCGGCCGTCTGAGCGGTGGTGGTGAGGTCGATCGAGGCGCTACCCAGGTAGCTACCGTGGGTAGCGGCATTCGGGATAGCGGTAGCGGCAGTGCTGGACATGGGAAGCCTCCAGAGGGCTGTTTTTGGGCGTGGAGAGCCGTGGCCGCTACCCGCTACGCGGGAACGAACGGCCTGGTCAGGTCTGGGTTGCGGGGTAGCGGGACGGGTAGCGTTGCCGCTACCGGTAGCGGTCGGGCCGCTACTTCAACTCGTCCCGCACCCCTGTTGAGTTGGTTACTCTGTGTTGCCCCGCGGTTAGGTGTCGCGGCGGGCGATGGCGGCGCGGATGTCGTCGGCTTTGGCGCCCTTGCGGGTGGCGCCGTCGCGTTTGACGTTGACGCTGGGCACGTTCAGCGCGCGGGCCTGAGCCGAGATGGCTTCGGGGGTGGTGCCGTCGTACTGCTCGGGCATCTGCTGAGCGAGCCGTCCGGCGATGGTGTCCCAGTGCGCGGCGGTGTCGGCGCCCATGACGGCCAGGACATCGGCCAGGACGTCGCGGGTGGC
Source organism: Kribbella sancticallisti (assembly GCF_039530625.1). Classification (NCBI taxonomy): domain Bacteria; kingdom Bacillati; phylum Actinomycetota; class Actinomycetes; order Propionibacteriales; family Kribbellaceae; genus Kribbella; species Kribbella sancticallisti. Next base: position 615,332 of record NZ_BAAAOS010000018.1, on the reverse strand, counting down.
GCGCTCGATGTCTTCGCCTGCTGCCATGCCGGTCAACAACCCGAGCCGTTCGCGGTGCGCTCGGGCGGCGGTGAGGATCTTCTCCGCGTCGCTGTGATCGGCCAGGTAGGTCCGGACGGTGGGGGTGGCGTCGGAGGCGCCGTACAGGTAGCCGACGCCCCGGTACTCATCACCGACCGGCAGGGAGGCGGCGTCGAAGCCTTCGGCGTAGGCGTCACCACCGAGCACGGCTTCGGACACGATCCGGTTGCCGCACTTGAGCGCGAACCGTACGGCGTGGTTGTCCCTGTACCGGTTGAACAACCGGCCGACATCACCGGCGCCGACCCCGGACGGCTTCTGCGAGCTGGACACGATCACCACACCAGCGCTCGGCCCAACCGCCTGAATCCGCGAGAGCTTGGCGGCGATCTGCTTGTTGACCTCCTGGTCCTCGGTCTCGAAGTAGACCTGGAACTCCTCCATCACCATCACCAGCACCCGAAGATCCGGGTAGCGGGCATCCCTGGCGAGTTCCTCGGTCAGCTTGCCTTCCGGGCACACGCTGACTGGCAGCGTGGCGAGCTGGGTGTTGACGCGGTCGATGTGGGCCAGGACTTCGTCCAGGATGGCCATCAGGTTGGCGATCGGGTCCGGGTCATTCGGGCTGGGGTGGGTGCCGAAAACGATGCGGTGGGCAACCAGCTTGAACTTCAGCCAGTCCGGGGAGTTCTTGCCGTCGACAACGATCAGCTTCACGTACGGATCCAACGCGGCATGCAGCGCGACGAGGCGGGCCGCGAAGGTCTTGCCCTTGCGCGGCTGCGCACCGACTAGAAGCGAGATCCACATCAGCAACAGGCTGACGGGTGCGTCGCGTTCGTCTTTGCCGAACTTCGCCGGACGCCAAATTGAACGTGGCTTGCAGTCGAGCATGTCCGTACGGCCAACCGGGACCGCGAGCGGGTCACGGTCGGCGACGAACAGCATGTGGCGCCGCGAGCTGGTCTTGTCCGGGGACAGGAACACCTGGTTCACGTGCACGTCCAGCCCGGACGCGATCTTCTCCCGCGCGCCCTGCACATCGGACCAGCCCTTGCCGTACGGGAGATCCACCAGCACCTGTGACCCGGTATCGCGGGCATCGCGCGACATCTGGGACCCGAACCGGATCTCCTGATCGGCCTTGTCCGGCTTGCCGAGTCCGGCCGCGTAGTAGGCCCGCAGCACAATGTCAGAGTTCAGCTTCCGAAACCGAGGCGCGACCACCGCAGTACCGACCAGCGTCTGACCAGCCGGGCGACCGTAGTGCGCGGCAGCGGCGACCAGACCGGCACCGGCAGCCGCTACAGCGGCCGTAGGAGCTGCGTTCAGGGCGATCGGGGCACTGACCATTAGGCCGAGGTTCTGAGCCGCGAGAACGAAGCCACGCCACAGCCGGGTGCGCTTCAGCTCGCGGTGGATCTTCTCCCACTCCTTCAGCTCGTTGCCGTCAGCGGCCTTCTGCTCAAGGGCAAACGAGTTCGGCACCCACCACCACCGCAACTGGTTACGCACCACCCGCGACAGCCCGCGTCCCGCGAACCAGGCCAGCTTGCAGCCGTACCAAGGCGAGCGGACCGCGTGGAACGCGGCCACATGACCGGCACGGGCCAGCGCGCGCCGCGCGGTCGCGGGCAGGTTCTCCGGGCGCAGGTGTACGGGGATGATCGGCAGCCGCTCCCCGACCGCCACAGCGACCGGCGTGGCAGCCGTTGTGTCCACCGGGACCAGCACTTTGCCCGCACCGGGTGCGGTGTCGGTCTCGTCGTCCAGGGCGACTTCGTAGGCGGTGTCCATCCGCTCGACCTCACCGGCCGACAGCGTGACGGTTTTGCCGGCATCGTCGTCCGGGGTCTGCGAGGCGTCGTCGCGGCGGGCGCGGTGCGCGTCCAGGTCGATCGGCTCGGGCACGGTCTCGGTCGGCAGCTCGGTCATGTCAGTTCCCCTCACTGTGGGCGGGACGGGCGTGAATGAGGTGGGCCAGCGCGGCACCCATGCCGAGTACGGCGACGGGCAGGCAGGCCACGACAGTGGTGATCTGCCACGGCGCACGAGTGACGCCAGCGGCCTCCAGCAGGTGATAGGCGACTTGACCCAGCGCCCCGAGTCCGAGCGCGGCCAGAGCCGACACCTTCGCGAACCGGCGAGCACGAGCCGGGACACGGCCGGACAGCCACACCCGCAGCGCGAACGCGGCGTAGGTCTCGACACCGATCGGCAGCGTGATCGCCGAGTTGATCGTGAAATCGTCCGCGATACCGGGCAGCGGATGCACGACCCCAAACCCGGTCAGCTCACCGAGGCCGACCCAGCCCGACCAGACCGCGACGAACGCGGGCAGCGCCAGCAACAGCACCGGCCACGACCGCACCGGACGCGCGTCAGCCTCAGTCTCAGCAGCGGTCTTCGTGGTCGCCTCAACGGCCGAGGAGATGCCCCCGCCATCGGAAGCCGCGGGGACCAGCTCGCCCGGCTCGGCATCGGCAGCCGAGACCGGGTCTACAGGCTCCGTGACCTGCGAAAACTCCTCCGGGGCAACCTCGGGAGCCGTCTCGGGCAGGTCGGTCTCGGTGGCGGTCTCGTCCGGGTCTGGCACCGAGTGCAGCCGGGTCTCGTGGCGGTCCTCGGTGGTCAGGGCAGCGTGGACGGCCTTGGCCTTGTCCTTGCCAACATGCAGTGCCTTCATCAACTGGTTCTGTGACGGGACCCTGCCCAGCTCGGCCGCGAGGCGGCGTCCAGCCGGGATCAGGTCGGTTACCGGGACCGGGTACGACGTACGAAGCGGGGTGCTCATCGGTGCGTCTCCTTCCGGGTCAGCAGGTCGTGGGCGTCGGCCAGGAAGCCGACCAGAACGCACAGGTCGCCATAGGCGGTCGCGGTCTCATCTGAGACCTCACCGTGCGGGCGCATCTCGTTGTTCAGCACGAACCGGGACAGGTGCTCGAAACGTGCGCCTAGCTCTTCATTCACGGCGGCGGGGGAGTCGGTGCCGAGTTCGTCGGCCCACCGCTCGGGCAGCGTCTTCAGGCGGCGGTTCGCGATCGTCTTGCTACGCAAGAGGTGGGCGCTCATGCGACGCCCTCCATCTCTGCGCGGCGGTCGGCGAATCCCTCGGCGATGTCCAGCATCCGGCGTTCGGCCCGGCGGACCCGCCGCCAGTCCAGGACCGACGCGAACGGACCCGCGTTCATCAGCTCAATCTGTGCGTTCAACAGCTCCAGATCGGCAGCGATCTGCGGCCACTCCCGCTCGATAGCGGCGAGGTCCGCAGGGGTCGGCTCTTCGTCATTGACGGCCGACAGGTGGATGATGCTCATTGGGTGGTGCTCCTCTACGCAATGGATTAGTGCGACCCAGACGCCTCGGTGGTGCCAGCCACCGGGGCGTCATCTCGATTGCCCTAGCGTGCCCTAGGGTTTTGAATCTTGTCAATACACCGGCGTGCCCTAGTGGTTTCCGGTACGGTTGTGGGGTGGCGATCGACCGGAGCAGCGCACAGCCGCTGCAAGCACAGTTGGCAGATGACATCCGCCGTCGAATCCGCGCGGGGGAGTTCCCGCCGGGAGCGAAGCTCCCGCCGCTCCGTGCGCTGACGACCGAGTACGACGTGGCCGAAATGACGCTCCACAACGCGATCCGGGAGCTGCAGCGAGACGGACTGCTTGTGTCTTCCCGGGGCCGGGGCACCTTTGTCAGTGAGGACCTGTCCGGCCTCGATCTCGAAGGCGCTCAGCCATCCGTTCAGGACCAGCTCGCCGAGCTGCGCAGGACCGTCGAGGACCTCACCGTGAGGCTTGAAACGCTGGAATCTCATAGCGATAAGTCAACGGCCGATCGAGGCGTCAAACCATGAAAGGCGCCTGCAACTCGTCTGCACATTGCCCTGCACATCGGCGGTCTAGCTGAATGAATGTGCAGAGCAAGGCGTGGACCTCGGAGGCCGTTCAGGTGCTACAAGACGCCTACCGTGCCGTCGATCCGGCGATGACGGATGAGACGTTTGCACAGGACGTTCTCCGGGTCGCCCCCCGCACCCTGTACAACTGGCGGAAGCGCCCGCAGGCCACCCTCAGGCAAGACATGCAGGGGGTTCTGTCCCGGGCATTGGCAGATGCACCGCAGGCCGTCATTGAGCGATTCAGGGAGATGCGGCCCGCACTGGCGGCCGGGAGCGCTGCGCCCGAGGCTGGCCACTCATTGACTGTTTACCCTTCCGGCCTGGACGTGGCTGTGACGATCCTCCAGAACCTTGCAGAGCCGTCGGCCGACAGCGTCGTGTATCGCCCCGAGGGCCTTGCTGCAACGGTGCTCGACTGGCTCACGTCGGCGGTAGGGCAGGCGGTTGTCAGCGCCGACGGAAGCCGCGTTACAAGCGCGAACGTGCAGCAAGTCCGAACGATGATCACTGCGATCGACACCATCGAACGGCGGGCAGGCGGTGCGGAGTGCCGAGCGACTGCCCGCAGGTATCTGCACGATGTCGCCTTGCCGATGCTGCAAAAGGAGATCGAGGCGCAGTCTCGCTCCGAGCTGTTCTCCGCCGTCGCTGAGTTATGCGAAGTCGTTGGCTGGATGTACTACGACGCCGGACACCACGGCATGGGCCAGGCGTACTTCACTCAGGCGCTCCGGCTTGCCCGCGAGGTCGGGGATGTCGCGTTGTCGGCGTACCTGATGACGAGCATCACGCACCAGGCGCTTCACGTTGGGCAGGCCGCCTCAGCCTTGCGTGTAGCCAAAGCCGCCCAGAACGTTGCCGAGTCGGCCGGTAGCCCGCAGGTCCTGGTTGAGGCCGACCTGTTGGTTGCTCGATCACACGCCGCACTCGGAGCCGTGGGGGATGCGACATCCGCACTCCACAGAGCCGAGCGGTCATACGAGCAGATTGATGCGGTGGCACCGCGCGCCTGGGAGCCGCAGTGGGATGAAATCATGTTCGCCAGCCATGCAGGGACGTGCTGGAACGACCTCGGCAACACCACGGAAGCGAGGAGGCACCTCACTCAGGTCTGGGAAGGATCGAGAGACCGGCCCAGGCGCAGAATCTATAGCGCAGCCGAACTTGGGATTGCGGCAGCGCGAGAAGGCGAATTGGAACTCGCTTGTCACTACGGAGCGGAAATAGTCGCGCTGACGGGGCACGTTGATTCCATCCGTGCGCACCGCCACCTCGAACGCCTAGCCGTGAAGCTCAAACCGTTCATCACCACAAATGCTGTCCGAGACTTCTATGACCAAAGCGGGCTCAACTTAGAAGGTGCAGGTAAATGACCCACCCCTATCGTGACGTCGACCTAGCGGCCGATGGTGAACCCGAGAAGGAGTTCAACCCCGGTATCGCCGGACGGCTCCCGAAGAAGACAACGGCGGCGGGCGCTCTCGTGCGCAACAGCGAGGGCCTGATCCTCTTCTTGGAGGCGGTCTACAAGCCGACCCTTGAAATCCCCGGCGGCGTGACTGAGTTCGATGAGTCGCCTCTGGATGCGGTCCGGCGGGAAGCTCGGGAAGAGATCGGCATTGACATCGAGATCGGCTCACCGCTTGTCGTGGACTGGATTCCAGCCTCTGGCCCTTGGTTCGACGGAATCATGTTCATCTTCGACGGGGGAGTGCTGACAGACGATCAGATCGCTCAGATCACCCTCGACGCGACCGAAGCTCGCCGCTTCCAGTTCATGACGCTCGATGAGGCGGCTCCCCGCATGCGGCCGTCCATGGTCCGGCGGCTGTCGCGTGCGCAGCAGGCGCTTGAGCAGGGTGCTCCGATCTACGCGGAATTTGGCCGGCAACCGGAGCCCAGGGGGGCGGCTGAGACCGTCCCGGCCGAGAGGAACGGCTCCGTTGGTGAGTGAATCCCAGTGGCGGCAGTGAGGGAGGGTCTCAACGAGATGGCGCAGACTGATGATTCTGATCAATCGAATCGTGTAGATGCCAGCCTGGGCGATGCTCTAATTATTGGGATGACCGGCGGTAACTCGCATGACATCGACGAGCTGGGAATACCATTTCAAACAGAGGTGGGTTTGTCGGTCGGAGATCTCGGATTGACCCTCGCGGACGATACTGCCTCGATCGAAGATAGCTTTCCAAGTCTTCCCCCATTCCCTGTCTTCCGGCCTCGGGCGTCCGGTTTGGAGATCGCTGCGCTTGTTGGTTTCGGCGTATATCTCGCCAAGAAGCTCAGTGATCCCACGATCGACGCGTTGGGTGAGCAGCTCTACGCCAAGGTCGTCGGCCCGGCAGTACGAAAACTGTGGGGCAAGATGCGGCGCGGGGAGATACCTGCAAGAGCAGTAATATCGCGCTTCGATCACTGGTTCGACGGATCAGGTGTGCTTGTGAGAGTCGTCATCGTCAGCGACAGAGGAGCCGACGCGCCGGATATCGACGTGATCCCTGCCGCATTGCGGCAAGCAGCTGAATGGCTGCAAAGCAACGCCGTCACCCATAGGGTGTTGACGTACGAGATCATCGGCGGTCGCATACCGGCCACGCCTCGTCTCAGTGAGCCCATCTAGAGCCTCGATCTAGGCGCGCGGATACAGGCACGGGGGCGGCGCGGTGAGCAACTACTTCGGATTGCAATCTCCGCATTGATCTGGAATGCCGGACGGATCCACGGAGTACCCCCCTGGGAAGGCCTACCTTCTTGCGCCAAAAGTTGAGGCGACTACTGGAGTCATCCAGACGGTACACGTACTCCAACCGCAGCCAGAGCAGGCCCCAATGGCTCCAGGCAGCCTCGACGACATTGCGATCCGGGTCGTAATAGCACGTCACGTCGCCCATCCAGAACGATTCTCCGAATTCCTCGCCGTGGACGGTGCGCAGGTGTTTCGCAAGTTCGACGATGTCGAGGCGAATGCCGAGTTCCATCTCAAGATGTGTTGGCGAATCACGCACGCCGTCCAGAAATTCAATCACCTCTGCGCTGATCGAAACGCCCTCGGTGGCCAACCTGGTACAGATGTGCTTCACCCAGTATCGCGCAACTTCCTCCCTGCCAGACTTCCAATCGCCAGTAAAGATGTCAGACCATTGGAAGCGTGCATCCCGTAAGATCTGCTCTTCGTTGTTGGCGATGTACGCAGAGAATGTGTCGTACGCAGCGTCCATCGCTTGACTGCGGGCGTTGTTGCAGTTCTGGCACATTACCTTCGGGAACTTGAGTCGATCGGCGCGCGACGACTTCACTGGGGAGGCGCGACCCCCAGAACCGTGGCTGACCGCATCTGAGCCAGTCCACACACCAGCGCCGAATGCGCGCACCAGATCAGACCGCTTGAACTTGTGCTCACCCGAGTCAGCGACGGAGCCGCACCACCAGCACGCGCCGCCAAGGTTCACCCGCGCGGAGGCTGGCACCTGCGGGAGAACACTCGCACCATCGTCGTCAGCGGATCTGGGTTCCGTCACGTAGGTCAGCCTAGAGCGCCGGGCACATGATTGTCGGATTTATGGGCAGCGAGAAGGCAGCGAACGCGGTAAGGCTCCACGGGTTCAGGTGAGGGCTGTCACGCAGCGCAGCAGTTCCCGAGACGTGCGGCGAACCAGTGATACGCACAATCCGCCTTCACACCGAAGAGGTCACTGGTTCGAACCCAGTATCGCCCACGATGTCGATCGGCGACCTGTGCCCACCGGAAGCGTGGGCCTGGTCGCCATCGTCGTTTTGTGCGCCGGGCTTCGCCGGCGCCGGGCGGGGGCTTCGCCACCCGCACCCCCCTGTCTGTGGCGGGGGCGGGCTGTCGGCTGAACGCTGTGGTCGGGGTGGGTCTGTCGGGTGACTGCTGTGGCTGGGGTTCTGTCTGTCGGGTGATCTGTGGCGGGTGCTGTCTGTCGGGCATTTGTGGCTGGGCTGGTTACTTCTTTTGCTTGCTGGGGGGTCAGTAGTAGCGGCGGAGGTTGGGCCAGAGGGTGGACCAGGGGGATGCGGGGGCTGCGCAGAGGACGAGGGCGGTGCCTTGTTCTTCGTTGTCTACGTCTTGGTGGTTGTCCACCGTGCCTACCTGGTTGCAGTCCTTGAAGTTGCTTTCGTACTGCGGGCTGCGCTCCTGGGCGACCAGGAGGACCGGGCCGTCCTGGGTGTCGGCGGGGCGGGACCAGTCGTAGAAGCTCATGTGGCCGGAGTAGGCCGTGGGTAGGCCGTGGTCGGGGCCGTACTTGATGAGGGCGCCTGCTTGGCCGTAGTTGCCGGCGAAGAGGGTGGCGCGGGCGCGCTGGTCCTCGGGGATGGTTTGCCAGGCGGCGGCTACGGCGGAGGTGAGTTCGGGCCAGCCGATCTGCTCGCCTTGTTCCTGGTTGACGGGGATGACGAAGTTGACGGCCGATGTGGGGAGCACCGGCAGGGTGAAGAGGGCTGAGGTCAGGGCGGTGAGGACCAGGCCGACTGCGAGCGGAGTACGGCGGGAGCGGGTGCGGGTAACCCAGTCGATCGTGGGTTGTGCTCCGGCTGCTACCAGGACCAGGAGTAGCGGGAGGGCGTAGTACGACTTGCCGCCTAGGGCTAGGACGAGTACGCAGAGGATGGGGTAGGCCAGGGCGACGGGGCGGGACCAGCGGAGGGCGGGGGAGCGCCACAGGCGGAGGAATCCGGCGATCCAGATCGGCACCAGGAACGGGGAGAGCTGGAGGATCTGGAGCGGGATGAACATAATCCGGTTCTCGGTGCCGTCGTCCTCGCTGATGCCTCCAGCAACGGTGAGCTGCGGCCAGTCATGCGTCGCCTGCCAGATCAGGTTGGGGGCGGCGATCGCCGCGGCCACGCCGATGCCGGCGAGCAGCCACCACGTTCGCAGGATCTGCCGCGGGCCGAGAATCAGGACGGCGACGAGCAACGCCGCGAGCGGAAGAACGACCAAATACTTGTTCTCCAGGGCGATCCCGGTCGCCAGACCGAGGGCGAGCCACCAGCGGCCGTCGCCGGTACGGAGCAACTTCACAGCCAGCAGGGCGATGACCATCCATGCCAGCAAGTCGTACGTCGCGGTCGAGGCGAGGTGGCCGACGCCCAGCAGGAACCCCGACAGCGCGGCACACACAGCGGCGAGGACCTGCGCGCGCCGGTCGTTCGCGAACTCCCTGGCGATCAGCGCGACGACCACCACGGTCGCGGCGGCCGCGAGCGTGGAGAGCACCCGCAGGCCCATCGGAGTACTGCCGAAGATCGTCGTCGAGATCTTGACCAGCAGGGGAGTGAGTGGCGGCTGGTCGACGTATCCCCAGGCGAGGTTGTCCGCCGCGACGAGGAAGTACAGCTCGTCCCGGTGGAAGCCGTAGCGCCCCGACAGCGCGGTCAGGACGACCGCCAGCGCGAGGGCGATTCCCGCAACAGGACGAGTAGCGAAGGCAGGCACCGACGGGCGAGTGTCAGTCATCCCCGCATGCTGACAGCCACCGGGGGTCGCCGGACACGTTTCGTCTGGAATTAGCCACTCAGTTCAGAAAGTGTGGGTCCTCCTCACGATCGAGGAGCAGGGACTTGCCGGCGAGCGAGTCGTCGGTGACGAGTCGGACGACAGTATCGGTGAGGGTCTGCAGAGGCACCTGGGTCGGGCCGCGATCAGCCGGAGGGAGAGCGGCGCGTTCGGCGATGCCGCGCTCGGTGGCCACCCAGTCGGGGACGATGCAGTTGACTCGCACTTGGTGGGTGTCCCGAAGCGGTGCGAGAGTCGCGGTCAGGCGGATGAGCGCGGCCTTGGCGGCGCTGTATTCGGGGGAGACGTGAGGGTCGAAGCCCAAGCCCGCGGTCGAGCTCATCATGATGATCGCGCCGCCGCCAGCCTCGCGCATCGAGTCCAAAGCCAGTTGGGTGGCGAGCATTGGCGCGCGCAGATTGAGGTCGAGCGCGGCGGACCAGCGGTCGACGCTCGCTTCGGGAAAGCACGGCCGCAGTACTGCGCCGCCGCCCGCGTTGTTGATCAGTATTTGCGGGCGAGACGCCATGAGCTTCGCCACCGACGAGTCATCGCGCAGATCAGCGACCACGTACCGAGCCGCTGGGCCAATCAACGCCTGCGTCTGGCGCAGGCCGTCCTCATCGATGTCAGCGAGCACAACCTCGGCACCGTCGGCAGCCAACCGCTGCGCGACTGCTCGACCGATGCCGACCGCCGCACCCGTCACGACCGCGACCTTGCCGGAAATCTGCATCCGAAACCTCCAAAACCCCACCCTGCAGGAGGCCTCCGACAGAAATAGCTCAGAGCGCGACGATCTGCAGTACGGCGGCGCCTGCCCCGGCGGTGAGACTCTGCAGCGGCCCGTCGGGCGCAGGGCTCGACCAGTCCGGCCCGATCAGGCCATCGCCAACTCGGCGGTTCTCCCAGGCGCGAGCAGCGTTCCGGCGCAAGTACGGCAGGTACTGCGGTTGGCCCAGGTCGACCGCGAGCCGATGGAGGTGGCGCACCAGCACCGGCTTGAAGCCAGCACCATCCCCAATGCCCTCGAACGGCAGGCCGTCGGGCAACTCACCCAGGACCCAATCCGCAGTAGACAGCGCATCCGACAGATAGCTGCCATCACGCGTCGCCTTGTAGAGCGCCGTAGCGGCCCCGATGTAGTAACCCGGGTTGTAGGTGTGCAGCGTCTTCACCGACGTGCCCTGCTCGATCCGGTCGTACACAGCGCCGCCGGCCTGCAGGTTGCTCTTGATCCAGCTGTAGAGCGTCTGCGCCCGATCCAGGTACTGCGTATCGCCGGTCGCCGCGTACACCTTCACCGAGGTGATCGCGGCCGGCCCGTTCGTCGCCACGTTCTTCTGGTCCCGCACGGACCGGCGCCACCAGATGCCGCCGTTGTAGGTGGCGTCTCGGTGCGCCCAGATCGAATCCAGGATGCTGCGAGCCCGGTCGAGATAGCGGTCCTGTCCGGTGAGCTCGTAGGCGCGAGCACTGCCCTGCGCCCACCACCCCATGTCGTCGTTGTAATCGATAAGGAAATCCGGGTAGAACCCGGCGAAGCCGTCATAGATGTCGTGGATCAGTTCCTCGTACAGCCCGGTCCGCTCGTGGGCGTCCATCACCAGATCCCAGAGCTGCGCCTCCCACCAGAAGTCGGTGTAGAGCCCGTCCCGCGGGCCGATCGCGTGCTCGGGGTGGATCCGCCGGTCGCTGTAGGTGGTGAAGTACCGCGCCGCGGGATCCCAGAAGCTCTCCAGGAACGAGGCGAGAACCTGGTCGGCGGGAGAACTCATGCGGGCCGCCTATCGGAGTCGGGGTGCTCGGATGCTAGAGAGCCGACTTGGTATAGGTCAATATGCCGGATCCGCCCTCTTGCCTCAGCGCGGCCAGCCTGTGATGGTATATCAACCTGACTCGGCAGGAAGGCGATCACGGTGGCATTGCTCTACGAGCGGATCAGCACCCACGTGCTCGAGGAGATCCGCAGCGGCGTGCTCGGCCCGGGCGACCGGGTCGCCTCGGAGATGGAACTCGCCGCCCAGTTCGAGGTCAGCCGGATCACCTCGAAGCGGGCCCTCGAAGTACTGCGGGAGGCCGGCCTGATCGAGCGGATCCGCGGCAAGGGCTCGTTCGTGGTGAAGCATCTGCCCGATCTGGACGGCGTCACCACGCCGCTCAGGGGAGCCCTGCGCCCGGCCCGGCGGAACCAGTGGCCGGGGACGATCGCGCTCGTAGTACCGGATCTGTCGGAGTCGTACGGGCTGGAGTTGCTCCAGGCGATCGAGGAGCGCTGCGCCGAGGAAGGCGCGAACCTGATCGTACGGCGTACTCGCGGTCGTCAGGCCGATGAGGAACAAGCCGTCGAATCGCTGGTCGGGTCAGGCGAAGTGGACGGGTTGATCGTCTTCCCCGTGCACGGCGACTTCTACAACGCGAGCCTGCTGCGGCAGGTACTGGACGGGTATCCGCTGGTGCTGGTCGATCGGCATCTGTCCGGCATCCCGGTGTCGGCGGTGCACACCGACAACGTCGCGGCGTCGCGCGCGCTGACCGAGAGACTGCTCGATCTCGGGCATCGCCAGATCGCGTTCGTGTCGCCGCCGCCGCTGAACACGTCCAGCATCGAGGATCGGCTGGAGGGTTTCCGGGCGGCGTTCGCCGAGCGCGAGCCGGGGAACTACCAGGCGCATCAGTTGACGGAGTTGCGCAGTACCTTGCCGGGGTCGTTCACGCCGGAGAGCGTGCGGTCCGACCTGGAGCTGATCCGGGCCTTCCGGGACCGCTTCCCTGAGGTGACGGCGTACGTGGCGTGTGAGTACAACCTGGCGCGGATGCTGGATCGGGCGCTCGGACGGCCCCGCGAGCAGGTGATCAGCTGCTTCGATTCCCCGGGTGATCCGATCGCCGGGCCGCCCTATCTGCATGTTCGCCAGAATCAGACCGAGATGGGTCGGCAGGCAGTCGATCTGCTGCTGGCCCAGCTCCGGGGCGAGTCGGTGCCGAAGCTGTCGATCGTGCCGTTCGAACTGGTCGATGCCGCGGATTCCTGAGACACCGGACTTTCGGCAGTACTGCGCCGGCCGTGGCGCTGTGTAGCGTCTAGGCGTGAACTGGCAGCGGGTGGGCGACCTCGGGCTGTGGGGTGGCCTGGCGCTTGTGGTGCTCGCCGAGAGTGGCGCTCGCAACGATCCGGCCTGGATGCAGGCCGGGTGTCTGGCGATTCTCGGCGCGGCCGTTCTGATCCGGCGGTCCTGGCCGGTCGTCGCGCTGAGTCTGGTGATCGGCGCCGAGGTGGTGATCCTCGCGGTCTGCCTGGGAACGACCAAGGGTGTGCCGATCGCCCTGCTGCCGGCGATCTCTGTGCTGAGCTACCTGTCGGGGCGGCGGGAGACCAAGCTCAAGCACTTCGTGATCATGGCGAGCTGGGAGCTCGTCGCGCTGCTGGTGCTCGCGCTGGTGATCCATCCCGAGGTCGTCGTCTCGGAGGCCGTGCTCAGCTGGCTGTTGATCCTGCTGATGTCCCTGCTGGTCGTCGTGTTGCCCTGGCTGATCGGCCGGTACCGCGCCCAGCAGGCCTTGCTCGCCTCAGCCGGGTGGGATCGGGCCGAGCGGATCGAGCGCGAGCACCGGATGGAGCTCGATCAGGAGAGGCTCAGAGAGCGCTCCCGGATCGCCGAGGACATGCACGACTCGGTCGGCCACGAGCTGAGCCTGATCGCCTTGCGGGCGGCGGCTCTGGAGGTCGACTCGGACCTGCCCGAACGGCATCGCCGCGCTGCCACCGAGTTGCGCGAGGCCGCCGCCACCGCGACGGAACGGCTCGGCGAGATCATCGGCGTACTGCGGGACGGCGAGGCGTCGGTGGTTCCCGCGCAGGAGACCGTCGCGGAGTTGGTTGATCGGGCGGCTGCTTCGGGGCTGGCGGTGAAGCTCGTGCAGGAAGGCACGGCCGAGCTCTCGCCGATGGTGGACCGCGCCGTGCACCGCGTAGTACAGGAGTCGCTCACCAACGCCAGCAAGCACGCGCCTGGTGCCGAGGTGACCGTGACGGTCTCGCACGTCGCGGACGAGGTGGTGGTCCGGGTCGTCGACACCGGCGCCACCCGGCGGGTGCCCGCGGAGGTGCCGTCCACCGGTCGCGGCCTGACCGGGTTGACCGAACGGGTCCGGATCGTCGGCGGCACCTTGTCCGCCCAGCGGCGCCCCACCGCCGGATTCGAGGTCCACGCCAGGATCCCCACGGCGGGCGGCCGCGCCGAACCCGAAGTACCGGTGGAGTCCGCGACCGCCGACGAACGCGCCACCGTACGCCGGAACGCTCGGCGCGGGCTGATCACCGTCATCGCGGCGCCGGCGGTGCTCGGGGCCGTCGTCGGGGTAGTTGCCCTGGGCTACTACCTGGTGGCCGGGTACAACTCGATCCTGCGGCCGAAGGAGTACGACACCTTGCGGCTCGGGGCTCCCCTGGCGGAGGTCGAGAAGCTGCTGCCGCCGATGCAGATGGTCGATCCGCCGAGTGACAGACTGGCCGAACCGGAGGACTGGACCTGCCGGTTCTACCGGCCCGATGGTCCGTTCTCCATCAACTACGCCTACCGGCTGTGCTTCCACGAGGGCGTCCTGGTCGCCAAGAACATCGTCCAGACGGGCTCGGTCCAGCCCACCACCGAAGGAACTCCGTGACGATCAGGGTGCTGCTGGCAGACGACGAGGCGATGGTCCGGGCGGGGGTGCGGGCGATCCTCGGATCGGACGACGCGATCGACGTCGTGGCGGAGGCGGCCGACGGCCTGGAGGCGGTCGAGGCGGCGCAGCGGCACCGGCCTGACGTCGCGGTACTGGACATCCGGATGCCGCGGATGGACGGGCTGGCCGCCGGCGCGGAGATCCGGCGGACCGTGCCCGGGACGGCGGTCGTGATGCTGACCACCTTCTCCGAGGACGCCTACATCGCGAAAGCGCTGGGTGACGGCGCGAGCGGGTTCCTGCTGAAGTCGGGTGATCCGCGCGAGCTGATCGCCGGGCTGAAGGCCGTTGCCGACGGCGCCGCGTACCTGTCGCCCAAGATCGCACAGCGAGTGATCGCCGAACTCGGTGCGGGCTCCGGCGGCGGCCGGATGTCGCGAGCGGCGGCTGCCAAAGAACAGGTCGAGGTGCTGAGCCCGCGGGAGCGGGAAGTGCTCGCGCTCGTCGGTGCCGGACTGTCGAACGCCGAGATCGCCAGGCGGCTGTTCCTGGTCGAGGGAACGGTGAAGGCGTACGTCAGCGCGATCCTGACCCGGCTGGCAGTCAAGAACCGCGTGCAGGCCGCGATCGTCGCCTACGAAGCGGGTCTGGTGACCGATTGAGCGACCGGTCGGCAGACGGTAGCCGGGTGGTACGGCGACGCTCCGGCGGGTGACATCGCGTGGACACCGGGTCATGGGATAGTGGACCTTTCCCGGGTGGACCATGCCTGGGACGTTCCAGCAAACCCCAGGGGAGCGGCAGCCCCGCCCCCTCTCACAGAATCGGGGGATCCAGGTCGTGACCGACTCGCACAACTCCGGACAGCACAAGGACCGGGAAGCGGCGGCGGCCGAGGTCCGGAGGATGTGGCAGCCGACCCCGTCCTGGACGCAGCCGGATCCCAATCCCGCGCCCGCTCCGCCCCCCAGCCCGCCCGCCCAGAAGCCGCCGCGCAGCAGCCAGGCCACTCCCGACCCGGACGAGGTCGAGGAGCCGGCTGCCGAGGAAGACAAGCACGACGCGCTGTCGGACTCCTGGTCGCAGCCTGCCGCGCCGGCCCCGGCCGCCGACCCGTGGACCAAGCCGGCGGCTCACGAGCCCGCCGGTGACTCGTGGAGCAAGGCAGCCGCTCACGAGCCCGCGGGTGACTCGTGGAGCAAGGCAGCCGCGCACGAGCCTGCAGGTGACTCGTGGAGCAAGGCAGCGGCGCACGAGCCCGCCCAGGACCCGTGGACCCAGCCGGCCGCGCAGGAGCACGCCGCGCACGAGCCGCAGGCGTCAGGGTTGTCCCCGGCCGCCCAGCACTTCTTCCCGCAGGGCATCCCCGGCCAGCACCCGCCGCAGCCCGACCGTCAGGTCTCGTACCGGTCCGACGAGCTGTTGCAGGCGCTTCCGTTGCCCAGGGAGGCTCCGGCCGAGAAGGGCGTTCGCAGCGTGCTGCGGCTTCGCCCCGGCACGAACGAGCGGCTCGAGCGGATCGCTCGCGCGACCGCGGCGACCGCGTTCCGCCGGCCGGTGACGATCACCATCGCCAACCCGAAGGGCGGCTCGGGCAAGACGCCGACCACGCTGCTGCTCGCCGGCGCACTCGGCCAGGCCCGTGGTGGCGGTGTGGTGGCCTGGGACAACAACGAGTTGCGCGGCAACATGCACCTGCGCACCCACGACACCAACAGCCGTTCCACCGTGACGGATCTGCTGCAGGCGATGCAGATGCTGACCCAGCCGGACGCGCGGCTCGGTGACGTCGGCGCCTACCTGCGGCACCAGGTGTCGGGCCAGTACGACGTGCTCACGTCCGCGACCACGACGTACGCGCAGATCGAGGCCAAGGACTTCGACCAGATCCACCGGCTGCTGAGCCGCTTCTACAAGGTGCTGGTGATCGACACCGGCAACAACGAGGGCTCCAGCAACTGGCGCGAGGCGATGAAGGCGTCCGACGTGCTGGTGATCCCGATCAAGTGGAAGAGCCTGTCCTGCGCCGCCGCCGTACAGATGCTGGAGGAGCTGGACCACCAGGGCCCCGACGCCCAGCGGCTGATCCGCCGCGCGGTGATTGCGGTCAGCAACGGACCCGGCGACGTGAACAAGGAGGTCGAGAAGCAACTCCGCCCGTACTTCGAGTCGCGCGCGGCCGCCGTCGTCGACATCCCGACCGATCCGCACATCGCCGCCGAGGGCCCGCTGGACCACTCCGCCCTGCAGCCGTCGACCCGGCGGGCCGCGCTGGAACTGGCCGCCAAGGTCGCCGAGCAGATCACCATCGCGCTGAACGTTCCGCGCTGACGAACAGCAACCCGCGAGGTGATGGCCATTCCGGCCGTCACCCCGCGGGTTTGTCGTGCTGCGCGAGCTTCAGGCGTCTCTGCGTTGGAGGATCTTGAGGCCGGCGAACAGGCCACCGGCGGCCCACAGCAGCAGGATGAAGAAGCCGGCGGTGGGGGAGAGCGGGTCCGTGGCCCCGGACAGGAATTTCTGGCCGGCGCCGCCCGGGAGGAGCGCCGCGAGCCAGATGAAGGCGCGCAGGCTGCTCTGGGCGAGCATCATCGGGACCACGAGGAGCAGCAGGAACGCCGCGGTGAGCGTGCCCGCGGTACTTCTGATCAGGAAGGCGATCCCGGCCGTGAAGAGCCCGGCCAGCGTCAGGTACGCCGCGATCGAGACCAGGTCCACCATGAGTGTCACGAAATCCCAGTCAGCCCATTCGCCCATCGCGAGACCACCGGCGACTGCCGCGATCACGCCCAGCAGCAGGCCGTAGGCGAACAACACCGGCGCGAGAACAGCGGCCTTGCCGAGCACCACGTTCCGCCGTACGGGCGTCCACTGGAGCGTGGAGCGGATGCTTCCAGTCGCGTACTCCGAGGTCACGGGAAGCATCGCGAAGGCCGCGACCACGACCTGCACGACGACCACCGCGCTCACGCCGACGCCACCCACCGCAGCCTTCTCCGCAACCTCGCCAGGCGCTGGATGGGTGTTGTCGTAGGCCGTCGAGAAGCCGAACTGGATACCGAGCAGCCCGGTCAGCACCACTCCGCCGAGGATGTTCAGCCAACTCGACCGGACCGACCACAGCTTGGTCCACTCCGACTCGATCGTGTCTGCCAGCCCTGACCAGGTCGACCTCTGCTGGACCGTGATGGTTGCCGTGCTCATCGCTCTCCTGCTTTCGACAGTGCGGACTCAGGCTCGACCTGAGGTTCAGGCAGATGGCGCTTGCGGCGCTGGTGCCGGACGAGCTCGACGATCAACGTCACCGTGAGGGCGAGACCGATCCCGAGCACGACGCCCTTCAGCGGGTTGTCCTCGAACGCCTTGCCGCCGATGTAGCCGACGAGCGTGCAGTAGAGCCCCCAACTGGCGGCCGCGAGTCCGGCGAACAGGGAGAAGTTGCGAGCCGGGTAGCGGACGGCTCCCATCGTCAGCGTCACCGCCGTCCGCCCGCCGGGCACGTACCGCGCCACCACCAGGACGAGTCCACCGCGTTCGGCGAGAGCGGTGCGGGCCCAGACGCTCATCTTGTGCCGCTTCGTCCCCGGCTCGAGGCGGTCCAGCAGCCGTCCGCCCGCGCCGCGGCCGAGGTAGTACGAGACGTGGTCCCCGACGAACGCGCCGAGCGCGGCGATCGCGATCACGCCGTACAGGTTGGGCTCGCCGGTCGCGGCGAACACCCCGGCCGTGATGACGAGGGTCTCGCTCGGGATCGCCGGGAAGAACCCGTCCAGCGCGGCGAAGCCGAAGAGCGCGGTGTAGATCCACCAGGAGGACATCAGCTCCTCGGTGAAGTGCAGGATCGCGTCCGTCATGAGGCCACCGCCACGCCGTACTGGACGCTGTCGGCGGTGAGCTCCATGTACGCCTCCTCGAGGGACGCGCGCTCCGTGTGCAGCTCATGCAGCCGTACTCCGAGCTCGTATGCCAGGTCTCCGACCCGCTCGGCCGGTACTCCGGTCACGATCAGCTGGTCGCCTACCTGACCGGGGTGGTGGGGTTGGGTCAGCAATGGCACCGACTGGACCTGCTCTGCCTCGCCTACCAACCGATCACGCAGTACTGCGAGGTGGTGGTGGTCGGGGATCCGGACCCGGACGGTGGTGCGGGACGAACCCGCGATCACCTCGGCGATCGGGGCGTCCGCGATCAGCCGGCCGCGACCGATCACCACCAGTTGGTCCGCGGTCAGCTGCATCTCGCTCATCAGGTGGCTCGACACGAACACCGTCCGGCCTTCCGCCGCCAGCGAGCGCATCAGCTGACGGACCCAGCGGACGCCGTCGGGGTCGAGACCGTTCACCGGCTCGTCGAACATCAGCACCTCGGGATCGCCGAGCAGCGCGCCGGCGATGCCGAGCCGCTGGCCCATGCCCAGGGAGAACTCCCCGGCCCGCTTCTGCCGGACCGAGTCGAGGCCGACGATCGAGAGCACCTCGTCCACGCGGCTGGTGGCGATGCCGTTGCTGCGGGCCATCGCGATCAGGTGGTTGCGGGCGGTCCTTCTCGGGTGCAGAGCCTTGGCGTCGAGAAGGGCTCCGACCTTGGCGAGCGGGACCGGCCAGTCGGCGTACGGGCGGCCGTCGACCAGGGCGCTGCCTTCGGTGGGGGTGTCCAGGCCGAGGATCATCCGCATCGTGGTGGACTTGCCGGCTCCGTTCGGGCCGAGGAAGCCGGTCACCCGGCCGGGGGAGACGGTGAGGTCCAGCGCGTCCACGGCGCGGGTCTCGCCGTAACGCTTGCTGAGTGCTTGGAGGGTGATCACACGGAGCCCTTCGATTCGGAGTGTGACTACGAACCTAGGAATCCGGGACCCCTGCGCACATCCGTCCTTGGGTGGCACCTACCCCTGACTTTCGTCAGGTCGGCGTCCCCCTCAGGGGTGGCCTGTGGATGGGCCGCGTCGGCGCGCCGCCGGACTCGATACCATCTGCGGTGTGACGGGCCGCGCACGGCGGACCGGGGTACTCGAGGAGTGAACGTGCCGGAAGTCAAGGTCCATCTGATCGGCGTCGAGGGCGAGGCTGAGCGGAGCGTGACCGAGACGACGACCGTCGGGGAGCTGTTCGCCGAGATCTTCGGCCAGGACCGCTCCGCCATCGCCGCCATGGTCAACGGGGAGCTGCGCGACCTGGCCCGGGTGGTCGCCGACGGCGACGAGATCGAGCCGGTCAAGGCCGGGTCCGACGAGGGGCTGGCGATCATCCGGCACTCGACCGCGCACGTGCTCGCGCAGGCGGTCCAGGAGCTGTTCCCCGACGCCAAGCTGGGCATCGGCCCGCCGGTCGAGAACGGCTTCTACTACGACTTCGACGTCGAGACTCCGTTCACGCCGGAGGACCTGACCAAGCTCGAGAAGAAGATGCAGCAGATCATCAAGGAGCGGCAGCGGTTCAGCCGCCGGGTGGTCTCGGACGACGACGCCCGCACCGAGCTGGCCTCCGAGCCGTACAAGCTCGAGCTGATCGGCATCAAGGGGTCCGCCTCGGCGGATGCGGCCGAGGGCGCGTCCGTGGAGGTCGGCGCCGGCGAGCTGACGATCTACGACAACATCCGGCGCGACGACAGCGTGGCGTGGAAGGACCTCTGCCGTGGTCCGCACGTCCCGGCGACCGGGTATCTGGGCAACTTCAAGCTGATGCGCGTCGCCGCGGCGTACTGGCGGGGGAGCGAGAAGAATCCGCAGCTGCAGCGGATCTACGGCACCGCCTGGGACACCCGGGACGCGATGAAGGCGTACCTGACCCGGCTGGAGGAGGCCGCCAAGCGCGACCACCGCAAGCTCGGCACCGAGCTGGACCTGTTCAGCTTCCCCGACGAGATCGGCTCCGGCCTGGCGGTCTTCCACCCCAAGGGCGGCGTGCTCCGCAAGGTGATGGAGGACTACTCGCGGCAGCGGCATGTGGAGGACGGCTACGAGTTCGTCTACACGCCGCACATCACCAAGGCGCAGCTGTTCGAGACCTCGGGCCACCTGGACTGGTACGCCGACGGCATGTACCCGCCCATGCACCTGGACGAGGAGCGCGGGCCGGACGGCGAGGTCCGCAAGCAGGGCCAGGATTACTACCTGAAGCCGATGAACTGCCCGATGCACAACCTGATCTTCGACGCGCGCGGCCGGTCGTACCGGGAGCTGCCGCTGCGGTTGTTCGAGTTCGGCACCGTGTACCGGCTGGAGAAGTCCGGCGTCATCCACGGGATGACCCGAGCCCGCGGCTTCACCCAGGACGACGCGCACATCTACTGCACCCGCGAGCAGATGCGCGACGAGCTCCGCGACCTGCTGAACTTCGTGCTCGGCCTGCTCGCCGACTACGGCCTGGACGACTTCTACCTCGAGCTCTCCACCAAGAACCCGGAGAAGTTCGTCGGCTCGGACGAGGTCTGGGAGGAGGCGACCGAGACGCTGCGCGAGGTCGCCGAGGGCTCCGGGCTGGAGCTGGTCCCGGATCCGGGCGGCGCCGCGTTCTACGGCCCGAAGATCTCCGTCCAGGCCCGCGACGCGATCGGCCGGACCTGGCAGATGTCGACGATCCAGCTGGACTTCAACCTGCCGGAGCGGTTCGAGTTGGAGTACACGGCCTCCGACGGCTCCCGGCAGCGCCCGGTGATGATCCACCGCGCCCTGTTCGGCTCGATCGAGCGGTTCGTCGCGGTCCTGACCGAGCACTACGCCGGCGTCTTCCCGCCGTGGCTCGCGCCGGTCCAGGTGATCGGCATCCCGATCACCGACGGCCACGTCGACTACCTGTACGAGGTGGCCGCGCAGCTCAAGGCGCAGGGCATCCGGATCGAGGTCGACCACTCCGACGACCGGATGCAGAAGAAGATCCGCAACGCCCAGAAGGCCAAGGTGCCCTACATGCTGATCGCGGGCGACGAGGACATGGCGGCCGGCTCGGTCTCCTTCCGCTACCGCGACGGCACCCAGAAGAACGGCATCCCGATCGCCGACGCCATCGCCGAGATCGTCGAGTCGGTCGCGAAACGAATTCAGGTATGACTGATCTCCCCGGTGGTGATTCCTCCGGTTCGGCGTACGAGCCGGAGGAGGTGGTTCGGCAGGACGGGATCGGGGCGCCGGACCCGTTCATGCGGCTGTGGACGCCGCACCGGATGGCCTACATCGCCGGGGAGAACAAGCCGACCACGACCGAAGCAGGAAGCGGCTGCCCGTTCTGCCGGATCCCGTTGCTGTCGGACGTGGACGGCCTGATCGTGCAGCGGGGGGACGCGGCGTACGCAGTACTGAATCTGTATCCGTACAACCCCGGTCATCTGATGGTGGTCCCGTACCGGCACATCGCCGACTACACCGAGCTGACACCGGAAGAGGTGGTCGAGGTGGCCACCCTCACCCAGCAGGCGATGCAGGCCATCCGGATCGTCTCGGCCGCCCACGGCTTCAACATCGGCATGAACCAGGGCGACATTGCCGGCGCCGGCATAGCCGCCCACCTCCACCAACACGTAGTCCCCCGCTGGGAGGGCGACGCCAACTTCATGCCGGTCATAGGCCAGACAAAGGTCCTCCCTCAGCTCCTGACCGACACCCGAGCCTTACTAGCCAAGTCCTGGCCCACCACTTAGTTGACTGCTGAGCGGCGGGGCTTCTGAGCCGTTCGGTTCCAGACCTCGTGCCAGTTGGCGGTTGCCTGCTTTTGCAGGTCGCCGGAGAGTTTCGCCGTCGGGCCTCGGGGATCGACTCCACACGCCGTGCAGAGCATGTCGACCGGACGGGCAGTCCCGCACACCGCGCAGAGTGGTTGCGGCTGGAGGTTGTTCATGTTGGCGTCGACCAGGCGATGCAGCACGGTGACGAGTCGCTCGTCCGGATGCCGTTGGGGGTCGGGGCAATACGCCAGACTCGTTGCGCTCAGCCACTGATCGGTGCGGGCTGGTTGCCTCTGGCCATCAGCCTTCTCGATCCGGCGCCGCCGGGCGTACGTCGTCCGCAGCAGCAACCAGTGCCGCCGGGCCTCCTCCAACTCGTCGATTGCCCGGGTCAAGGACTCCGGATCCTCCGACAACTCCGCCGGCACCCCGGCGCGAACGGTGAGATGGTGCCAAGTGGCGCGAAACCCGTACAGCGGAAAGTGCAGCGAGCACTCCCGAAGCGCCCAGAATCGCGCGACAGGGTCGGCGCTACTGTCACGCACTCGTCTCGCGGCGGCAGGGAAACTGCTCACGGTCCGCAATCTAGCGTGCCGGGCCCTATCTTATGAAGAGCGGCATCAAAGGCTCGACGATCTCGAGCAGCGCTTCCATCGTGATCTCCCGCGGCGGGTTCGTCAGTCCCGTCACCCGGACCACCCGGCGGCCCTTGCGGAAGACGAGTTCGCCCTGGTCAGGCAGGTAGTACCCGGGCTGCCCGATCGGCGCAAGCCGCGGCGGGGGAGTTTGCTTGGCCTCCGGGATGGTGTCGGTATGGAACGACTCCACGATCGAGACGGTCGCGTCGAAGGTTCCCCAGATGCAGGTCAGCGCCCCGTTCACCCGGTAGTCGCGCCGCAGTTGGACCAGTACTCCGACGAACCGCTCCGCGGCCGAGGTCGACAACTGGCAGGCCGCATCCGACTGCCGCCCGGGCCGCACCATCGCCGGTACTACGTCGCGCACCGCCCGGGCGATCGCGACCGCCTTCGCGCGATCGATCCCGCCCGGATAGCCGCCGTTGATCCCTCCGGCGGGGGTGATCTTGACGGCTCGGTCTCGCACCGCGAACACCACCCGCGAGGCGCCGATTCGTGCTTCCGGTCCGAGTTCGGGTACCAGTTCGAGCGTTCCGGCGCCGGCCGCCAGGCGGCTGAGCGAATCCGGCTGGATCGGCAGTGCGCTCACCCCGACCACGACCGGCCGTCCCTCGAGCAGCAACGTGCACAGATCGAGCGCGGGCAGCCCGCCGTCATTCCACGCGTTGGGATTAGCCGTCACCTTCACCCCGAGTTGCTTGGTCAGCGTGGAGGTCACCGCGGTACAGACGTGAGGGCCGGGTGCGCCGGCTGTTCCATCGAGACCCTCGGCCTGTGGTGGCACGACCACGTTGGGCAGCACCGCGGGCGGCGGCGTCGGCCTAGGTCGAGCCTCATCCGCCTTCCGAGCCACCGAACACCCCGCCACCAACGCGAACCCCACCAACCCCACCACCACCCACGAACCGCCACCACGTACTAACCGTCCGAACCGAGAACAGGCGGGGCATGGGTAGGGACGACGACACCGTCGGAGGGCGCCGCTCACCCAGCGGGCCAGCCGGAGGACGGGGCGCACCCACGGGGTCAGTCGGAGGGCGCGCACCCAGCGGCCCGTTCGGTCGGTGATGGGCGGTGCTTGGTGACTGCCGGCGGTCTGCGAGGTCGCTGAAATGGGCGTGCTGGTGCCCTCGGTGGGGTGCCCGGGTTCGGCCATCTGGACCTCCCGTCGGCGGTTGGGGGGTGAGGCCCATGGTGCGGTACCGGCGGGGGGTGGGGGAAGGCTTGTGGGTGGCGAGTCACCGGGTGGGGACCCGGCTGGTTTACGATCGCGTCGCCATGCTTAACAGATTCCGGCAGTTCTGGACCAAGGTGATCTCGCCGATCGCCAACCTCCTGCTCAAGCTCGGTGTGAGCGCCGATGCCGTCACCCTGGTCGGCACCATCGGCGTCTGCGCCGGTGCGCTGATCTTCTTCCCGCGCGGCCACATCTGGCTGGGCACGGTCGTGATCACGTGTTTCGTCTTCTCCGACCTGATCGACGGCTACATGGCCCGCACCTCGGGCACGTCGTCGAAGTGGGGCTCCTACCTGGACTCCACCCTGGACCGGCTCGGCGACGGCGCGATCTTCGGCGGCCTCGTCCTGTACTACGCCGGCAGCGCGGGTGACACGCCGTGGATGGCGGCGGTCACCCTGTGGGCGCTGGTGATGGGCGCGACCACCTCGTACGCGCGGGCGAAGGCGGAGAGCCTCGGCCTGCAGGCGAGCGGCGGTCTGGCGGAGCGGTCGGACCGGCTGGTCTCCGTGCTGGTGATCGGCTTCTTCTCCGACGTGCTCAACCTCCCGATCCTGCTGGAGATCGTCCTCTGCCTGCTGGCGGTCGCGAGCACCATCACGGTCGTCCAGCGCACCCTGTCGGTCCGCAAGCAGGTCCTCGCCGACCCAGCCAACGCCGGCCTCGGCACCCCCGGTACTCCGCCGCCTGCCTCGCCCGCGCCTGGTAAGCCGGCCGCGAATGAGCAGGATGGCAACGACGCGCCACCTGCTACCTCCTGAGTCGTGGAGGGATTGCGGCAGCGGGGGATTGATCTGGCGTTCGCGGTGGCCTGGGGGTTGGTGCGGAGGCTGCCTGAGCGGGTGGTTACCGCGGTGTTCCACCGGGTGGCTGACTTCGTCGTACGGCGGGACGGGCGTGGGGTGCAGCGGCTGAGGTCCAACCTCGCCGTGGTTCGGCCGTCGGCAACCGCGGCCGAGCTCGATGCGTTGACGCGGGCCGGGATGCGGTCGTATCTGCGGTACTGGCAGGAGGCCTTCCGGCTGCCCGAGTGGGACGACGCTCGCATCGTCGGCCGGGTTCGCACCGTGAACGAGAAAGTACTGCGCGACGCCCACGCCGCCGGCAAGGGTGTGATCTGCGCACTCCCGCACCTCGCGAACTACGACCACGCGGGCGCCTGGGCGGGCCGGACCGGTATGCCGGTCTCGACGGTCGCCGAGCGACTCCGGCCCGAGTCTCTTTTCGACCGATTCGTCGCCTACCGTGCGAAACTCGGGATGGAGGTGCTTCCACTCACCGGAAGCGACGAGCACGTGTTCGGAGTACTGGCGGAACGTCTTCGGGCGGGCGGATTCGTCTGCCTGGTCGCGGACCGGGACCTGTCGGAGCGAGGCGTGCCAGTGGAGTTCTTCGACCGGCAGACGCGGATGCCGGCCGGTCCCGCGGCGCTCAGCGTGCGGACCGGCGCCCCGCTGATCCCGGCCACGCTGCACTACGACGGCCCCGACCTGGTGATCACCTTCCACGACCCGATCGACAAGACCGGTGGACCCGCCCGGATGACCCAGCGCTGCGCTGACGCGTTCGCCGAAGGCATCGCCGCGCACCCGCAGGACTGGCACATGTTGCAGCGAATCTTCCTGGACTGATGAAGATCGGCCTGGTCTGCCCGTACTCGCTCGGTACGCCGGGCGGGGTGCAGAACCACGTCCGCGATCTCGCCGAGGCGTTGCTTGCCCGCGGCCACGAGGTGTCCGTGCTCGCCCCCGTCGACCACGACCAGGCCCCGCCGTACGTCGTCTCGGCCGGTCACGCGGTCGGGGTGCCGTACAACGGGTCGATCGCCCGGGTCAGCTTCGGCCCGCGGACCGCCGCCCGGGTGCGGAACTGGCTCGCCGACGGGCACTTCGACGTCGTGCACGTGCACGAGCCGACCACCCCGAGCGCGTCGATCATCGCGCTCTGGGCCGGCGACGGGCCGTACGTCGCGACCTTCCACACCTGGCAGGTCCGGTCCCGGGCGATGAGTGCCGCGGCGGGTCTGCTGCGCCCCGCGCTGGAGAAGATCGACGCGCGGATCGCGGTGTCGGAAAACGCCCGGTCGATGATGGTCCAGCACATCGGCGGCGAGGCGGTGGTGATCCCGAACGGTCTCTACACGAGCCGGTTCGCCGGCCGGGTCCGCCCGGAGTGGCAGGGGACCG
This sequence comes from Kribbella sancticallisti, assembly GCF_039530625.1. Taxonomy (NCBI): domain Bacteria; kingdom Bacillati; phylum Actinomycetota; class Actinomycetes; order Propionibacteriales; family Kribbellaceae; genus Kribbella; species Kribbella sancticallisti. The sequence goes on along the minus strand of NZ_BAAAOS010000018.1, from coordinate 589,507 downwards.
ACGGCACGATCAGCTTCCTCGGCCGGATGGACGAGCACCGGAAGGGGCTGGGCGTCCTCCTGGCGGCGGTGCCGCGCCTGGTGGACGAGCGGCCTGGGCTGCAAGTGCTCGTGGCCGGAACCGGGCAGGCGGACGAGGCTCGCCGCTCGCTACCCGCGTCGTGCCGGGACAACGTGCTCTTCCTCGGCGCGATCGACGATGTGGCCCGGGCGGACATGCTGGCCGGCTCGGACGTCTACATCGCGCCGCATCTGGGCGGTGAGAGCTTCGGGATCGTGCTGCTCGAAGCGATGGCAGCCGGTGCGCCCGTGCTGGCGAGCGACCTGGCCGCGTTCCGGCAGGTGCTGGACGGCGGACGGCTGGGGGAGTTGTTCGAGCCCGGCAACGCCGAGTCGCTGGCGGCGCGGGCTTCGAGACTGCTCGGCTCGCCTGATGAGCGGGACAAACTGCGCGAGGCCGGGCTGAGCGCAGTACAGAGGTATGACTGGGAGGCTCTGGTGGGCGAGATCCTCGCCGTCTACGAGTTGGTCGCGCGGAGAGAGCCCTAAGGGCGGGAACGGAACGCGTTCAGGAGGTTGGCACGGGCGGCGGGGGAGATGCCCTCGGCCGGGAGGTCGCGGAGCGCCTGGGTGGTCTGGCGGATCTGGTCGAGGTAGCGGTCGCAGCCGTCGCAGAGCGCGAGGTGCTCGATGAACCGCTGTTCCGCGTCGGCGCCGAGGTCGCCTTCGAGGAAGGTGGTCACCTGCTCGACGAACTGCCGGCAGTCGAGATCGTTCACGAGGACACCTCCTGGGTGTAATACTCCTCCAGTTTGCCGCGGACGAAAGCTCGGGCGCGGTGCAGCAGGACCCGCTGGTTCGCGGCGGAGATCTCGAGCAGCTCGCAGACCTCCTCGGACGCGTAGCCCTCGACGTCGCGCAGCGTGATCACCACCCGCTGCCGATCAGGCAGCTCAGCGAGCGCGGCCGACAACATCTCCCGTACTTCGGCGCCGAGCAGCCCTTGCTCCGGAGTCGGCCAGGCCGGCGGGAACTCCCACCAGTGCCCCGGAAACGGAACCCCGGCCGGCCGGAACCGCGCCGGATCCACGGTCGGCCCGTTGTCCTCGGCGCTGCTCAGCGGAACGACCTTCTTTTCCCGAGTGCCGCGCCGCTTGGCCGTGTTGGTGAGGATCCGGTAGGTCCAGGTCTTCAAAGACGACCTGCACTCGAACCGCCCGATCCCCTCGATCACCGCGAGCCAAGTCTCCTGGACAACCTCCGCCGCGGACTCCTCCGTGGACACGAACGACCGAGCCAGCCGCAACATCCCGCCCGACCAGCTGTCCAGCACCAGGGCGAACGCGTCCTCGTCCCCGTCCTGCAGCCGGGCGACCAGTTCCTGGTCCGGTGGGAAGCCCTCCATCGGCTCAGAGTAATCACCGCCTGTACGACGAATCGGCATCAGCAAGCAGCTCGTCATGACCGGACCGGCCGGACCACGACCCACACCAGCGCGGCGCCCGCCAGAAGCGCCATGGCCGTGATCATCCACCCGGAGGTATAGACCCCGGACTGCTTGGTGAGAGCTCCGAAGCCGAGCGCGAACGGCAGGAACACCAACCACGACACCGCACTGATGCCGGAGGCGACGCCGGTCCGGATCGTCGAGGGAACCGCGTCGTGCATCAGGCGGCTGACGTGGATCCCCGCGACGACCACGAGCAGCGTGAGGATGACCATCGCGACGGTCAGCGCCAGGAGGTTGTGGCTGGTGGTCATGGTCAGACAGGCGAGCAGCATCGTCACCGCGACGGCCACCGCCGCGATCGGCTTGTGCAGCCTCAGCCTCCCGGCGAGCAGACCGCCGAGACCGAGGGTGGACACCATCGCCGCCCAGAACGGGCCGTAGAGCACGGCCGAGGCGGAGAGCGCGATCAGCCACAATGGCCCGAACTCGAAGACTCCCTGCAGGATCACGGCGGCGGTGATCGAGGCCGCGGCGATCGGAATCAGCCTGCCGCGGTGCACGATCGCGCTGACAGTGATCTTGAAGTGCTGCCGCAGGGGCACCCGGTCGCCGGCCTGGTGCAGCCGCGGCTCGCGGAACCGGGTCAGCACGAGCACCGAGACGACGATGAACGGCAGTGTGATCCAGTACGTGAGCCGGGTGGAGGTGGCGCCCGCGATCCAGCCGCCGGCCAGGGCGCTGAGCACGAGGGCCAGGCTCTCGATCAGCCGGACCCGGCCGACCTGGTGCTCGTACGCGTCGCTGCCGCCGGTCTCCTCGAGCACGGTGTCGTAGACGATCGCCTCGATCGTTCCGGAGTACATCGCGAAGTAGATGCCGAGGATGAGCGCGGCCACGATGTACGTGATCACGTTCTGGCTGAGCGCACCGACCAGTACGGCGAGCAGCATCGCGACGCAGGCGAGGCCGAGCACCCCGCGCCGAGACCACCGATCGGCCAGCACTCCGGAGAGCACCTCGGCCAGTGGCACCAGCCCGGCGTACGCGGCGGCCATCACGCCGATCGTGGCGGCGTCGAAGCCGATCTCGGTCATGAAGAGCTTCTCGATCGGCACCCAGAACCCGAGGCCCTGCAAGAAGACAGCCACTTGCAGAGGAAGCAGGCGCCGGGCTAGAGCACGTCTTTGCGGCTCTCTTGACCCAGTGGCCCCAGGAACAGCGCAGGTTGCTTCAAGTGCGGCCATGTCGACCCCAGGTGCTCTCGGCGAAGGTCCTTTCGCCGATTCAGTGTCATGAGCACCCGCGGGCGTTACGCGGTACGGGTCAGCGAAGTTCCGCGGCGGTGGCGGTGATGCTGTCGGAGTCGCCCGAGGTCGGGTGCCAGGGGAGCTTCAGCGGGTCGTCCTTGTAGCGGGGGATGACGTGCAGGTGGGTGTGGAAGACGGACTGCCAGGCATCGGCGCCGATGCAGCTGAGAAGGTTCGCGCCGTCCGCCTCCAGGCGGTCCATCACGCGGCTCACCAGGGACTGGGCGAGCAGGGTGGCGGCGGTCAGGTCCTCCGCCGCGGCCTCGCGCAGATCGGTCGAGTGCTCGCGGGGAACCACCAGCAGATGCCCGCGGGTCGCGGGGTTGATGTCCATGAAGGCGATCGCCCGGTCGTTCTCGGCGATCTGCTGGGACGGGATGGTGCCGGCCACGATCCCGCAGAAGAGGCAGTTCTCGGTCATCGGCCCAGGTTAAACTGCGCGGGCCTGACCTGATCGGAGAGGGATCCCCATGCCGGACGAGTTGCTGCGCCCCACCATCGGCGCCGACGTCGACCTGTCCGCCCGACCCTGGCGGCTGACGTCGCAGGCGTACGTCGCGTTCTTCGGCGGCGTGATCGCCACGACGCTGATCGCGTTCCTGAACGCCCGGCGCCTCGGAGTCGCCGCCTCCAAGCGGCGGCTGATCCTGGCTCTCGGTGGCGCCGGCCTGGTGGCGGAAGCAATCGTGCTGGTCCTGCTGACGGACGACCTGACGGCGACTTCCGGCGTCCGGGTGGCGATCCGGGTGGTGGCGGTGGCGACCTGCCTGGCCCAGGTGCGGATCCAGCAGCCGATGGACCGGGCGTTCCAGTTGCGGAACGCGGACTACGGGTCGCTGTGGAGTCCGGGGATCGCCGCGGTGATCGGTTGTGGCTTTCTCGAGATTGTCCTGCTAGCGATTGTGGCGGTGTGGCTGTGACTGAACCGGCAGAGGCCAGACTCCAGATGGCCGGCCACTGGCTGCAGATCGGCCATCCCGAGCGGACGCTCGACGAGCTGAAAGGCCTGTGGGGCGATGCGGCCGTGGACTATCGCGCCTTCTTGTTCCGGGGCGCGGCGCTGCACTCGCTGGACCGAAACATGGAGGCGGCGGACGTACTGCGGGACGGCTTGGCCCGCTACGGCCCGAACGTTCCGATGTTCCAGGTCCTCGGCTCGGCACTCCGGGCCGCCGGCGAGTTGACCGATGCGGAGACGGCGTACCTGAACGGGCTGAGCCTCGACCCGAACGACCCGGACCTGCTGCTCGGTTACGCGATGGTCTGCCTGGCGGCCGGGCAGACCGAGAAGGCCAGTGCTCTGGTGGAACGCGCCGCCTCGCACGCCCCGGAGAGCGCCGCGGTGTCGTCGGCCCGGGCGCAGATCGCCTTCGCGCAGGGCCGGCACAAGGACATGCGCAAGCACAGCGAGAAAGCGCTCTCGATCGACCCCGAGGATCCCGGCGCGCGGGCCCTGCACGGCACCGCGTCCTTCTTCACCGGCGATCCGCGCACGGGATACCGCTCGCTCGCGTCCGCCGCGGCCTCGAACCCGAACGACCACGACCTGCGCGAGGCGGCCCGGGCGGCGAAGCTGATCAATCACCCGCTGCTCCGCCCACTGCGGCCGATGCAGCGGTTCAACCCGCTGGTGGTGTGGATCGGCGCGGTCGCGGTCATCTACGGACTGCGTGCTGTCGGTCTCGGCCCGCTGTCGACGGTGGTGGCGTTCGGCTGGTTGGGGTTCTGTGTCTACTCGTGGGTCGCGCCGCCGCTGGTGCACCGCATGATCAACCGGAAGTGGGGCGCATGACGAACGACCGGATCTCCGCACTGCGAAAGGCAGTCGAGGCCAGCCCGGACGACGTGCTGCTTCGGCTGGTGCTGGCCGAGACCCTCGTCTCAGCCGCGGAGACCGAGGCCGCGCTCGACCAGTACGTCGTACTGCTCGATCAGCGGGGTCTCCCCGATGACCAACTGGTCGTCGTCGGCGAACTGGCGGCGGCGAACGGCCGGCTCGCGCTGGTCCGGAGTTGCCTCGAGGCGGCTCGGCAGGCCGGGGTCGTCGAGGGCACCGGGCGGCTGCAGCAACTCGTGGACGAGATGATCACCGCGCGCAGCGGCGTCAAGGTCAAGATCGGGCCCGAGGACGAGGCCGGCTTCGACAGCGACGCGCCGAAGGAGACGACGACCTTCGACCAGGTCGGCGGGATGGAGGAGATCAAGCGGGTCATCCACCGGATGGTGATCCTGCCGCTCAGCCGCCCGGAGCTCTACCAGAGGTACGGGCGGAAGTCCGGTGGCGGAGTACTGCTCTACGGCCCGCCTGGGTGTGGCAAGACGCTGCTCGCGCGGGCTACCGCGGGGGAGTGCGGCCTGCCGTTCGTCAACGTCCGGATCGAGGACGTGATGGACCCGTACCTCGGCGTCTCCGAGCGGAACCTGCACGCCGCGTTCGAGCGGGCCCGGGCGAACGCGCCGTGCGTGCTCTTCCTCGACGAACTCGACGCGCTGGCGTTCGCCCGGCACAAGCACGGCGGCTCGGAGTCACGCCGACTGGTCGACGTACTGCTGCAGGAACTGGACGCGATCGGCTCAGAGAACGAGGGCCTACTGGTTCTGGCGGCGACGAACGCGCCCTGGGACGTCGACGAGGCGATGCTGCGGCCGGGGCGTTTCGACCGGGTGATCTTCGTGCCGCCGCCGGACGAGGCCGCCCGCGCGGACATTCTGTCGGTGGTGCTGAAGGAGATCCCGTCGGCCGGCTTGGATCTGAAATCGCTGGCCGCCCAGACCGCGATGTTCAGCGGCGCCGACCTGCGCGCACTGGTCGAACGCGGCGTCGACAAGGTCATCGACGAGGCTCTCGCGACCGGCGGCGAGCCACCGTTGTCGATGCAGCACCTCTCCGGTGCGTTGACAGCGTTGAGGCCATCCACGCTGGACTGGCTCCATCGGGTTCGCTCGTACATCGAGTTCGCCAACCAGTCCGAGCGCTATGACGACGTCGCCAGTTACCTCCAGTCCAAAGAGATCCGCCGCCGTCTGAGCTGAGGTCGTCCGCTCAGGCCGTCGACTTCACCCGGGCCGCGGCGGAGTCCGGCATCGCCTCGTAGCGGGCGAAGCTTCGGGTGAACGACGCGGCGCCGTGGGACAGCGACCTCAGGTCGATGGCGTAGCGGGTGATCTCCACCTGCGGGACTTCGGCCTTCACCAGGGTGCGGCTCTCGCCGACGCGTTCGGTGCCGAGCAGGCGGCCGCGTCGGCCCGACAGGTCGCTCATCACCGCGCCGACCAGATCGTCGGGGACGAGCACCGACACCAGGTCGACCGGCTCGAGCAGGTTGACCTTGGTCGCGGAGGCCGCCTCGCGCAGGGCGAGACCACCGGCCATCTGGAACGCCATGTCCGACGAGTCGACGCTGTGCGCCTTGCCGTCCAGCAGCGTCACCCGGATGTTGACCATCGGATACCCCGCGCCGACGCCCTTCTCCATCTGCGCGCGCACGCCCTTCTCCACACTCGGGATGAACTGGCGCGGCACCGATCCGCCGACCACCTTGTCGACGAACTCGAACTCGTTGCCCTCGGGCAGCGGCTCCACCTCGATGTCGCAGACGGCGTACTGGCCGTGGCCGCCGGACTGCTTCACGTGCCGGCCGTGGCCCTTCGCCTTGCCGCCGAAGGTCTCGCGCAGCGGTACGCGGAGTTCCACGGTGTCCACCGTCACGCCGTACCGGTTGGCGAGCGCGTCGAGCACGACGTCGGAGTGCGCCTCGCCCATGCACCACAAGACGATCTGGTGCGTCTCCGGATTCTGCTCGATCCGCAGCGTCGGGTCCTCCGCGGCGAGCCGCTGCAGACCGACCGACAGCTTGTCCTCATCCGTCTTCGCATGAGCCTGTACTGCGATCGGCAGCAACGGCTCGGGCATCGTCCACGGCTTCAGCAGCAGCGGTTCCGTCTTGTCTGACAACGTGTCGCCCGTCTCGGCCCGGGTGAGTCGCCCGATCGCGCAGAGGTCACCCGCCACCACGGTCGACGCGGGTCGCTGTTGCCGGCCCAGCGGGAACGACAGGGTGCCGATGCGTTCGTCCTCGTCGTGGTCCGCGTGGCTGTTGGCCTCGCCGAAGAAGGACGTGAAATGGCCCGACACGTGAACCGTCGTGTCGGGCCTGATGGTGCCGGAGAACACCCGCACCAGGCTGACCCTGCCGACGTACGGGTCCGACGTCGTCTTCACCACCTCTGCCAGCAGCGGCCCGGCCGGGTCGCAGGCGAGCTTGCCCCGCGGTACGCCGTGTGGCGTGAACACCTCGGGCAGCGGGTGCTCCAGCGGCGACGGGAATCCGCTCGTCGCGACCTCGAGCAACTCGTGGGTGCCGACCCCGGTGCCACTGCAGACCGGGATCACCGGGAAGAACGATCCACGCGCGACCGCCTTCTCCAGGTCCTCGATCAGCACCGCCTGGTCGATCTCCTCGCCGCCGAGATAGCGCTCCATCAGCGACTCGTCCTCGGACTCCTCGATGATCCCCTCGATCAGCGTTCCGCGGAGTTCCTCGACCTGGTCGGCGTACTGCTCGTCCGGCGCGTGCGTGCTGCGCTTGCCGTCCTTGTACTCGTACTGCGTCTGCGAGAGCAGCCCCACCAGCCCATCACCAGCGGGCAGGTAGAGCGGCAGTACCTTGTCGCCGAACGCGGCCTGCGCGGAAGAGAGCACGTTGTCGTAGTTCGCCCGGGCGTGGTCGAGCTTGGTGACCACGACGGCGCGCGGCATCCCGACCTGGTCGCACTCCTGCCACAGCGCCTTGGTCGGCTCGTCGACGCCCTCGTTCGCGGAGATGACGAAGAGCGCGCAGTCCGCCGCGCGCAGCCCGGCGCGGAGTTCACCCACGAAGTCGGCGTAGCCGGGGGTGTCGATCAGGTTGACCTTGATGCCGTCGTGGGGGAGCGGCGCGAGTGCCAGCCCCACCGAACGTTGCTGCCGGATCTCCGCGTCGTCGCAGTCGCACACGGTCGTACCGTCGACGACGGACCCCGGTCTGGACAGCACACCCGACGCGACCAGCAAGGCCTCGACCAGCGTGGTCTTGCCGGCGCCCGAAGGCCCGACCAGCACCACATTACGAATGGCAGCCGGGCTCTCCGCGACCGGAGCAGCACCAGCGCCCTGGGAAGTATTCGTCTTGTCTGCCATGACGTTCCTCCTGGTCAACCCACCATTCCCCTAACCGCCCGCTCAGCACAACCCCTAGTTGGGTGGGTCAGGTGGTCGAGAGAGGAGCAAGTGCGCTGACAACTGCCTTGAGGTCGTCGGGGTGGAGTCGGTGGGTGCGCTCCCGCTCGGCGGTTAGCTCGGCGCGGAGTACTTCGGCCTGAGCCCCGCGCTGGCGCTCGGCGGTCAGCTCGGCGCGGAGTACCTCGATCTCGGCCCGCAACGCGGTCTCCGCCTGATGGGCTTGGGCGAGCGCTAGCTCGTTGGCAGCCGCGATCCTGCGGTTCTCTTCCACGGCAGCTATCAGTTCCCGCACACGTTCCTCGCCAGCCTTCTCCGCGTCAGCGGTCCGCTCCTCGGCGGCGGCGATTGCTGCAGCAGCCTCCGCTCTGACGGCAAGCACGGCCTCCCGCCCCTCCTGCACGGCAGCTTGGACTGCCTCCTCGCCTTTTCGTTCGGCGGTGGCGACGGCTTGGCGGGCTGCTTGTTCTGCTTTGAGCAGCAGGTCGCGGGTGTGTTGTTCGACGGCTGTCGCGCGGTCGGCCTCGCGAGCGGCCTGTACTTCGGCTGCCGCGCGGGCGTCGAGCGCATCCTGTGCTTGCTGACGGGCCGCTCCAAGAGCCTCGGTGGCGTCGAGTGCCTGACGGGCTGCGGCTGATGCCCGATCGATAGCCTCTGCACGTTCCTTGGCAGCTCGCTCGGCGGCCGCGATGCTCTGCCGAGTTCTCTGCTCGGCACTCTCGCGAGCCTCCTCCGCAGCCAGGCGTGCTCGCTCTGCCTCGGCGACCTGTCCATGTGCCGCATCCACGGCAGCCACAGCCGCCGTCTCAACCTCATCGAGCCGCGCAGTCACGGCGGCCAGCGCCGCGGTCAACTCATCCACCGGCCCACGGATGTTGTCCAGGTGCTCACGAAGCCGCTCAGCGTCCAGCCGGAACGTGGTGCTCCCCGCGTCCAGCCCGAGCGCTCCCAGAGCTTCCCGCTCCGCTCGCGCCATCTGGGAGCAGGTCCGCCCGCCTTCCCAGCGCGTTTCCCGGCAGAAACTCCTCGGCCGGCCGCCCTGCATCCCCGGCGCCGGGAGCTCAGCCCGGCACTTGCTGTATCCGCACCGCGCAGTGTCCGATTCCATGCCCGTGAGCGTAGATGTATCCGGTTTCAAAACCCGGAAACCGGTTCGGCGTTTCTAAAATCTCATAAGAAGCCCACGAAACCTGTGTTTCGTTGGCGCGATCGGCGCGGCGCCGGACGTTGGCCGGGCGAGCGCGAGAAGATCGGCGAATGTCGAGCGAATCCGACCCGTTGGCTGTCTTCGAGGCGCTGCGAGCCGAACTGGACGGCCGGCGGACGCCCGCACGATTGCCTGCGGGGGAGGAGATCGCCTGGCCGGGTGTTGAGGAGCCGGCTGAGTTGCAGGCGCAGATCGCCGACTGGCTGAGCCAGTACGCCAACGCCGGCACCCGACGCACGTACGCCTACGCCCTCGGCCTCCCGCCCAGCTGGGTGGACGCCCTGGACCGGATGGGCGGGGCCGGCGAGACCGGCGGGTCGGCTGGAGCAGGCGGCGGGCGGCCGCCTCGGGGCGTGGGGGTGCTGCACCAGTTGGCGTGGTTCAGGTGGTGTGCGGCGCGGGGGATGGATCCGCGTGCCGCGACCGGGCGCGAAGTGAAGGTCTGGCTACATCAACTTGAAGCAGCCGGAGCGGAGAAGCGGACCAGACAGCGAATGCTCTCAACCCTCTCGGCGTTCTACGGCCACCTGACCGAAACCGGCGTAGTCCCCGCCAACCCAGCAGCACTCAACCGCGCCCGCCTAGGCCTCGGTCGCACCTCGAGAGACGCCTCGCCGACGATCAGGCTGACAGCAGGTCAACTACGCGCACTCCTAGACGCAGCAGCCGAGCTGCCCAATCGCACCCGCCACCGCTTCCTCTACGCGCGCAGAGCCGTCGCAATAGTCGCCCTGCTCACCCTCGGCCTCCGCGTCTCCGAGCTAGTAGGACTAGACCGCGACAGCCTCGTCGTTTCCGGCGGCGAGCCCATGCTGCGAGTCCTCGGCAAGGGCGGCGTCCACCGCGAGGTCTACCTGACCGACCTGGCCGCCACAGCGCTCACCGACTACCTAGCCGAGCGAGACACCGCCGCGCAGGCAACAGCCCCCGCGTTACGAGGCCGAACCAGCGCCAACCGAACACCCCTCATCGCCACCCGCGAAGGAACGCGCTGCTCCCGGTTCGATATCAACACGTTGCTCCGGCGGATCGCAGTACAGGCTGGTCCGGCGCTGGACGACGTGGCCGACCGCATCCATCCGCACGCGCTCAGGCACGCCTACGTGACGATCGCGCTCGAGCAGGACGCCCGGATCCAGCACGTCCAGGCCGACGTCGGCCACGCCACCATCTCCACCACCCAGTACTACGACCGCGGCCGCCGCACCCGCGAGACCACCGCCGCCGACCTGGTGGCGGCGGCCATCCGGGCGGCGGGCGCCAACAGTTCGGACTGACTTCCGCCTCGCGGACCCCAATGCTGGGTACTGTCCGGACATGCGTAGGGGAATCTTCACCGCGATCGTCTCGGCCGTCGCAGGTCTGGTGCTGGCCGGTTTCGCGACTGCGGCGCCCGCCTCGGCGACGCCGGCGGACGTCGGCGACATCGTCACGAACTTCCAGATCGACTACGAGGTGACGACCGACGGTGTGCTCAAGGTCAAGGAGACCATCGCCTACCACTTCGGCAGCTCCGGCCGGCACGGCATCTACCGGAACCTGATCACCCGCGAGGTCTACAAGGACGACCAGTCCAAGGACCAGAAGTACGAGATCTCGAACATCAAGGTGGACAGCCAGAACGCGCCCGACGAGTTCAGCACCACCACGGTGAAGTCGAACAGCCAGCGCGACCAGAGCATCCAGATCAAGATCGGATCCCCCGACGAGACGATCCGGGGCACCGAGGCGACCTACGTGATCACGTACGACGTCCGCGGCGCGCTGCGGCACTTCGACGATCACAGCGAGCTGTACTGGGATGCCACCGGCAGCGAGTGGGACGCGGTACTGGCCCGGGTCGCCGTCAACGTCACCGTTCCCCAGGGGGTTCAGCAAACCGCCTGCTTCATCCGCGGCACGAACCCCTGCGACCAGAGTTCGGTCTCCGGCGATCGCGGCGTCTTCACCCAGAGCAACCTCGAAGACGATGAGGAACTCACCATCGTCGCCGGGATCAAAGCGGGTGCGGTCAGCAACGACACTCCGATCGTCGTCGACGCGCCGGGCGCGCTGGAGCGTGCCGGGGTCACGATCCCGGGGCTGGTCGGCTCCGGCCTGGTCACTGTCGGCGCCCTGATCGCCGCCGTGCTCTACAGCCGCAACGGCAACCGCGACCTGCGCTTCGCCGGGATGCCGCCCGGCACCTTCCCGCCGGACGGGATGGGCGCCCAGCCGATCAAGGACGACCTCACGGAGGACCAGATCCCGGTCGCGTTCTCGCCGCCGCGGATCCCGGTCGCCGAGGGCGGTCTGCTGATCGACGCGAAGGCGAACACGACCGAGACCGCGGCGACGCTGATCGACCTGGCCGTCCGCGGTGGCGTCCGGATCGACAACTCCGGCGCCGAGCAGAAGGCCGTACTGCTCAACCCCGCGGTCGCGACGGTCCCGCACGAGCAGGTCCTGATGCAGGGCTTGTTCCCCTCGCTGCAGCCCGGCTCCGAGATCGTGCTGGAGCGCCGCCCGACGGGTGACACGTCGATGCGGCAGGCGCACGACGCGATGGTCAGGCAGCTTCGTGAGCAGATCAGGCAGCGCGGCTGGTACGTACGGATGCCGCGCGCAGGCGGCGGTTCCAGCTTCACCAGCGGCTTCAAGCTGGCCTGCCTGGGCATCATCGGCTTCTGGGTCTTCGGCGCAGGCATAGCCGGTACTGCGATCGGCGCGGCCACGGGTGGTCTCGGTCGCGCGGCCATCGTCATCATCCCGGTGGTCGCCGTGCTGGTGGCGATCGGAATCTGGATCGGCAAGCGGGCCCGGGGGATCCGCAATCCCGCCGGCCGCGCGGTGACGGATCAGCTGATCGGCTTCCGCACCTACCTGGCCACGGCCGAGGCGGACCAGCTCCGCTTCGAGGAGGGCGAGGACATCTTCAGCAAGTACTTGCCCTGGGCAATCACGTTCGGCCTGGCGGACCGCTGGCAGCGGCTGTGCGCCGAGCTCGTCGCGGCCGGCCGGATCCCGCCGGATCCCTACTGGTACTACGGTCCCTCGTACTACACCTCGGGCTTCGCCGCCGGCAGCATCAGCCAGACGGTCGCCAACACCTTCGACCCGCCGCCGGCCCCGGCTGGCAGCGGTGGCGGGGGCGGCAGTTCCTCAGGCTTCAGCGGTGGTTCCTCCGGCGGCGGTGGAGGTGGCGGAGGCGGCGGCTCCTGGTAGGGCACCCCCGCTGGGGCCGCCGCGCGCATCGCGGCGGCCCGGAGCACTACGCCTTCGATACTGCGGTCAGACGCTGCCGCCGGCGATGGCCGGGGCGGTCGGGTCCGAGCCCGTGTCGCCGACGACCTCGCGGGCGAGGAAGTCCTCGAGGTGGAACAGGTTGTCACCGGCCCGCTTCGCGACGTTGACCAGTGTCGTCATCGCGGAGACCTCCTCGACCTGCTCCTTGAGGAACCACTGCATGAACTGCTCGCCGATGTAGTCGCCGTCGTCGCGCGCGGTGCGGGCCAGCGTCTCGATCTGCTTGGTGACCGTGATCTCCTGCTGCAGCGCGAGTTCGAGCGGCTCCAGCGCGGAGTCGAAGTCGTTCACCACCTCGCCGCTGCCCGGGATGTGCGGACGGATGTCCTTGTCGAGCAGGTACCGCACCATCATCATCGCGTGGTTGCGCTCTTCCAGGGACTGCTTGTAGAAGTGCGCCGCGAGCTGCGGAAGGTCCTGGTCGTCGAACCAGACAGCCACTGCCGTGTACTGCTGTGACGCCGTGAATTCGTTACGGATCTGTTCTTGAAGGAGTTTCGCGTACGTGCTCATGTACGCCAATGTAGTGCTCCGGCACCCGATTCTCACGGTTGGCCAGGCTGCCCTAACGGCGTGTCAGGCGCCGCCGCGCAGATGCGACCGGATCGCAGGTAGGTTGCCCAGCGGCGCGAAGTAGCCGCTGATCCCGTGGTCGAAGGTGATCGCCGCGATACCCTCCCGCAGCCAGACCGGCACCTGGGCGACGGCGTCGTCCGGTGCCAGCGCGAGCACCAGGACCTCGGTGTCGGCCGGGCTCAGACCGTTCTCGATCGCGAACCGGCGGGCCCGTTGGGCGGACGTGAACGCCATCAGGAACGGCTGCTCCTGGTGCACGCCGACGAACGGCTGCGGGTTGTCCGGTTCGCCGCGCTGGACGAACCACCAGCGCTCCAGGGCGAACGTCGCGGCCCACAACTTCTCCTGGTTCGCGGTGCTGGGATCGGTCGCCACCGCCTGGGCCAGGGCGTCGGTGACACCGGGCTCGATCGCTTCGGTCATGTCGTCACACTACGAGATCAGTGGTTCCCCAACCGCACCAGTTCGGTGTCGTAGCCGGGGAGGGTGAGGGTGATCTCCTGACCGGCCACGACGATGTCGATGCCCTCGGCGAGTGCTTCCGGGCGGATCGCGTCGCGGGTCAGCAGCACCGCGTGCACGAGGACCAGTGGCTCGCCGGGGTGCGACACGGTCAGGTACGGCGTCGCCGAGTGCGGCCCGAACGGGTTGGCGCCGAGATCGCGGTGCACGCCGGCTTCGTCGTACCCGTGCAGGTTGACGACAGCGGCCATCAGGCCGTCCGCGTTCCGTGCGGAAGCCCACGCGGGCCTGGCGCCAACGGTTGCTGTGGGCAATGAGTCCCCGGCCACCGCGTAGCCGCCGCTGCGGATCAGTGCACCCGCGGGACCTTCGACGAGTGAGCAGCGGATCTCCCAGCCGCCGTGCACCACTGATGTGGTCTCGATCCGCCACGGTCCCTCGGTGCCGAGCCAGGCTTTGTGCCACGAGGAGGCCGAGCGAGCGCCGATTCCCAGCCGCCGGATCCGACCCCGATAGCTCGACTTGCCGTTCTGGTCGACCAGCGACGTCAGGTTGTCGACGCGCTGCAGCGAGGCGGCGTCGGAGATCTCGGGACCGGCGTGGTTCGCGAACGCGAGCCGGTCGTAGTGCGGATCTCCCGCAGCCTCGACACCTTCAGGCTCGGCCGGCGGTGCGTGGTCGGCGCCGTGGTTGATCAGTCGGACCACCTGGTCGTGGCGGCTCGCGTGGACGAGCCAGCCAGGCGCGGGCATCGCTCGTACCTGGTCCGCTTCATCCAAAGGCACCGTCTCCTCCGGGTCGGCCCACACCGGGTGTTCCGGGGGCAGCAGCAACCCGATGAAGCCCTTCGAAGCCCAGTACGGCGAACCAGGTCCGGAGTACGCCTGAGTCGTCGGCAGGAACGTGTCGTACCAGCCCAACGTGAGCAACCCACGATCATCCGGTACGCCGTGCTGCACGAAGTGCCGCGCGATCCCGGAGCACAGCCGACGGGTGGCGCCGGCCGAGAGCGGGGTGGCGTCGAGAATCTGGCCCATCCAGTACGGCGTCGCCGCGGCCATCCGGTAGGTCAGCGAACGGCCCTGGTAGATGGGCGCGCCGTCGTTGCCGACCAGGTGAACCGCGTCCTCGAGGAACAGGCTCAGCCGCTCCCGGTACACCTTCAGGCGATCGTCGTACTGCGCTCCCGGGGTGGCCGCCGCCATCCGGGTCCACAGGCCCGGGTAGAGGTGCATCGCCCAGCCGATGTAGTTGTCGAAGTTCTGCCCGTCGCCGTCGGAGTACCAGCCGTCGCCGACGTACCAGTCCTCGATCCGGTCGAGCCCGCCGTCGATGTCCTCCTGCGAGTACGGCGCGCCGACGGAGGCGAGGAACTGCTCGCTCACTACCTGGAACAGCCGCCAGTTGTTGTCGTGCGTGGTGGACCCGATGAAGCCGCCGAGCCACTCGGCGACGTGCTCCTGGGCGCGGCTGTCGAGCCGGTCCCAGATCCACTCGCGCGACTCGTGCAGGGCGACGGCGATCGCGGCCGCCTCGACCATCTGCTGCGAGCGCGGGGTGAGGCGGAGCCACGCTTCCGGGTGGTCCGGGTTCGCGCCGTTCGCCACGCCGCGCGCGTACCGCTCGATCAGCTTCTCGCAACCCTCGCCGCGGACGCCCGCGATCCGGAAGGCGGCGAGCATGAACGACCGCGCGAAACCTTCCAGTTCGTCCGAGTCGGTGCCGGAACGGCTCGGACGGCCGGGAAGCACGACGCGGGCGGCGCCGGGGGAGACGTACGGGACGAGCGAGTCGAGCAGGTGGTCGGCCAGCGCCTCCCAGTGAGCGCGGACCCAGCCGGTCTGACGGGACAGGACGCGGTCGGTGTCAGGCAGCACGAGGCGGGTCATGCGATTCTCCCGAGTTCGGCGGGACTGATGGCGTGGTGCAGAGGAGCGCCCGCGGCGAACCGCTCGAGTTCGCTGACGGCCAGCTCGCCCAAGCGGGCGACTTCGTTGCCGACGGCGCCGGCCAGGTGCGGGGTGACGAAGACGTTGGGCAGTTCGAGCAGCGGCGAGTCGGGCGGCAGCGGCTCCGGATCGGTGACGTCGAGTACCGCGTCGATCCGTCCCGATCGGCACTCGTGCTCCAGCGCCGCGGCGTCGACGATCCGACCGCGGGCGGTGTTGATCAGCACCGAGCCGTCCTTCAGTAGACCGAGTAGTCGCGCGTCGACCAGCCCGACCGTCTCCGGCAGCAGTGGCGCGTGCACGCTGAGGATGTCGCTCCGGCTGAACAGCGCGTCCAGTTCGACCAGCTCAGCGCCGAGCTCCGCGGCCTCGGCGGCAGTCAGGTACGGATCGCTGATCAGTACTTCGAGGTCGAACGCCCGCAGGCGCTCCGCGACCATCCGTCCGATCCGGGAGGCTCCGAGGAGACCCACGGTGGTGCCGTAGTTGCCTGGCAGCTGGCTCGGGTCCGGCTTGTGCTTGCTCAGCTTGTACTCCGCGCCGAGGCGGAAGGCCCGCTTCCCGCTGAGCACGATCGTGGCGACGGTGAACTCGGCCACTGGCAACGCGTTCGCGACCACTGCGGATGACACCTGGATGCCCCGCTCGAAGGCGGCCGGGTCGACGAACCCCTTCACCGAGCCGGCCGCGTGGATGATCGCCTTCAACTTCGGTGCGGCGTTGAGCACCTCAGGGGTGATCGCGGGACAGCCCCAGCCGGTCAGTAGTACGTCGACCTCGCTCAACGCCGCGCGGACGGCGTTGTCTTCGAGGAAGCTGTCGCCGGGTCCGACCGGGAGGACACGGGCGACCTGGTCCAGGCGGTCGCGGATCGCTGGAACCAGCACTCGTACCCGGCTGGACTCGTTCATCGCCAGCATCACGGTCGGCTGCCCGGACGCCTCAGCGGTCGCGGCCGGCGGGGCGGGGGAGACGGAGGTCGGTTCAGTACGCACAGGAGCACGCTAGCAAGCGCTTTCCGAAACCGCTCGTCCTGCCCATGTAGTGTCCACTTCCGGACACCCCGCCGACGCCGCCCTCTCAGGGGTTAACCCCGCAAAGGCAGGGTTGCCCCCTCGGTTTCCCGCGAGGCAACCAACCCTCTCAGGGGTTGACCCCCGAGAGGCCGCCGGGCGGGGAGAAGTGGGGAGGAGACAAAGATCTCGTCAGCCGGAATTCCTGCCCGCCGGAGTGACGTTGTCTTCTGTGAAGGCAGGATAGAGGGGCCTACCCGCCCTGTTGGCCAGTGAGAAGGAGATCAAGATGCTGCGACCGGACGACCTCTACGAGATCGTCGACGAGTCGGTGGCGACCGGCCCGGCGGCGACGCCGAAGGTGCTGGTGCATTCCCTCGACGGGTTCATGGACGCCGGCCAGGCCGGCCGCGTGACCGCCGATCACCTTCTCGAGGTCCTTGACCATCGGCTGCTCGCGCGGTTCGACGTGGACCTCCTGCACGACTACCGCGCCCGCCGGCCCGAGGTGACGTTCGCCGAGGACCGGTTCATCGACTACACCCCGCCGCAGCTGTCCCTGCACCTGATGAAGGACGATGCCGGCGTGGAGTTCCTGCTGCTGGAGGGCGTCGAGCCCGACAACCACTGGAACCGGTTCGCCGGTGCAGTGCGGCAGTTGATCGAGCACTACAACGTCACCCTGACCGTCGGCGTCCACGGCATCCCGATGGGCGTTCCGCACACCCGTCCGCTCGGCCTGACGTCTCACGCGACGCGCCCCGAACTCGTGACCCGCTCGAACATCTGGGACGGCGAGATGCGCCTACCGGCGAGCGCGGCGACGATGCTGCAGGTCCGCCTCGGCGAGGCCGGCAAGGACGCGATGGGCTTCGCGGTGCACGTCCCGCACTACCTGGCCGAGAACCGCTTCCCGGGTGCGGCACTGGCTCTGGTCCACGCGATCTCCGCCGCGACCGGACTGCTGCTCCCCAGCAAGGCGCTCCTCGACGAGGCCGCGGTCACCGGGCGCATGGTCGACGAGCAGATCGAGGCGTCCGATGAGGCGGCGAGCGTGGTGAACGCCCTCGAAACGCAGTACGACGCGGCTGCTGGGTCGGTCAGCCGGGGGAGTCTGCTGGCTGGTTCGACTCCGTCCGCTGAGGAGCTCGGCGCTGAGGTTGAGCAGTTCCTCGCCGAACTGAACCGCGAAGACGACAACTAAGACCTTCTTCTTGCGCGACGCGGCGGCCGGTGCACTCAGGTGCCCGGCCGCCGCGTTCTCGCTTGGGCAGTGGTTTTGCCCAGTGCGTTCGGTTAGGCGGAGACGCTGGCGCGGCCGGCCGTACTGCGGGTGAGCGCGTTGTCGAGGGAGAAGCGTCCGGCGCCGACCGTGGCGATCGTGAGCGCGAACAGCCCGAGAACGACCACGAGTTCCCAGCCGCCGGCTGCCACGAAGACGCCCTTGGAAGCGTGGACGAAGAGGAACGCACCGGCCATGTCCACCGCGAGAAGCAGGCCGGCCACGCTGGTGAGCACGCCGAGGATCAGCGCGGCGCCGCCGATCAGCTCGACCCCGGCGGCGTAGTACGCCGACAGCGTCGGAGCGGGCACGCCCATCTGGTCGAAGCCGGCCGCGGTGGCGTCCAGGCCGTTCGTGCTGAACTTCTGCCAGCCGTGGGCGATGAAGACGACACCCAGGCCGACGCGGGCGATCAGCAGGACCAGGTCCCGGGATGCGTGCACCGGGCGGTTCAGCGTGCGGAGACGGCTCACAGCTACTCCTGTCAGTCGGTCGTTTGATGGTTGAGCGTTCACCAACTTACAAGGAGCGACCGAAAGCTCACCGAAAGGCCCACGTGAGCGGTCCCACACCCGTACTGCGAACCGCGCGGCCCGGCGTACGGGTGGGAACTGTCAGGATGAGGCATGCCCGAGTCCTTGGAGGATCTGGTCGACCTGCTCGACCTGGAGAAGCTCGACACCGGCCAGTTCCGTGGCCGGCAGCCCCAGACATCCGCGCAGCGCGTGTTCGGCGGGCAGGTGCTCGGCCAGGCGCTGGCCGCGGCGAGTGCGACGGTCGAGCCTGACCGGATCGTGCACTCGCTGCACGGGTACTTTCTGCGGCCGGGGGATACGTCGGTGCCGATCGTGTACGAGCCTGAGTTGATCCGGGACGGGCGGTCGTTCAGCAGCCGCCGGGTGGTCGCGTCGCAGAACGGCAAGACGATCTTCTACATGTCGGCGTCCTATCAGGTTCCCGAGCGCGGTCTGGATCACTCCGACCCGATGCCGACCGATCTGGTCCCGCCGGACGAGGCGCCGACGCTCGCGTCGGTCTTCGAAGCGGCGAGCGGTCGCAAGGCCGAGGACTGGAACAAGGAGTGGGCTGCGCTCGACGTACGGCTGGCTGGTCTGACCGGTCGGCAGTTCTGGATCAGGGCCGCAGGCAAGCTTGCTGATGATCCGGCCTTGCATGCTTGTGTTCTGGCCTACGCAAGCGATTTGACGTTGCTCGGGGCAAGCTTGCTGCCGCACGGCATCATCATCGGCGACAAGCGCATCCAGCCGGCTTCAATTGATCACGCCCTGTGGTTCCACCGCGAGTTCCGCGCCGACGAGTGGCTCCTGTACGACCAGGCGTCTCCTTCTGCCTCGGGTGCAAGGGGTTTCGCCACCGGCCGCCTCTTCACCCAAGACGGCCGCCTTGCCGCTTCGGTAGCCCAGGAAGGCCTCATCCGCCCGGTAGGCCTAGACCTAGACGACTAAGCACGCTCGTCGGTGCCCCCAGGGGCGGTTCGGCGTACGGATGGCACCACCCGCCCGCCCCTTGGTGGCTCGAACCAAGTCGGTCGGCCTGGTGAGCTCGTGATCGGCTTCCGGCCGGCGTCTGGATTCGGCGGGTTCGACTGTCAGATCTATAGGGTTGGCGGCATGGCGCTGCAGCTTGTTCAGGTGAATTTCAAGGCCGGGGATGACTCGGCGCTGGGCCGGTTCTGGGGGGAGGCGCTCGACTGGGGTGTTTCCAGTGAGGAACCCGGTGCGACCAGCGTCATGCCCGTGGGTTCCGCCTGGCCGGTCCCCGCCGGTGTCAGCATCGATGTGATCGCCGTCCCGGACCCCGAAACAGTGAAAGACCGCGCGCACATCGAACTCGCCACCACCTCTGCAGCCCATCACGCGGAGTTGGTCGCGCGCCTGAAGGAACTCGGCGCGACGCCCGTCGATGGGGGCCAGGGCGACCTTCCGCGGACAGTTCTGGCCGACCCGGAGGGCAACGTGTTCTGCGTCCTGGAGCCTCGCGAGATCTACCGGGACACCGGGCCGATCGCCGCGGTGGTCGTCGACTGCGCGGATCCGCGGGCGATGGCCCGGTTCTGGGGCGAGGCGATGGACTGGACCCCGCACGAGGTGATCGACGATCATGCGCTGCTGCGCTCCGCCAGGGGTGTCGGCCCGTATCTGGAGTTCCTCAGTACGCCCCACGTGAAGGACAGCTGGAACCGCATCCATCTCGACCTGCTGCCCGACCCCGTTGACGCTCAAGCGGCGGAGGTGGCCCGGCTTGAGACCCTCGGCGCGACGCCCGCCAACCTAGGCCGGGGCGACTTCCCCTGGAAGGTTCTGACCGACCCGGAAGGCAACGAGTTCTGCGTCCTCGGCCGGGCCTGACGCGAAGCCTCCCCACCCGCTCCCCCTCGCCCATGGGCCGGCCGGGCGCCCGCCGGCGAACGCGGTTGCTGTCGTCCGAACCGGCTTCCGCTGTCGGAGCATGACAGCGCAGGCGTCGGAGAGCCTCGCCTGCTTGATGGCGCGCGCGGGCAAACCGCCGGTCGACGCCGCCACCCCCAGCGGGCGCGGATAGCTCCTCAAAGCACCTGCTATTCTCGGTTTCATGTTGCAGCGCGCAGTAGTGACGACGACGCCGGAGTACGTCCCGGTGCGCTGACAGCTGTCTGTCTTATTCGAAGCCCCGGGCGAGTGCCCGGGGCTTCGCCATGTGGACACTCGCCTCACCATCTCGAGGAGTTCACACCATGTACGACCACCGCAAGCTAGGCCGCGAGCTCGGCCTGTTCGACTCGGATCCGTTGATCGGCGCGGGTCTGCCGTACTGGCTGCCGGCTGGTGCCGCGATTCGCCAGGCGCTCGAGCGGTACATCGTCGACGTCGAGCGAAGAGCCGGCTACCAGCAGGTCTATTCACCCGTCCTCGGCAAGCGCGAGCTCTACGAGATCTCGGGCCACTGGGCGAAGTACAGCGAGGATATGTATCCGCCGATGGACATCGGTGGGGAGCAGGTGGTGCTGCGGCCGAGTCTGTGTCCGCACCATGCGTTGATGTTCCGCTCGCGGGCGCACAGCTATCGGGAGCTTCCGCTGCGGATGTCGGAGCTCGGCGGCCAGTACCGGTCCGAGCTGTCCGGTGTCCTCGGTGGGCTGACCAGAGTCCGTGCGATGCAGCTCAATGACGCGCACATCTTCTGCAGCCTGGACCAGGTCGCCGAGGAGGCCGGCGCCGCGCTGGAGTTGATCAATCAGGCGTACCGCGACCTCGGCATCAGCGCGTCGCGTTACCTGCTCTCGATGCCGGCGGAGGACGCGAAGCTCGGCGATCCCGACAGCAAGTACGTCGGCGACGGGGAGAACTGGGCGCGCGCGGCTCAGCTGCTGAGGGACGTGCTGGACGGTGCTGGGATCGACTACGAGGAAGCACCCGGTGAGGCCGCGTTCTACGGTCCGAAGATCGACATCCAGATCGAGGACTCGGCCGGGCGCGAGTCCACCCTGTCCACCGTCCAGGTCGACTTCCACCAGCCGTCCGCGTTCGGGCTCGAGTACATGGGGGCCGATGGCAACAAGCATCGGCCGGCGATGGTGCACCGCGCGATCGTCGGCAGCATCGAGCGCGCCGTCGCCCAGCTGATCGAAGTACACGGCGGGGCGTTCCCGGCCTGGCTCGCGCCGGTGCAGCTGGTCGTACTGCCGATCTCGGAGAAGGAGGAGAAGGCTGCGGCCGACGTACTGCGCCTTGCGCGCGACCTGGGTCTCCGCGCGGAGATCGCGTACTCCGAGGAGGGGAGTCTGGGTGCGCGGATCCGGGAGAACCGCCTGGCTCCGTTCCAGGCCGTGATCGGCGCGCGCGAGGCGGCGGCGTACCAGGTCGCCCTGCGCGAACGCGACGGCAAGCAGCGCGATGCCGCGGACGCCTCGGCCGTACTGCGGGAGTTGGTGGCCGCCGTCGATCCACTACATCGAAATTTGATGTAACCTCGGGAAGGTGAACGTCGACGAGTTGGCAACCGCGATCGAGAACTTCAACACGATCTTCATCCGGTTGCCGGCCGTCCGGCGGCTCAACTTCTCGGCGCTGTCCGTGCTGCACACGTTGCAGCGGCGCGGGCCGCTGCGGCTGACCGATCTGACCACCACCGAGCAGCTGAAGCAGCCCGCGCTGACCAGCCTGGTCGCGAAGCTGGAGCAGGACGGGCTCGTGGCGCGCCGTCCCGATCCCCGCGACGGTCGGGCGATTCTGCTCTCGCTGACGGCTGAGGGCGAGGAAATCGTGCGCTCCCGGCACGAAGACCGCGTCGCGAATCTCACCCGATTGGTCGATCAGCTGACCGACGAAGAACGTGAAGTGCTCGCCGGTACAGCCCGGGTGCTGGACCGGCTGGTCGAGATCGAAGGGAAGGCCTGATGCTCGAGCAAACGCCGATCCACGTGCCGGACGAGGTGCTGGATGACCTGCGCCGGCGGTTGACGGCGACCAAGTGGCCGCTCGACGCGGGCAACGAGGACGGGTACTACGGCGTACGCCGCGCGTATCTGCAGGAGCTGGTGGAGTACTGGGCCGACGAGTTCGACTGGCGCGCCGCGGAGCGGGCGATCAACGCGTACGAGCACTATCGCGTGGACGTCGGCGGAGTACCGGTGCACTTCCTGCGCAAACCGGGAGTCGGCCCGAATCCGACGCCGCTGATCCTGAGCCACGGCTGGCCGTGGACGTTCTGGCACTGGTCGAAGGTGATCGACCCGCTGGCCGATCCGGGTTCTTTCGGCGGTGATCCCGCGGACGCGTTCGACGTGATCGTGCCGTCGCTGCCGGGGTTCGGGTTCTCGACGCCGCTGACGGATCAGCCGGACATGAACTTCTGGAAGATCGCGGATGTGTGGCACGAGCTCATGACCGGGGTGCTCGGTCATGAGAAGTACGCCGCCGCCGGGAACGACGTCGGCGCGCTGGTGACAGGCCAGCTCGGCCACAAGTACGCCGACGAACTGCACGCGATCCACATCGGGTCGGCACTCAAGCTCGACTTCTTCAACGGCGACCGCGCCTGGGACCTGAGCGGCGGTAAACCGCTGCCGGAGGGACTCCCGGACGACATCCACGCCCAGATTGTCTCCTGGGAAAAGCGGTTCGCGGTCCACCTGGCCGCGCACGTTCTTGATCCCTCCACACTGGGTTTCGCGCTCACGGACTCTCCGGTCGGCATGCTGGCGTGGATCCTGGCGCGCTGGGCCCATTGGTCCGACAACGGCGGCGACCTGGAGAAGGTGTTCAGCAAGGACGACCTGCTGACGCACGCGACGATCTACTGGGCCGGTAACGCGATCGACACGTCGATCCGCACCTACGCCAACAACAACCGCTACCCGTGGACCCCGTCCCACGACCGCACGCCTGTAGTCGAAGCGCCGACCGGCATCACCTTCGTCGGCTACGAGAACCCACCCGGCATCACCACCCCGGAGCAGCGCGTAGAGCACTTCCTCGCGAGCGACCGAGCCGCTTGGTACAACCACGTCAACATCACCGCCCACCCGCACGGCGGCCACTTCATCCCGTGGGAGATCCCCACGGAGTACGTCGAAGATCTTCGCCGCACTTTCCGCGGCCGCCGCTGAGTCGACTCAGGACACTAGCGATCGAGGTTGCCCACGATCAGGTCGGCCAAGGCGTTGATCGCGTCGGCGACGGTCGCCCGGCCTCGGTTGAGCTCGGCGGCGATCGCCTCGGCCGCGCCCAGCAGGCCGACGCAGCGCAACTGAAGCGCCTCGGTGGAGAGCCGAGAGTACGGCACTAGCGCGCCCGCCATCACGCTCGTGTAGCTGTCAAGCAACTCGTGCTGCAGCACCTCCACCTCGGGATTCCCCTTCAGCGCCGCGGAGATGGCGGTGAACTCCGGCATGTCGGTCGCGCAGGCGAAGTACGCCGTACTCATGACGCGGGCGACGGCGTCAGCGCTTGGTGCGGCAGTTCGCAACGCCTCGACCACCGCGGCCTGGTGGCGTTCATCCAGCCGTCGGTAGAGCTCGATCAGGAGGCCGGCGCGGGTGCCGAAGTGGTCGTAGACGATCGGCCTGCTCACCCCAGCCGCCTCCGCAAGAGTCACCAGGGTCAGGCCGTCCGCGCCTCGGGTGCGCACGATCCCCAGAGCGGCCTCGAGCAACTGCTCCCGCCTTGCTCCCTTGGGCAAACGTGCCGGTGATGTGGTCATTTCCCTCCTTGCGTTCACCGCTCAGCCTAAGCTACAAAGTGTAGGCTACAAAATGTAGCTAATGGAGAGGAGTCGTAGTGGAGCAGACGAAACCGGTACTGATCTTGGGCGGATCTGGTCAGGCAGGTGCGGGAACCGCCGCCCTCCTGCGCCAATGGCATCCGGAGTTGCCACTGACGATCGCCGGACGCGACCTTGAGCGCGCGCGGCGAGTCGCCGACGAACTCGGTGCCGCAAACGCCGTCACTGTTGATATCCAACGCCGCGACCTCGGCCTCCCGGAGGATCAAGGCTTCTCGGCGGTGGTCGCCACGCTCTGGGACAGCCACCTGCACGGGTTGGGCTACGCGCAGCAGCGCGGGTTGCCGTACGTCAGCATCTCCAGTGGTCTGGTCGAAATCGCGCCCGAGGTCGTCGCCGGCGCGCAGCGTGCGAGCGCCGCGCCGGTCCTGGTGGCCAGCCACTTTTGCGCCGGCAGCGTCGTCCTCGCGATTCTGGACCTGGCCCGGGAGTTCGAGCGGGTCGACACCATCCGAGTCGGCGCAGTACTGGACGAACTGGATGTCGGCGGCCCCGCGGGATTGGCGGATCTGGAGCGGTGGGCGGCTGTCACCTCGGCGGGATTGGAGCGCCGTGACGGCGTCTTCACCTGGGTCACCGGCGCCGACGTACAGGTGGAGGTGCCCACTCTCGACGGCACAGTGCTCCCCGGTCAGACAATCGCAATCCTCGACGTACCGAGTCTCGCCCTCGCGACGGGTGCGCCGTACGTCCGGTTCGACTTCGCCGTTGGTGAATCCGCAGGTCGGCGCCGCGGCGAATTCCCGTCGATGGAGGTCCGGATCGACCTCGAAGGAGTAGGTCCGGCCGGCACGCCGGTCACCACTTGCCGCTATCTCGTCCACCCGGCAGGACAGCGCCCGCTGACCGCGCTCGGCCTTGCGCTAGGAGTCGAACGATTGCTTGGTCTCCAGGGTGAAGCGCCGGCTCCAGGCATCCACACTCCTGAGTCGCTGATCGATCCCGCGTACGCGGTCAAACGAATGGAGGAACTGGGCGCAGCGTTCGTCAGCAGTTGACGGTCAGCGGGTTTGTAGCTGGCCGATCAGGTGCGTTGTCGACTGGTCCTCGCTGTAGAGGGCGAAATCGACGGTGTCGGTGGACCGCTGGTGAGAAAACTGGACCCGCGACGGCAGCAGGAGAGGTTTGCGGAAGTCGACGCGGACTGTGTACGCGTCGGGGAGACCGCCGGCGCGCTGGATCGATGCCAGGCAGGCGGCCTTGGCCCACATGCCGTGGGCGATCTGGCGCGGGAAGCCGAACGCCTGGGCCGAGAGCTTCCACAGGTGGATCGGATTGCGGTCACCCGAGGCAGCGGCGTACCGGCGGCCGAGGTTCGCGCGGAGATCCCAGGACGCTGTCGGCTTAAGTTCGGGGTCGGGCAGCAGGTCGGCATGGGCGGAGGGCGTACCAGCTGAGCGGCTGAGGAGGGTGGTCGAGTCCGTCCAGACGACCTCGTCGTCCACGCTGACCGAGCTCAGCACGTCGAAGATGGTGCCCTTGGGGTGCGGGCGTTCGGGGCTGCTGTGCACCTCGATCGAGAGCTCGGCGTGCATCGGGATCGGCTTGAGCTGGGTGATCGTGTTCGACAGGTGCACGATCCCCATTGGCTTGTACGGGAAGGACGGGTCCGACATCAGATCCAGGTGCAGCGGA
Organism: Kribbella sancticallisti; assembly: GCF_039530625.1. Classification (NCBI taxonomy): domain Bacteria; kingdom Bacillati; phylum Actinomycetota; class Actinomycetes; order Propionibacteriales; family Kribbellaceae; genus Kribbella; species Kribbella sancticallisti. The sequence goes on along the minus strand of NZ_BAAAOS010000018.1, from coordinate 563,842 downwards.
AACGCCAGGACGTGCGGATAGGTGACCGGAAGAGCAGGCCCGGCGCTGAATCCGGTGACCTCCCGGTACGCCGCCAGGTGGTCCTGGTCGACCGCCGTACGGGGGAGCTCGAGGGTCAGGCCGTCGCTGTCCGGCTCGTACTCCGCTTTGCGCAGTGTGGCCTTAACTGTCCGCGCGTAGAGCGCCCCGAAGCCCGGCGAGTCGTCGTACCGGCGGGTGGGCATCTCAGGCGCCCAGCATGCTCTGGCCGCAGACGCGGACGACGTTGCCGGTGACTCCGGCGGAGGCCGGATCGGCGAACCAGGCGATCGTCTCGGCCACGTCGACCGGTTGACCGCCCTGCTGCAGCGAGTTGATCCGGCGCCCGACCTCACGGATCGCGAACGGCACCTTCGCCGTCATCTCGGTCTCGATGAAGCCCGGCGCGACCGCGTTGATCCGGATCTGCCGGTCCGCGAGCCGAGGTGCCAGCGACTGGACCAGGCCGATCACGCCGGCCTTGGAGGTGGCGTAGTTCGTCTGCCCGTTGTTGCCGGCGATCCCCGCGATCGAGGCGACGCCGATCACCGAACCGCCGTCGTTCAACGCGCCGGACTCCAGCAGGTGGGCGGTGATCCGCTCCGGCGCCCGCAGGTTGACGTCGAGCACCGCGTCCCACGCCTCGGTGCGCATGTTGGCGAGCCGCTTGTCGCGGGTGATGCCGGCGTTGTGGACGACGATGTCGAGCCCGCCGAGGTCGGCGCCGGCGGCCGCGATCCGTTGCGGGGCGTCGATCGCGGTCACGTCGAGCAGCAACTCGCTGCCGCCGATCTTCGTCATCACCTTGCGCAGGTCGTTCGCGTTCTGCGGTACGTCAACGCCGAGCACGGTGGCTCCGTCACGCGCCAGCGTCTGCGCGATCGCGGCGCCGATACCGCGGGCTGCTCCGGTGACCAGCGCGACCTTGCCGGCCAGCGGTGCGGCCGGGTCGTTGCCGACGAGCGGACCAGTGCCGACGCGAGCCACCTGACCGCTCACGTACGCCGACTTGGGCGACAGGAAGAACCGCAGCGTCGAGTCGAGCTGGTCCTGGGCATCAGGTGCGACATAGACCAGGTTGACGGTGGCTCCGCGCTTCACCTCCTTGCCGAGCGAGCGGGTGAACCCCTCGAGCGCGCGCTGAGCAACCTGCTGCTCCGGTGTCGCCGCCAGCTCCGGAGTACGGCCGACGACGATCACGCGGCCCGCAGTACCGAGCTGGCGGATGAGCGGGGAGAAGAAGCGCTGCAGCGAGGACAGGTCCGCTGTCGAGGTGGCGCCGGTGGCGTCGAACACCAGGGCCTTCGGGCGCAACGAGCTGGACGCGACGCCTTCGGCCGCAGTACTGAAGGTTGCTCCGAAGTCACGCAGCAGGGCCTGGATCGCCTTGCCGGTGTCGGTCTCGGTGATCGCGCCGAAGACGACCTGGCCCTCGATCACGGGGGAGCCCTCGGTCCAGCGCGGCAGCGGGGTCGGGTCGGGCAGACCCAGGTTCTTCACCAGGGTCCGGCCGAGCGGCGTCCGGGTGAAGGTCTGGTAGCGATCCGTCATCTCTGTAGCTCCTGCTCTCAAGCTTTTGAATGTCACCGTTCGAGGATGGCGACGACGCCCTGGCCACCGGCGGCGCAGATCGAGATCAGGCCGCGGCCGCCGCCGTTCTCGTTCAGCTGCTTGGCCAGCGCGGCGACGATCCGGCCGCCGGTCGCGGCGAACGGGTGACCCGCCGCCAGCGAACTGCCGTTCACGTTGAGCTTGTCCCGGTCGATCTCGCCCAGTGGCGCGTCGAGGCCGAGGCGCTCCTTGCAGAAGATCGGGTCCTCCCACGCCTTGAGGGTGGCCAGCACCTGGGAGGCGAACGCCTCGTGGATCTCGTAGTAGTCGAAATCCTGCAGGGTCAGGCCGGCGCGCGCGAGCATCCGCGGTACGGCGTACGCGGGGGCCATCAGCAGGCCTTCCGCGCCCTTCACGTAGTCGACCGCGGCCGTCTGGGAGTGGGTCAGGTACGCCAGCGGCTTGAGCCCGTGCTCGGCGGCCCACTCGTCAGTGGACAACAGCACCGTCGACGCGCCGTCGGTCAGGGGAGTGGAGTTGCCCGCGGTCATCGTCGCGGTCTCGCCCTTGCCGAATACAGGCTTCAGCTTCGCCAGCTTCTCGACGGTGGTGTCCGGCCGGAGGTTCTGGTCCTTCTCGAGCCCCAGGTACGGCGTGATGAGGTCCTGCTGGAAACCCCGGTCGTAGGCGGCGGCCAAGTTCATGTGGGAGCGGTAGGCCAGCTCGTCCTGCGCCTCGCGGGTGATACCCCACTCGAGCGCGGTGAGCGCGGCGTGCTCGCCCATCGACTTCCGCGTCCGCGGCTCCGCGTTGCGCGGGATCTCGGGGACGATGTCCTTCGGTCGCAACCGGGTCAGCACCTTCAGGCGCTCCTGGACCGACCTGGCCCGGTTGAGGTCGAGGAGCACGTTGCGCAATTCGTTGCTGACCGCGATCGGCGCGTCGGAGGCGGTGTCGACACCGCCCGCGATACCGGCGTCGATCTGGCCCAGCGCGATCTTGTTCGCGACCAGGATCGCCGCCTCGAGGCCGGTGCCGCAGGCCTGCTGGATGTCGTACGCGGGGGTGGTCGGCGCGAGCTTCGAGCCGAGGACCACCTCGCGGACCATGTTCCAGTCGCGGGCGTGCTTGAGTACGGCGCCGGCCACCACTTCGCCGAGCTCCTGGCCGCCTAGCCCGGTCCTGTCGACCAGGCCGTTCAGCGCGGCGGTGAGCATGTCGGAGTTGGAGGCGTGCCGGTAGGTCTTGTCCTGCCGGGCGAACGGGATGCGGTTGCCGGCGACGACTGCCACCTTGCGGGTCTCGGTCACTGGTTCTCTCCTGCGGTGCGTGAGTTACGCCGGGCGGTGGCCTTGGTGGTCGGTCTGCTGGTGGCCTTCGCGGCGGTGGTTGGTCTGGCCGGGGTGCTGGCTTGGACCAGGGCGCTTCGCTTGGCCGTGGTGCTTGGCTTTGCTGGACTGCTTGGCTTGGCCGCCACTTTGGCGTTCGTAGTACTGGGGAGGGCTTTGCGGCCGACGGCGGTGGCGAGGGTCGCGGTGATGGCTGTTGATCGGACGGTGTCGATGTCTGCCTGGTGCACGACGGGGTGGCCCGGGCGACCGGCCTCTCCGGCCGGCGCGTCGCGCGACACGATGAGGCCCATCCGCGCCATGTGCATCGCGCCGAGCGTCTGCGTGTAGAGGTGGTTGGCCAGGTAGTCGGTGTCGACCTCGTCGAAGACGCCGGACCGCTGCCCCGCCTTGAGAATGGTTGAGATCCGGTCCAGAGCGCTCGCCATCGCGGCCCCGAGCTTCACCATCACCGGCTCGGTGATCTCGCCGAACAACTCCTCGCCGGTCCGCCGCAGCAGGCTCATCGCGCAGTCGGCGAAGGCCGGATACTCCAGGCAGAAGTCGACGAACACCTCGCTGAGCGATCGCAACCGGTTCATCGGCGCCTTGCGCGGACTGTCGACGGCCTGCAGCCGCTCGTCGAGCTCCCCGAGGTAGTCGACCAGGGTGAGCGCGAAGAGTTCTTCCTTGCCGGCGAAGTGCCGGTAGATCAGCGCCTTGTTGATACCGACCCGCTTGGCGATGTCGTCGATCTGGGCGTCGATCGTGCCGCGCTCGTCGAACAACTCGCGGGTGGCGCGGATGATGTCCCGCTCCCGGTCGCGACGACGCTCCGCCGTGGTCCGGCGGCGTCCGATCGCGAGCAGCGCGGAGCTCATGCACCGATCTTAGACATATCGGTACCCCTCGGTGCAAACGATAGTTACACTCATGGGTAACATCACTCCCGCACGTGCTTCGTTCTTGCAATCACGCGGTTCGTCCGCTCTCACACCGCAGTTCATCCGTCTTGACCCTGCAGTTCGTCCGGAGGAATCGATGACCATGACCGAGTCCAGCAAGCCCGTGGTGTCGGCTGACGTGATGGGCCTGGCCGGCGAACTGGCCGCCGAGCGGTCGAAGCCCGAGTGGCAGACCTTCAACCTCAACCTGAACGACGAGCAGCGCGAGGTCAGGGACTGGGCGCACGAGTTCGCCGCCTCGGTGATGCGGCCGGCCGCGTCGGAGTGGGACGAGCGGGAGGAGACTCCGTGGCCGGTGATCCAGGAGGCCGCGAAGATCGGGCTGTACGGGATGGACGCCAGCATCAACCTGTTCATCGACCCGTCCGGCCTGCTGATGCCGCTGGTCCAGGAGGAACTCTTCTGGGGCGACGCCGGCATCGGGATGTCCCTGGTCGGCACCGGCCTGGCGAGCTCCGCCGTCTTCTCCAACGGAACTCCTGAGCAGTGGAGCGAGTGGTTGCCGCGCTGCTATGGGACGGCGGACGACGTACGGGTTGCCGCGTTCTGCTCCTCCGAGCCTGGCGCGGGCTCAGACGTGTCCGCGATCCGCACCAAGGCGACGTACGACGAGAAGACGGACGAGTGGGTCATCAACGGGCAGAAGGCTTGGGCCACTAATGGTGGGATCGCTGACATCCACGTTGTGGTGGCCACCGTGGATCCGTCGCTGGGGAGCCGCGGGCAGGCGGCGTTCGTAGTACCGAAGTCTGAGGTGAAGGGCCTGGAGCAGGGCACCAAGCTGAAGAAGCACGGCCTGCGCGCCTCCCACACCGCCGACGTCTTCTTCGACAACGTCCGCATCCCCGCCGCGAACGTCCTCGGCGGCAAGGAAAAGCTGGACGCCCGCCTGGCGAAGGCCCGCGAGAACACCGGCACGGCCTCCCGAGGCAACGCCTCGATGGCAACCTTCGAAATGACCCGCCACATCGTCGGCTCCCAAGCAATCGGCATCGCCCGCGCGGCATACGAGTTCGCCTTGGACTACGCCAAGGGCCGCGAACAGTTCGGCCGCCCGATCATCGACAACCAGGGCATCGCCTTCAAACTCGCCGACATGGCAATGGAGATCGACGCCGCCCGCCTCCTGGTCTGGCGCGCCGCCTTCATGTCCGCCGCCCTGATGCGCGGCCAGCAACCCGACTACCGCCACGGCGAAGGCTCCATGGCCAAACTCAAGGCCAGCGAAGTAGCCGTCAAGGTCACCGAAGAAGCCATCCAAATCCTCGGCGGCAACGGCTACACCCGCGAGTACCCAGTAGAACGCATGCACCGAGACTCAAAGATCTACACAATCTTCGAAGGCACCTCCGAAATCCAGCGCCTGGTGATCTCCCGCGCAATCTCGGGCATGCGCATCCGCTAGAGCCGTAAAACAGACAACGACAATCAAAATAGAACCAAAAGAAAAGAATAAAGAGACAACAGGAAATAGAATCAAATGCAATAAATAGAACTATTGATCGTGTGAATGATCGCCGGCTGGGAGAGTGGCTGCGATCCCGGCATGCGCCGTCGGCGCCCGTCGTCCACGCCACCCTGCGGCCGGCGCAGAGGCGACGGCGACGGGCAGCCAAGCGAAGATCTACACCATCTTCGAAGGCACCTCAGAAATCCAGCGTTTGGTGATCGCCCGCGCGATCTCGGGGATGCGCATCAGGTAGACGTTTCCGCAGGTCAGAGCCCGATTCCAGGGTCTCCTAGGTACAGGCCGCCGCCCGGCTTCCAAGAGGTAGTGGGGGAGCGTACGGCGGCCTGCTCCGTGACTGCTCCGTGAGATTTCAAAGAGAAGAGACGGGAGAGTCTGGAGTCGACAGCCTTCCGCGCCCGCTCGGGCGATGAGGGCAGCATGTGGGTATACAGCCTCAGCGTGAACCCAGGGTGTCCATGGCCCAGGTGCTCCGCCAGCTCCTTGATGTTGACGCCGTCAGCGAGCGTGATACTCGCGTAGTAGTGCCGCAACGCATGCATCCCGTTCTCCCGACTCGACACATACTGCCGCCGCCCACGCCGATCCGTCTTCGGCTCCGCGATTACACCCGCATAGAACAACGCTGGCTTCCAGACGAGCTCGTCGTATGTCCGCGCCCGGATCAAAGCGACTCTCCGGAGAGCGGGTCAGAGCATCTTCTACCGCAAGCAGCGGAATCAGCGCTACCGATCGATTGCTCTCGACGATGCGCTCGGGCGAGTCGACGCCGGCGAGTTGTGGCCGAAGGGGACCGACGGCGCGGCGATCCTCGCGAATGTGAAGGCGTTAGCCGAGTACCGCGACCGAGCGATTCACCTGTACAACGCTCCAAGCCTCGGCTCGGTGATTTATCCCTTTCTCCAGCAGAACGTCCTGAACTTCCGGGACTTTATGGTTGCGAAGTTCAACAAGGATCTGGCCGACTCGATCACGTGGCAACTGCTCCCTCTCGGCGCCTCTGCGCCTGGCGATGCAGTGCAGTTCATGCGGGTTGATAAGAGCGCTTCTGCGGTGGCAGAGGTTCAGGACTTCCTCGACGAATTGCGTCGTCTCATGGACGCAGCCGAGGCTGCCGGTAGTGATACTGCCCGTGTGGCGACCGTGTACGACATCAATCTTCAATCGGTCAAGAAGCTGACCAGCGCCGATCTGGCTGTCGCGGTCTCGTCAACGGCCAAGGGTCAGATCGTCTGGAAGAAGATGGATCCGAATCAGACACACCCTTACAGCACGAGCGACTTGCTGGCGAGAGTGAACAAGCGCCGGAAAGGGCGAAAGCTGACGTCGTACGACTATGCGGCGATCTGCTGGAAAGAGGGCCTGCGTGACAACCAGAAATATGCCTGGAAACACAGCAATGGCTCGAGCTACGTCTGGTCCGGCGACGCCGTCGCCCACCTGTCGTCGTACGACGACAAGTACTACGACTCGGTCAAGGCTGAGTACACGAAGAGCCGCACCCCGTAACTCGCGGTCAGACATTGAGGAGACATGGCGTCTATGATCCTTCCGCTGACGCGCCGTCATAGTCCGCCATCGTTGTCGGGCGAGCTGTGTCCTCCGTTTCGGGAGCTCGCCGCAAGTGTTCACTCCGCGCTCGGGCAAGGCCGGGCGGTGGGGTTGATGCCTTGGGAGACCTCGCTGACGGATTGGATTTTGCTGGCTCTGGCCAGCACGTTCCCGGCACAGTTGAAGGTCGTCCGGTTTGCTGCTGATCGTGAGGCTCAGAACGGTGCGGACTGGGAGTGGTGGTTCAGAAGCGGCTCCGACTATGCCGGGATGAGGGTGCAAGCTAAGCGCCGCGACGCCAACGGGAGTTGGGGACTGAAGGCGAAAGCGCCGGGGAAGCCTGCGGAGAAACAGGTCGACCGCCTTGTGCGCAACGCAAGCGCAAGCGGTCTTCCAGCCTTCTACTGCCTCTACAGCGACCGTCCTCCGAGAACGCCGACACATGACCAGACCGGACCGTGCCCGCATGGTCCCCTGGACCCCAACCAGCACGGAATCTCACTGCTTCTCGCGCGTACGGCGCAGCGTCATGCGTCGCAGCCAAAACTCAGCAACGACGCGGTGGCATCGGAGGCCAACCCGTGGTACGGGCTGGTCTGTATCCGTGAGCCAAGACGGTCTCTCGTCGAAACCGTTCGCGCGTTCCTGATGACCCAGCTCGGCCGTGAGTACGCTCGCCAGGTCCCGCTTGATCTGGGTGAGGCGCGATGGGTCGTCGAGGATCCGGTCGGTGCGAATCCACCAGACGACATCCGGCAGGCGTTCGATGATCAGCCGGCCAGAGATCGGCTGGCTCGGGAGGGTCTCGCAGGGATTGTCCTGTTCAGTGACGACCAGGCTGGGGGGAGGTGGCCGTCGGCCGCCTGAGTCGCCAGCGAGAAGACTCGGCTGAGCCTCGAGTCGATTGCCTTTCTGGCGCGGTCGTGTGAGGACGAGAGCATGTGGGTGTGAGGCGGAGGGTGAAGCCGGGGTCGCTGTGGCCGAGGTACTCGGCGAGCTCCTTGATGTTGACGCCGTCCGCCAGGGCAACACTCGCGTAGTAGTGCCGGAGTGCATGCATCCCGGTCTCGCGGTCGGTGAGGTAGTGGAGGGCTCCCCGCGCATTTCTGGTCGGCTGTGGGATGACGCCCGCGTGGGCCAAGGCCGGGTACCAGATGCGGGAGTTGTAGCTGCTCGCCCGGATGTTCCGGTCGTTGTACCAGCGGAACAGGATCTTCACCTCGTGCGGTTCTCCGTCCGGGCGCTCCCACGGGAGGCGGTACGGTCGTGGCGCGATCTCTCCATTTCTCGTCAATGAGTGATGGGGTTTTTCCGTAGCGTGATGAAGTCGGTAACGAATGGTTCGTGGTTGCATCTTTTCGCTTCCTTTTCGGTTGACAGAGAGCGACTTGGGCTACGGTTTGCCGCAAGGGGAGAGTCACAATCCGGGGGGCCGGCATGCAGAAACGTTTTGCGACCGCATTTTTCGTTCTCACCACTGCGGTCGCGATGGTGCTAGGCCTCGCCGCCGCGCCCGCGCTGGCAGCCGAGGGTGATCCTGCGTCCTCCGTTGTGGCGACGTGGTCCTGCACCAGCAGCCCGTGCCCGTGGGGCCCGTCGGACACCAGCAACACGGCGGTCTGGCCGGCTGCGGCCGAGCCGGTCCGGGCCCGCTACGGCTATACCGTCTCTCACGACGTGTACGCCCCGGCGCCCAAGGTGGCGGGCTGGACGATCACCGTCACCTCCGGCAGCGCCTCCGTGTACGCCGGCCCGGCCGACGACTCGCACTCGTCGCTGGCCGCGCTGTCGGCCGGCGACAGCTACACCGTGTCGAGCACGCTGAGCAGCAGCAGCATCGTCAGCGTGCAGGACGGTGGGTCGTTCGAGTACACGATCACCCCCGGCGCCCCAACCGACCCGCCGCCGGCCTCCGGTGACGGCTCGGTGCTGGCCACCTGGAACTGCACCAGCAGCCCCTGCCCGTCGGGCCAGAGCTACACCAGCAACGCGGGCGTCTGGCCGGCCGCGGCCCAGCCGGTCCGGGCCCGCTACGGCTACACCGTGTCCGCCGACGTCTACGCTCCGGTGTCCAAGGTGGCCGGCTGGAAGATCACCGTCATCTCCGGCAGCGCCACGGTCTACGCGGGCCCGGCCGACGACTCGCACTCGTCGCTGGCCGCGCTGTCGGCCGGCGAGAGCTACACCGTGTCCAGCACGCTCAGCAACAGCAGCATCGTGAGCGTGCAGGACGACGGCGCGTTCCGGGTCATCTTCACTCCGGGCGATCCGACCACGCCGCCGGCGTCCGGCTACGGTTCGGTGCTGGCCACCTGGAACTGCACCGGCACGCCCTGCCCGTCGGGTACGAGCTACACCAGCAACGCGGCGGTCTGGCCGGCGACGGCCGAGCCCACCCGGGCCCGCTACGGCTACACCGTCTCCCACGACGTGTACGCCCCGGCGGCGAAGGTGGCGGGCTGGACGATCACCGTCACCTCCGGCAGCGCCTCCGTGTACGCCGGCCCGGCCGACGACTCGCACTCGTCGCTGGCCGCGCTGTCGGCCGGCGACAGCTACACCGTGTCGAGCACGCTGAGCAGCAGCAGCATCGTCAGCGTGCAGGGCGGCGCCGCGTTCGAGTACACGTTAACTCCGGGTGGGCCGATCACGCCCCCGCCGGCCGGCGACGGCGAGGCGGCCCGGGTGACCTGGACCTGCACCAGCAGCCCGTGCCCGTGGGGTCCGTCGGACAGCGGGTACGCCGCCGTCTGGCCGGCCGAGACCGACCCCAGCCGGGCCCGCTACGGCTACACCGCCTCGCACGACGTCTACGCGCCGGCCCCGCAGGTGGCGAACTGGAAGATCACCGTCACCTCGGGCAGCGCCACCGTGTTCTCCGGCCCGGTCGGGGACTCGCACGCGTCGCTGGCCAACCTGTCGGCCGGCCAGAGCTACACCGTGCCGACCACTCTGAGCGGCAGCAGCATCGTCAGCGTGCAGAGCGGTTCGCCGTTCGAGTACGCCTTCGTGCCCGGCCCGCCGGTCCCGCCGACGCCGCCCGCCTGTACCGACCCCACCACCTGTGACCCGGTCTCCTGGGTCAAGGCCCGCTGGCGCTACGCCGGCACGGGCGAGAACCCCGGTGACTGGTACGGCGGCGTGATCACCTGGCCGGTCGGCACGGCCTACCAGGGCAACGGCCGCTCCGGCGACAACGCGCGCAACGTCTACACGGAGTCGGGCGTTCCGCTCTACCCGTACATGGGCGCCTGGGCCGACGGGTGCACCGTCCGCGTGGTCACCGGCCGGGTCCTGATCGTCGAGTGGGAGCGCGGTACGGACGAGTGGCGGGAGACCCGCGTGAACGCCGGCCAGGCGCACACCATCTCGCTCAGCGGCTCCGAGGACGGCGCCATGATCGAGACGGACAACGACGTCTCGCCCTTCACGGTCTCGGTGAGCAACTGCACCCCGCGGCCGCTCTCGGAGTCGAACAACCGTCTCCCGGTGGCGAACGCCGGTGCGCCGCAGTCGGTCGTGGCTGGTACGACCGTGACCCTGAACGGGTCCGGCACCGACGCCGACGGCGACGACCTCACCTACGCATGGACCCAGACCGGTGGACCGGCGGTGACGCTGTCCAGTACGACGGCGGCGAAGCCGACCTTCACCGCCCCGTCCTCGGCGTCCACGCTGACCTTCAGCCTGGTGGTGCGAGACGGCCAGGCCAACAGCGCGGCGGCGACCACCACGGTGACCACCACCGCGGTCAACCAGGTGCCGGTGGCGAACGCCGGTACGGCGCAGACGGTCAACACTGGTACCACGGTGACCCTGGACGGCTCCGGCAGCCGCGACGCCGACAACGACCCACTCACCTACACGTGGACCCAGACCGGTGGGCCGGCGGTGACGCTGTCCAGCCGGACGGTGCAGAAGCCGACCTTCACCGCCCCGCCCACACCGGCCACGCTGACCTTCAGCCTTGTCGTGCGGGACGGCAGGGTGGACAGCGCGGCGGCGACCACGACGGTAACCGTTACCAGTCCGAACCTGGCCCGGGGCAAGACCGCCACCCAGTCGAGCACCAGTGGTACCGCGGTGGCGGCCCGGGCGGTGGACGGCAACACCAACGGCGTGTTCGCGAGCGGCTCGGTGACCCAGACCAACCTCTCCACCCAGCCGTGGTGGCAGGTCGACCTCGGTTCCGCGGCGGCCGTCTCCACGGTCACGGTGTGGAGCCGGACCGACTCGAACCGGATGGGCAGCGGCTCGGTGTTCATCTCCTCGACCGACATGAACGGCCGGTCGATGTCCTCGCTGCGGGCCGACGACTCGGTGAAGGAGATGTCGTTCTCGGCGTTCTCGTCCACCACCAACAGCCTGACCCTGAACGCGGGCAACGCCACCGGCCGGTACGTGCGGGTGCAACTGTCGAGCATCTTCACCACCCTCAACCTGGCCGAGGTGCAGGTCGGCGGCACCACCGGCGCCGTGAACCTGTCCACCAACCGGCCGGCCACGCAGTCGTCGACCGACGTCGGCACCGCCGCCCGGGCCGTGGACGGGAACACCAACGGCGTCTTCGCCGCCGGGTCGGTGAGCCGGACGGCGTCCAGCTCGCAGCCGTGGTGGCAGGTCGACCTGCTGACCAACTCCCGGGTCGGCAACGTCACGGTGCACAACCGGACCGACGCCTCGGCCGACAAGCTGAACAACGCGGTGGTGTTCCTCTCCACCGCCAGCATGTCGGGCCGGACCTACGCCCAGCTGATGGCCGACTCCACGGTGACCAAGCTGAACCTCGGGGCGACGCCGGGGGCGGTCACCAGTCTGCCGACCAACACCGTGGCCCGCTACGTCAAGGTGCAATCGCCGGCCACCAGCGCCGGTGTGATCAGCCTGGCCGAGGTCACGGTGACGGGCACCCAGCCCAACTGACGCACGGCCATGGATCCGTCTCGGTTCGTTCCATCGACGAAGCGCACGGTCCGGGCTCCACGCCCGACCGACCGTGTGACGAAAGCCAGCGATGAGCGAGCCGGGACGAATCCTTCGTGCGCGGCGGGCGAGGGGCCTAGTCGTGGTCAGTAGGTGAACTGCATCGGCCGGGCGTCCACAGGCCGCGGAGCGCCGGATCGGGCCTTACCCAAGTAGCTCCTGAGTAGATGGTTCTTGCGTCAAACAACGTTGCTATCGGCAAGTTCCTGCTCCGTCACAGCTCCGTGGGACGCTGACAAACCACGATCACGGTTGATCAGCACTGAGAAGCAAACCCACAGGTCAGACGCCATATGTGGTGTCCTTCGACTCACACGGCGTGAGGCTGGAGGAGATCCATCTTCGAAGGTACGTCGGAGATCCAGCGCCTGGTCATTGCCCGCGCGATCTCCGGTAGGCGTTTCCGCAGGTCACAGGCTGATTCCAGGGTCATCGAGAGACTGGCCGCCGTCGGGTTCCCAATGGATCGTGGGGGACCGGCCGGCGGCCAGCTCCGTCACCGCTCCGTGAGCCTCCAGCGCGAACAACCGAGCCAACCGCGAGTCGACAGCCTTCCGTGCCCGCTCATGCGAAGGAAGCATGTGGGTGTACAGCCGGAGCGTGAACCCGGGATCGCCGTGCCCCAGGTACTGCGCCAGCTCCTTGATGTTGACGCCATCGGCCAAGGTGATGCTCGCGTAGTAGTGCCGCAGCGCATGCATCCCGTTCTCCCGGCTGGAGAAGTACTGCCGCCTGCCCCGCGCGTCCTTCGTCGGCACCAGTATGACGCCCGCGTGGAAGAGCGCCGGGTTCCACACCAGCTCGTCGTACGTCCGCGCCCGGATGTGCTTGTCGTCAGTCCAGCGGAACAGAAGGTCGACCGTGTGCCCCTTCCCGTCGACCTTCTCCCACGGCAACGTGTAGGCCCGCGGCTTCGCGGTCTCGATGTACTCCGTGAGCATCAGAGCCACCCCTTCTGACATCGGCACAGTCCGCTCGGTGTCGTTCTTGGGCAGCGCGAAGATGAACTCCCTTCCGAGCTTCTTCACCTGTCTCCGGACTCGGATCACCATCTCGTCGAAGTCGAGGTCTTCCTCGGCGAGCCCGAACAACTCACCTTGCCGCAACCCGCACGCAGCACCGATCGAGGCGATCGGCCTGCACTGCGGCGGATGCGCCTCCACGATCCGCAGCACAACCTCGTCGCACCAGGCGGTAGTCTTCCCGCCCTTCTCCGCCGGCACCTTGACCACTCGCGCCTTCGCCTGATTGCGCTTGATTGCCTCATCGTCAACGGCAACCTCCAGCGTCCCGTGCAACACGAGGTACGCCGTACGCGCCGTCGACGACCCGAACCGCGCATCGAGCCCCGCCACCCACGCCGCGATCTCCGAAGGCTCGATCATCCGCAACTGCCGCCGCCCAAACACAGGTACGACGTGCAGCCGCAAGGACGACTCGTACTTCATAGCTGTAGCCGGATCCACCACCCGCGAAGCAAGCCACCTCGCGGCAACCTCCTCAAACCGAACCTATCCCGCCCCGAACGCCTGCTGGCAACTCGATGCCACCGAGTACGTGCTCACCCGTGGGCGTAAGTGCGTGATCTTCCAGCTCATCGACGACCACTCCCGCTACGCACTCGCCTCCCACGTCGCCTGGGGAGACGTCCGAGGCAGCGATCACCGTGTTCGACAAGGCCGTGACCGCCCACGGCGTACCGCAGCGGCTGCTGTCGGACAGCGGGTCCGCGCTCAACCCGTCGCGCCGTGGGCTCCTGGGTCAGCTCGTCGTCCACCTGATGGCCCTGGGCGTCGAGCCGATCACCGGCAAGCCCTACAAGCCGACGACCCAGGGCAAGAACGAACGCTTCCACCAGACCCTGTTCCGCTACCTCGACAAGCAACCACTGGCCACCGATCCGGCCCAGTTACAGGCCCAGGTCGACGCCTTCGACCGCATCTACAACACCCAGCGGCCCCACCAAGGCCTGCCCGGCCGCGTCACACCCCTGACCGCCTGGCGGGCCGCCACCAAGACCGAGGCCCCCGCCCCAGCCGTGAACAGACCGCCCGCCCCCGCATCCATCGACCCCGGCCCGCACCCAAGCCCACCCCCGCACTCACCGACCTGCCCGACGACACCGTCATCAAGAAGCTGACCAGCGCCGGCACGTTCTACCTGAACAGGCCCAATACCTGGTCGGCGCCCAGTACGGCTTCCGGCAGGTCCTCGTCAACACCAACGGCAACAAGACCGGCGACAACATCACCGTCACCGACCTCCAAGGGCGAAATCCTCATCGAGCACACCCGACCCGCACCCGGGTTCACCTACGTCGGCAACGGCAAGCCACCCGGACCACACACCAACAAACCGCGAACGTCACCGAAGTCCTGAGACATCAGACCCAACCTGACCACAGGCTGTCGTTTATCGAACATATGTTCCAGTGTATGTACTGGCTAGCGGTATGACCTGATCTCGCCGGGCCAGGGGGTGGTGGCTGCGGCGGGTGTCAGTACGAGCGCGAGTTGGGTCGACCGATGGGGCTTGAGTTGACGGTGTAGAGGTCGGCGATGACGACTTCAGTTGACGGGCCGAGCATGCCGCCGACGGTCACTTCGAAGGTCTGGCCGTGCTTGATCTCCCTCGGTTCGTGCAGTCTGTCGCTTGTTGCGCTCATGTCCCCATGGATGCCCGGCGGGGAGGTGGTAACTGTGAACGCCGTGCGGCGCGGGGTCGAATTCGGGACACGGATCGTGTCCTTTCGGGGCTGGCCGAACTGGGGGAAAATTGGTCAGCGGACTCGTTGTCTAAGAAGTGTCATGGGAAACAGCAAAAGAGTTGGTGTTGCGCGATCATCCTTGTCCTGTGATACGCCACACTAGCGTCCCCCGGTGAAGTGATCATCGCCGACAGCCACTCATGCAACTTACTTGGCTTCCCCGAGGACTGACATGCCAACGACGACGATGGTGAGCAACGCAAGACCGAACGTGACTACTTGAAGAATCGACCACCATTTAAGGGAACCCCCGAATGAGAGCGTAGGCTGCGCCGGGGCCAAAGCTTGAACCCTGCCCGTTAGCGACATCAAGGCCAAGCCGCCGGCCGCGACACTCACGACAAAAAGGGATCCAACACACTCGCAGCATCCATGGGTTGTCGACCAGACTGAGCAAATCCTTTGAGAACGTCACCGTCAAGGTGATGAACGCGCTGATAGTGTGATCAACTGCTTTGTCAGGTCCGCTACAAGAGTTGACGTGGATTTTTGGGGCTCATCCAAGACGGGCATCTTTGCTGCCTTTCACACTAACAAAATGGATACAGCGGACATATCCATGAACGCACGCGATCGGTCGAGATGGTGAACCCTTCAAGCCCGAATTCCGTTCCTGAAGACCGCACATGCAACAGCCCTCGCACCAAGGCCTCCGCAGCTGACTGCAGTTCGACCACCGTGGCGGACTCTCGGTAGTCCTCATCTGAGGCAAGGCGGTCACCGGCATCCGCGATCAGTTCGTCAAGAGCGCTGCGCTCTGACTCACTCACTTCCATGTTCTGACGCGACAGGGCGATGCCTACCGCAGCCGAAACCATCTCGGCCCACTCGCTCGCCTCCATGACCACCCCTCACCCCAGCGCCAGATTAACCTCGCACCTACCAGCCCCGAGTGACAGCCTTCCCCAAGAAGAGCATTACCAGGAGTGGAGAACAGAGTGAGGCAACTATCACGTTGGGTCAACCGCCTCACGCCGCCCGTCACCGAGCGATGGGTTCCGCTGGCTTCGGTTATGGAATCGTCACGAGTTCGAGTAACAAAGTTTCGGAGGAACAGGTCGGCGCTTGTGGCACATGTCGAAACGTCGATTCGCATCTGATGGCAAGCGATGAACGGCCAACCCGACGAAACCCTTCGCCTTGCGTCCGCCGCTCGCCCAGGCGGGAGCAGGGGAGGTCCGCCGGCGGGTAGTAAGTCCGAAGGCAGCGAACTGCGAGGCGACCCGAGTGCGCTACACGTCATCACATCGGCGTGGTCATCGCGATGGCTCGGCTGCTCGGGCGTCGACGGGGAACGTCACCGTCACGCCCACCTGAAGCATCGTCGCCTCGAGGTCGGCAGGCCCCGAAGGCGCATGAGGCGACACGTATATCGCCGCGGCTGCAAATGACTCCTTCACAGCACAGCGACGGCGGGCACACAATGGGCGCGGGGAGATTCTCCAGACTCGCTGTCGCGGCGTCATGCCACGTGCCCCGGCAGCTGCTGGGAAGTTGGGGGGGCGACATGGAAACCGCATGGTTCGAGGACCTGCCGCTGGACTGGACCCGAACCGACCTCCGCGATGCTGTGGCAGCGATCGTGGTCGGTTACCCGATGACCAACCAGATCATGCTGCTGGCCAAGAGCGCCGGGCTAGCGACCGGATCGATCGACTTCAACGGCCCGGTCAAGTTCGTCGTCCACGATGTGCTCGAGAAGGCACGCCTCGCAGACCGGCTTGAGCAGCTCGTCTTCGAGGTGTTCGCCGATCCCGAGGTCGAGGGTCTCCACGACGCGCTGCGCAAGACGCTGGCGGGACACGAGGCGAAGGTGCGCGCGGCAGCCCTGTTACGACGTCCCTCGCTCGATGTCCTCGGCAGGTTGCCGGCCGACGTCGCCGTCCAGGGCGATACCGGCACAGAGACGCTGCTCAACGCGATGGCTGCATTCGAGGACCCAGCACTCTTCCGCTCGCGGCTCGCGGCCAGCGAGGTGCGCGTGTGCCAGATCATCGTGCGGGGCGAGGCGGCAGGGTCGGGATTCCTCGTCGGCCCCCAACACATCCTCACCAACTGGCACGTCACGCAGACTCTCGGCGACCAGGGCAGCGACGGCGTGGCGCTCTTCGACCACAAGCGCGACACCAAGGGCGCCGTGGTCAACCCCGGTCGCCCGGTGCCCTTCGCGCCCGAGTGGAAGGTCGCGTCCAGCGGCTTCGCGGCCGATCCGGTCGAACTCAGCCCCGAAGGCCCCGCGATGGGTCTGTTCGACTACGCCCTGGTGCACCTCTCCGAACCTGTCGGGTCACAGGGCATCGGCCCCGACAACTCCGGCGATCCGCGTGGGTCGTTTGCGCTCAGCGCGAGGAACACCCCGATCTCAGCCGACGAACCCTTGTGGGTGCTGGGCCACCCGGCAACATCTGATACCCAGCTGCCGCTGCTGCTGTCGTTCGCGAGTCCGTCGGGCGCGAACCTGTCGACCAACCTCACCCGCTTGCGCTACAAGATCAACACCAAGAGGGGCAGCTCGGGCTCGGTGGTCCTCGATCGTAACTTCGACGCCGTGGCACTCCACCACTTCGGGGGCACGACGGACAACCAGGGCGTCCCCCTCCAACTGGTGATCGAGGACCTGCGCAAGCAGGTCGCCGGCGCTGCGGTGCTGGCCGAGATCGGGGTGTAACCCGTGGCGATCATCCTCAGTGTCGCGCGGCCCGCACTGCGGGTGGCACCCGACCTGACCATCGACTGGTCGCAATGGCCCCACATCGCCGACATCATCGAGCCGCCGCACGAGCGCGTCCAGCGCACGGTCGCGGCGGTTGGCCGGCTCATGACGCATGGCGGGGCATTTTCGTGGGTTGGCTCGTGCTTCCTCGCCGGGCCGGGACTGGTGCTCGCCGCATCGTTCGCGGTGGGCACAGCCACCGACGGAGCCGGCACAAGCGTGACGGTGAAGCAAGGCACGGAGCTGTCGGTTCAGTTCGCCAACGGACGCACCAAGGACGTCGCCCGTGTGCTCTTCCTGCACCCGTACTTCAGGGTTGCGCTCCTCGAGCTGGTCGACGGTGACGATCTGGCGGATCCACTCAGCGTCGCCTCCGCGAGCCCGGAGGACCTCGGCGGCAAGGAGGTGGCGCTCGTCTCCTGCGCCGCGGCCGACCCCCGCAACGACCCCGAGGACATGAAGAAGATCTTCGGCGAGGACCCGGAGAAGTTCTTCTTCGTACAGCCCGGAAGGTCTCTCGGTCTCGGCACCATCAGCGCGGGCGAGGCACCTGGCCTCCTGCACGACTGCAGCAGCCTCAGTGGGTCCGGCGGCGGACCGCTGATCGAGCTCGCGAGTGGCGACGTCCTCGGGCTGCACACCAGTGGACGTGCGGGCACCAACAACTACGCCGAGCCGCTGTGGGAGCTGGCCCGCGACCCTGTGGTGTGGGACTTCAACATCGGGTTCCGCCCCGCGGCCAAGCCGGCCTGGCTCGACGCGTGGGGTACCCCGGGCGTGCCCATGGTGCCACAACCTCAGCCCGGCCCAGCGCCGGGGACGTGGACAGTCCACGACGCGCCACTCGACTTCGCCAACCCGACGGTCCAGCTGCTCCTAAGAACTCTCTACACGACCTTCAGCAGCACCGAAACCGCAATCAACCTTGCGCTGGAGGCCGGGGTGACCCGAGGGACGGTCGACGACCGCGGTTCCGCGGAGGAGGTGTGGCACCGGATCCTCGACAAGGCCAGCACCAAGGGTGTCCTCGAGAACCTCATCCGGTCACTGCATGACAATCCGGAGTACGGCGGCATCGCGCCGATCCTGGCGCCGATGTTGTGAGAGCCGGCCGACGAAGGGAGAGCGCGCATGAGCGACCTGGCCCGTCTCAAGGCGATGAACACGGCCGTACGGCGACG
Source organism: Kribbella sancticallisti (assembly GCF_039530625.1). NCBI lineage: Bacteria > Bacillati > Actinomycetota > Actinomycetes > Propionibacteriales > Kribbellaceae > Kribbella > Kribbella sancticallisti. Next base: position 545,317 of record NZ_BAAAOS010000018.1, on the reverse strand, counting down.
CGACAGCGTGCTGCACCAGGAGTTGGCCCAACGCGCCGACGCCGAAGGCCCGGGCTTCGAAGGGATCGGCGATGAGTTCGGCGCCGAGTCGATCATGCTGCGTCGAGGCCGTCCGGTGCTTGCGATCAAGCGGGGCCAGGCAGAGCTGGTGCTGGAGGCGGCCGACACCGTCACCTGGCGCGATCGGCTGACCACCGCCAGCGCACGCATCACGCGGGCGGCGCGGTCGGTCGGCAGGATCGAGGTCGAAGGCCACAGCCTCGCCTGGCTCGGCACCGGATGGCTCATCGCGCCCGACACGATCATCACCAACCGCCACGTTGCCGGCGAGTTCGGCCGGGACACCGGGACTGCGTTCGTGTTTCGCGAAGGGCTCAGCGGCACCGCCATGACCGCCTCGATCGACCTCCTCGAGGAGATCGGCGGCCAAGACAGCCTGGTGTTCCGGCTCAGCGAGATCCTTCATGTCGAAGGCCCCGACGGTCCAGATCTCGCCTTCCTCCGGGTGGCGCAGATCGCCGGCGACGAGCCACCCGTCCCGATCAGGCTGTCGGAGACCTCGCAGCCCGACGAGCTGGTCGCGGTCATCGGCTACCCGGCCCGCGACAGTCGGATCCCCGACGCCGACCTGATGGACAAGATCTTCGGCAACGTCTACGACAAGAAGCGCCTTGCCCCGGGACAGCTCATGGAGCCGCGCGGGGGGGCCCTGGTCCACGACTGCTCGACGTTGGGGGGCAACTCCGGGTCGGTGCTGCTGTCCCTCGACACCGGCGACGCAGTAGGGCTGCACTTCGCGGGCAGGTTCCTCCAGGGCAACCTGGCCGTGCCCAGCCGGGTCGTCGCGCAACGGCTCGACGACCTGCGTAGCGGGCGGTCCATGCGCGCCCGGCCCGCCGGCGAGCGTGAGCGGGTGGGTCTGGCTACGACGGCGCAGGCGGTGACGCCCACGCAGTCGTCGACGCTGAGCTTGCTGGTCCCGCTGACGGTGACTGTCCAGCTCGGCGACCCCTACGCCGCTGGGGCAGCACCCGGGGTGACGGTCGCAACTGGGCAGTCCAGCCTACGACCGGACGAGGCGGGCGAGACCTTCGTCGAGACCCGCGTCGAGGACTATCTCGACCGCGAAGGATACGACCCAGCCTTCCTCGGCGACGGCTTCGCCGTGCCACTCCCCGTCGTGACAGCAGACCTCGACGATGTGCTGACCTTCGAGCTCGCCGGTGAGCAGCAGCAGGTGCTCAAGTACGAGCACTTCTCGGTCCTGATGGGAATCCGGCGCAAGCTGCTGCGGTGGAGCGCCGTCAATATCGACGGCGGCACGGAGATCCCCGATCTGGGACGGCCCGGGTGGCGCAACGACCCGCGCATCCCGGCCGACGCGCAGATCAAGGAGGCCTGCTACGGCAACTCTCCGAAGTTCGCGCGCGGTCACATGACGCGCCGCGAGTACCCCAACTGGGGCACCAAGGAGACAGCCGAGCGGGCCAACGCCGACACGATGCACGTCACGAACGTGGCGCCCCAAATGCAGACGTTCAACGGCGGCGTCTGGCTGCAACTCGAGGAGTACGCGCTGCAGAACGCCCGCAAGAGCGACGTGAAGATCTGCGTGTTCACCGGACCTTTCTTCGCCGACGACGACCCGGTGAAGTTCGGGGTGAAGATCCCCGTCGAGTTCTGGAAGGTCATAGCGTTCGTCCACGATGAAACCCGACAGCTCTGCGCCACCGGTTACACGATGTCCCAGCTGAGCCATCTCAAGGACGAGGAGTTCGTATTCGGCGAGCACGAGAGCTCGCAACGCGCTATCAGCTCGATCGAGGCTCGCACGGGCCTCTGCTTCGGCCCGCTGGCCGCGATCGATCCGTTCGTGGAGCCCGAGAGCGTTGTGCCACCCGTCCTCACCGACGTCAGACAGATCAAGTTCCAGTGAGGGCCCGGTGACACACTTCATCGACAAGACGCCGCCGCTCGATCTCAACGACCCCGCCGCACGGGACCTGTGGAACCTGCTCGCATCCGTCTACCAGTCCAAGCCCGAGGTCCGCCTCCTGATGGGGCAGGCCGCTCTCAGCATCATCGACATCAACTGGGACCAGCCGATGCGCTGGGTATGGGCGGACATCTTGGACATGGCTCACCGCCAGGCGAAGCTGCGGCTGCTACTGGACCAGGTGAGGCAGTCCGGTGACACGGCTGTCGCGGCTCGCATCGACGAACTGGTCGCGCCCGCACCCGTGACCACGACCCCGACGCCTGCACCGGACGCGACCTGGAAGGGTTTCGGCGGCCCCGGACTGGAGAAGGTGATTCAGGCCGAGCCCACGTTCCTCGACATCGCGTTCCTCCGTCGTGGGGTCGAGCTCGGCGCCGCCGTCTGTCGCCTCCTGGTGACGATGAGTGGCCAGCACTTCCTAGGCACCGGCTTCCGGATCGGCGAGGACCTCATCCTCACCAACGAGCACGTGCTGTTCGACCGCGACCATGGCCATGCGCCTGCTACCGCCGTGGAGGCGTGGTTCGGCTACGAACGGACCTTCGCGGGGCTCGACCTGGCACCGACGATCGTCAACTGCGATCCGGCGTCGATCGTCGGTGCGGCCGACCACGACTGGGCCGTCGTGCGCACCGCGGACCCCATGCCGGCGGACGCGCCGGTCGTCGAGCTGACCGGGGCCGCACCTGTCAGGGTCGATGATCGCGTGTACATCATCCAGCACCCGAGCGGGGCACCGAAGAAGATCGGCATGATCCACAATGTGGTCCGCTCCGTCGACGATGACGTCGTCCAGTACCTCACTGACACCGAGGGCGGGTCGTCGGGTTCCCCGGTATTCAACGAGCAATGGGGTCTGGTCGCACTCCACCAACAGTGGGTCGAGGTGAGGACGAACGGCCTGACCCAGATCCGCAACCAGGGCCGGCGCATCGAGCGCGTAGTGGCGGGCCTCCAAGCAGCGCAGGTGACATAGCCGGTGTCCTTCTACGACGAGCCGTTCGACCCCAACAGCGCCAGAGGCAGCGAGCTGATGGAGATCGCGATCGTGGGGATCGTTGACAAGACATCGCTGAAGCGGCTCGTGGTGTCCGTGGGGGTTGCTGAGATCGATATCAACTGGGACCAGACCGTTCGCGAGATCTGGGGTGATGTGCTGGAGAGGGTCGCCAGGGTCCACTTGGTGCGCCAGTTCCTGCTGGCGGTAGAGGCGGACGACAATTTCGCCACCGTGAAGCAACGCATCGTCGCCCTGCGCTTCGCGTGCGACGCGGAGGTGGCGGCCGAGCAGGCAGCGGGGGTGGCTGCCTCCCCTCCGACGCTGGAGGAGCTGTCCCAGACAACGCTCGTCGGACCCCGTCCGTTCGTCAACCGGTCCACGCTGCGCCACAACCTCGTTTCCCTGTTCGGCCCCGACGGCATCCGCACAATGGTGGTCGGCGGGCCGCGGTCGTCGGGCCGCAGCTACACCTGGGTGCTCGCCTCCCACGTGGCCAGGAGATTCGCGAACATGGCCACCACGCTGATCAACCTGTCCAGGTTCACTGACACCCAGGCGAACCCGGTCGACGTCGCGCACATGATCGCCAACTCACTCGGATGGACCGACTGGCCCGACGTCAAGAGCCTCGACCCGAGCGCCCAAGACGCGACGAACGCACGCATCCTGCGTCCGCAACTGGTGCGTAGGCTCGGGAGCCTCGATCCCACGTGCCTGGTCTTCGACGGCCTCGACGGGAGCAACCTCACTGAGGCAGCTGTCGCCCTCGTCGGGGACATCGCCGCTGCCGCGGGCAACGACGAGCTGGGCGAATGCAGGGTCGTCCTACTCGCGTATAACCGTGCCATCCCTAACCCGAACGTCGACCCGTTCGTGCTGCGCGAGCCGCTTGCGTCGGAGATCCCCCTCAAAGAGGTGAAGCAGTACTTCGTGGACGTTGCTAAAGATGCCAACACCAAGCTGACCAAAGCACAGGTGAACGCGTTCGTCACCGAGCTGTTCGGCAAACCCGCCCCCGATCCTGTGCCGGTGGCGGCGATGCGCGCAAAGGCAGCCGAGCTCAGCAGAGTGGCCCGCGGGCTGAGGGGAGTGTGAGATGGCCCAGCTGCACGACCTGTCCAGCGCCAAGTTCGAGGGCATCCTCGATTCCATCAGGTCCACGGGACCGGCCAAGTCCGGGGGGCGCGTGCAGGAGCTGCGCGAATTCGTAGCCCTGCTGAGCGCCTTCGACGTCGCCTCTCTGCCTGGCAGCACCGACCGGCCCCACGTGGATCCGGTGATCGACCAGTTCCTGGCTCAGGACTGCGAACCAGTGGTCACCAGGGCGGGCGAGAAGTGGAGCCTGCGCGCCGACGTACGCAAGGAGACCCTCGCCGTGCTCGACCGCGACGGCCGGCTGACCGACTTCGAGGGTGGCACGGACCTCAACGACGTCGGGTTCGTGATGGCCCGTCGCTACATCAACAAGAGCGCGCAGTCTCTCAAGAACCAGTCTCTCGAAGAGCTCCAGGGCACGGCGACCGCCTCCGAGTGGCTCTCGGGCACGAAGGTGCAGATCCCGACCCCCGAGGAGGCGCGCGGCGAGCGCACCATCGAGAACCTGCTGCGACCGCTACGCATGCTCGTAGCGGACGGCTTCGTCGGCCGCAAGGCGGAGCTTCAGCAGCTCTCCGACTACGCAGAGGTGCTGCCTGCGAGCTCGCGAACGACGTCGACCAGGCGTCGCGTTCGCCGGGCCATGAGGAGGAACGAACGGCCGCCGCTGCTCATCTACGGCCCGGGCGGGGTAGGAAAGTCGACCCTCCTGGCGAGATTCATCCTCGACCACGTCGATGCAGGCACCGCGCATCACTTCCCCTTCGCGTACCTGAGCTTCGACCGTCAGGAGCTCCGGATCGACCAACCGCTCACCCTGCTTGCTGACGCCGCAGGCCAGTTGGCCGCGTTGTTCCCCAAGGTCGCCGCCGAAGCGGTCGCCCTCAGCCAGGCGGTGCGGACCACGATCGCGGCTGCGGATGTGTCGCGGTTGGCGCCGCGCGCCTCCAAGAGCGAGGTGACCGTGCGCACGGAGGACACGATCGCCGACGAGGAGGTTCTCCTCGCGCGCTATGCCGGCATCGTTGAGACCGCCGTCGGCAAGCGTGATCATCCTCACCTGTGGGTGCTGGACACCTTCGAGGTGGCTCAGCGCCAGTCACCCGAGGCGGTTGACACCCTGTGGGGATTCCTCGACCGCTTCCAAGACCACAGCCCGCGACTGCGGGTCGTGATGTGCGGTCGAGTGCCCATGGACCGGCACGAGACTGTTGACCTGCATCTGACGGGGCTGGACCGCGAGTCGGCCATGCAGCTCCTCCGTAGGTCGCTGGCCGGCTTCGAGCTGCCCGAGGAGTTCCTGTCCTCGGTCGAGCGAGCGGTCTCCACTCAGCCGCTGAGCCTGCGGCTGGCCGCGGACTACCTGCGCGACCGGCTCAAGGACGGGATGTCGAGCAAGGAAGCGCAACAGCAGTTCCTGTTCAGCATGAACGAGGTCTCGCTGCCATACCTGTACCGACGTGTCGTCGCGCACATCGACGACGCCGATGTCCGGCGGCTCGTGAACGGGTGCATGGTTGTTCGCCGAATCACCCCTGATGTGATCCGTCACGTGCTGGCCAGGCCGTCAGGCCTGTCGGACATGACCGACAGCCGCGCCCGTGAGCTGTTCGAGAGACTGGCACGAGAGGTCGCGCTCGTGCAGCGCCTAAGCCCCCACGAACTCGTCGCTCGACCCGACCTGCGCAAGGTCGTCCTGCCATTGGTCCTAGCCAGCTCGCCGCGAGTGGTGGAGCGGATCCAGCGTGCGGCGTACCGGTACTTCGCGAAGCAGAACTCGTTCGCGGCCAAGGTCGAGGAGCTGTACTACCGGCTCTGCTTGGGCCAGGCCACTGCGACCCTGGACCGCGCATTCAACCAGAGAGCGGTCGAGGAGCTGGCCGGGATTGTCGAAGAGCTTCCCACCTCCAGCCAGGTCTACCTCTCCGCCCGGTTGGGCCTCACGGTCCAACCCGAGCTGCTGGCCGCCGCCGACGACCTGACCTGGGCCCGCCAGGCGTCATTGACGGCTCGGCGTCTCCTCGACGCAGGCAAGGCCGAGGACGCACTGACCGTACTGACGGAGCGACGCACCGACGTCAGCCTGCCGTTCACTGCCGCGATCGAGGTGGAGGCCCTGGCCTCGCTGCACCGGTTCGCTGAGGCACTGACCGGGGCCGACTGGTGGGCGGGCGTCGCGGCCGATCGGCACGACACCGACACGTACATCGACATCCGGCTGCTGACCGCGCGGATCGCAGAGGACACGGGCGATGTGGACCAGGCGTTGAGGTGGCTGCGCGAGATCGACGGCCTCGTCCGACTGCCCGAGCAGCTGCCCGAACGGCTCGCGGCGCGCGTGGCCATCGTGCGCATCCACCGGAAGGCCGGCACCAGCGAGAGCGAGGAGGCGACACGGATGCGGGAGTCGCTGATCCGTGACGCCGACACTTTGTTCGCGCGCGACCGGAGCCGGGACCCGAGCCTGGTCCGCGACCTGGCCGCAGAGATCGGGGACGCCGTACCCTCCCTGGCGCGCGACGCCTTGCGGCTCGGGGGCTACAAGGAGGTCACCGGTGGGCCCGACAAGGGCAAGCCACGCAAGCGTCCGCCGACCAAGTCGTCGCTCACCCAGTCCGAGCGCGGCCAGGAGCTGACCGAGTCGCTGGACGAGGAGCTGGCCGACGAGGTCACCGAGACGTTCCGGGCCGAAGCCGACGCTTCTCCCTTCGCCTGACAGCTGGAGTGTCTGGCTGAGTGATCCCGTGGTGCTGTTGAGAAGCGCTCGAAGTAGGCCATGAGCCAACGGCCTGCATCGGACCTCTTGCGGGGCCAGTCGCTCGGCCTCAGTCAGAGACTGGACCGCCTCTGGGTAGCGGCCGGTGTAGGTGTACGAAGTGGTCAAGTCGAGCAGATAGTTCGCCCTACGCTCAGGCGGGCAGTGACGCGATCATCGCTGGATCGATACTCGTGACGTACTCCAATGCGCGACCGCCCTCATTCAGCCGCGTCAGGGGCAGCCACTCGAGGTGCCGCCACGTTTGCGCGGCGAAGACCCTGTTGCGCCGATGGTTGTTCCCCAAGCGATCGACGACGGCATCGCATTCGACATCCTGACGGAAAATACGGGGTAGCGACCCAGCGCAGACCGAATTGCTCGCACTTCGGCAGCGTCCACGCAGTCCGCGGCGCGACGGGCCGCCGGACCGTCCGTTAGTACCTCCGGCGCAATACTGAGTGCATCGGTAAGCGCAGAAGATTACGGTCGCCCTTCTTGACTTTGTCCAACCAAGACGTAGATCGACCCACCATGTCGGCGAAGCGTTGGCGGTCGATGCCACGACGTTGACGCCAGTACCGCACACGGCGGCCGATCGGCTGCGCCTGGTCATCCATGCCTGCTACTGGATCGTCTCCACAGGATGCCTAGCCGTGAGTCACACATTTTGTACAGTCAGTGCCGCCCGCCAGCCCATAGCTTCGCCACAAGAGGCCAAGTCAATCCGGCAAAGGCGATGGTGATCCAACAGTGGTTACTCAGATGTGGATCTTGATCGTAGGCACCGGGGTCGTGGCGGCAGCGATGGTTGTCGATGTTGTGAGAGGCCTGAGTGACAAGTGAGCCATCGCGTGGCACGCACCCCGTGACCAGGCGATCTCCCAGCTACTACAGCGTGCAGCTGTGGTTGGGCGAGCACATGATCGAGGAGCACATCGCTCCAGTCGAGCTGGCTCAGGAATACGCCAATGTCATCCGGCTCCGGATCGCGGGTCTTTCGGGCCGTCGGCTGCGCTGCATTCCGGTTGAACGATCACCGAGTTCTGGCTCGTCACGGGGCCTGCTAAGGCGACTGATGCCACCGTCGCCGCCAGTCCGTGGTTACCGCGCCCCGGGAGCCCGTGGTCGATCCCGTGGTCGGTGCCGTCGACCGTAGCCGGGTACGTACCGACGTGTTGGACGCGTTGGTCGTCGTCGACGGCGAGCTGCAGGTGGCGCTGTGTTGTGGGGATCTCGGTCGTGTGGCCGATGTCTGGCGGGTCTCGGCTGCGCTAGCGTCGGGTTGTGGTCGCGGTTGATGGCTCCCGAGCGCGTTCCTGGATGGTGCGTTCCGCGCCGCCGGTGGGCGACTCCTTGCTCGCGGGCGCGTTCGTGGTGTTGGTTGTGGCCGAGTCGGTTTTCGGCAGCACGGTGCGGACGCCGGTCTGGCACGCGCTGGTCGCCGTTCCGGCGATGGCTGCGCTGGCGTGGCGGCGGCGTTGGCCGATTGCGGTTGCCGCGGTGGTGATCGGCAGTAATCTGGCGGTCAATCCTGAGGGGCAGTTCTCCACTCTGCTGGCGCTGGTACTGGTGTCGTTCACCCTTGGCGCCGAGCTTGTCCCGCCGCGTAGTTATGCCGGGATCGCGGTGCTGGGAGTTCCCTTCCTGGCGGGGATGGTCGTCGAGGGGCTCGAGCCGAGTGACGTGGCGGCGGCGATCGTGTTCCTGGGCGGGCCGTTCGCGGTCGGGGTCGGTCTACGCCAGCGCTCCGCCCGACTGGCGGAGGTGGTCGCGCGGGCCGACCGGATGGAGCGGGAGCAGCAAGCGCGGGCCGCGGCCGCGGTGGCAGAGGAGCGGGCCAGGATCGCCCGTGAGCTCCATGACATCGTGTCGCACTCGATCAGTGTTGTTGCGATCCAGACCCAGGCGGTACGCCGGCGCCTGGGGCCGGAGCAGCGGCGAGAGGCGGCTGACCTCGCTGCCGTCGAGACGACCGCCCGGCAGGCGCTGGCGGAAATGCGGCGGCTGTTCGGCGTACTGCGCAAGGACGGCGACTCGCCCTCACTGGCGCCGCAGCCGGGGCTCGGCGAACTCGACCGACTGGTGGAGCAGGTACGGTCGGCGGGCCTGGGGGTTGACGTGTGTGTCGAGGGCGAGCGTGTCGACTTGCCACCCGGTATGGACCTCGCGGCGTACCGAATCGTGCAGGAAGGCCTGACCAACGCGCTGCGGCACGCGCAGGCCGGCCAGGCCAGCGTGCGCCTGGTGTACGGCGAGACCACCCTCACGGTCACCGTCGCCGACAACGGCCGGGGTGCCCAGGAGGGTGCCGGCGGTCACGGCCTGGTCGGCGTACGGGAACGGGTCGCCCTGTACGGCGGGTCAGTGGTGACAGGCCCCGGTCCGGACGGCGGCTTCCAGCTCGAGGCGAGCCTGCCGATGCGGGAGCGACTGTGATCAGCATCGTCGTGGCTGACGACCAGGGGATGGTGCGCGCCGGCTTCCGGTCGCTACTCGAGGATGTGCCGGACCTCCGCGTGGTGGGGGAAGCGTCGGACGGCGAGCAGGCGATGGAGGTTGTCCGGCGGCTCCGGCCCGATGTGACGTTGATGGACATCCGGATGCCGGTGCTGGACGGCATTGCGGCCACCAGCCGCCTGGTCGGCGAGGGCACGCCGTCGCGGATCCTCGTGCTGACCACCTTCGACCTCGACGAGTACGTCTTCGAGGCGCTGCGCGCCGGTGCGTCCGGGTTCCTGCTCAAGGATGCGCCGGCCGAGGAACTGGTGGCTGCGATCCGGGTGGTGGCGTCCGGCGACGCACTGCTGGCGCCGGGAGTCACGCGGCGGGTGATCGACGCGTTCGTGCGTCTGCCGGCGCCGCGTCCCGCATCGTCCGATCCGGAGGTGTCGGCGCTGACACCCCGAGAGCGCGAGGTGCTGGCGCTGCTGGGGCGCGGGCTGTCGAACGCCGGCATCGCCGGTCAGTTGTTCGTGTCCGACGCGACCGCCAAGACCCATGTCAGCAACGTGCTCGGCAAACTGGGGCTGCGCGACCGGGTGCACGCGGTGATCTACGCCTACGAGCATGGCCTCGTCGTCGCGGGCGACCCGACAATCGACGGACCTCCATCGCGCGGCTGAGAAGAAGGTCGGCCTCGCGGCCGATGTGGCGGACGGGTGCCGAACGCATCGTGGAGGTATCGCCAAGGAGGTTGATCCCATGCATTCCCAGTCCGCCGACGCCGGCCTCGCGACCTCGATGGTCGCCACCCAGCGTCCCGCTGCCCAAGGCTCCGCCGCCCACCGCCGTGGTGTCGCGTCGGGCCGCGCGGCCCGCCGTTGGTTCCTCGTCGCCGCCCCCGTTCTCGCGGGCCTGTTCGTGACCATCGGAGCCGTGGGAGACCCGGCCGTCGGTGAGGACGGTCGAGTGCTCTATGAGGCGTACGCCGCCAACCCCGACCCGCTGCAGTTCAAGTCGGTCGGCTTCCACTTCGGATACGCGTTCTGGATCGTCCCCGCGATCCTGCTCGCCGGCTATGTGCGCAATCGCGGCATCTGGATCGCCAACGTGGCAGCGTTCCTCGGCTGGCTCGGAATCTCGACGTTGCCCGGGCTGCTGATGATCGACTACTACGACTCGGCGATCGGCCAGGTCGCGGGCGTCGACACCACACTGCGGGTGCAGGAAGTGATGGAAACGATGTGGGGCGTGCCGGTCATCGTGACGCCGGGGATCGCCGGGTTCGTGTTCGCGCTGCCGCTCGCCGCCGTCGCCGCGTGGCGAGCCGGACTGGTGAAATGGTGGTCCCCGCTGTCGGTGATCTGCGGGTTCCTCGCCTTCACGCTGTCGGGCGTCGCGCCGTGGGGGACAGCCATCACGACGGCATTCTTCGGCGTCTTCGCCTACAGCCTGTGGCGCGGCACCCGGCCTGATCACCGCGTGGGCGAGAGTGGCTGACGGTTCGATCTGAGCGGGCACTTGCTTGACCGGCATATAGACGAATGTGAAGATCGACGCATGTCAAATCCGCCTCATCGGCCGTCGCTGGAAGTGCCGTTGTCGCGGCAGGACGCGGAGTACCGCGCTAGGTTGCTGGGTGCGGTTGCGGATCCGGTACGGCTGCGGTTGATGAGTATCGTGCTGACGCATCCTGGGGGAGAGGTCAGCCGAGGTCAGCTAGCGGCTGAGGCCGATGGGGCACAGACGACGATCAGTCACCACCTGCGGCAACTGTGCGAGGCGGGGCTGCTGCTCCGGGAGCGGCGGCAGTCGTTCACCTATTACCGGCCGACCCATCACGCGCTGGCGGAGTTGGCGACGTTGCTGGGTATCGAGGTTCCGGAGCATACGTCCACAGCCCAGCCTGCCGGCGGCGGCCGAAGTTCGATGGACCTTGCTGGAGCGGTCGTCCATCGGCAACTCGAGCACATCGCGGCGCAACTGGCAGATCGCTTCGCCGGCGTCTTCTCGCCTGAGACGGTCGGACGGTATGTCGATGAGAGCTACGAGATGCTTGCCTCGAGATCGCGGATCCGGAGGTTCTTGCCGTCGTTGACCGCCAGTTTCGCGGCGGATCGGCTCACTGCCCTGGCGAAGGCGAGTGGCAAGACGAGCGGCTCCGGCATTGAGGTGCTGTTCGTCTGTGTGCGCAACGCGGGGCGCTCCCAGATGGCGGCGGGTCTGCTGCACCAACTGGCCGGCGACCGGATCCTGGTCAGGTCGGCCGGGTCGTTTCCGGTTGCGGCCGTCGATCCCACGGTGATCGCTGCCATGGACGAGGTGGGCGTGTTCCTCGGTGGTACCTATCCGAAGCCGTTGTCGGACGAGGTCGTCAGGGCTGCTGACGTCGTCATCACGATGGGGTGCGGAGACGCTTGCCCCGTGTACCCGGGGAAGCGCTACCTGGATTGGCCGATCGATGATCCTGAAGGCCGCTCGCCGGCCGCGGTGCGGCGGATTCGGGACGAGATCGAACTGCAGGTCCGGGGGTTGCTCAAGGAGCTTCTGTGATCCTGACTGCCAGAGCGCGGGCACTTTGGCCTACTCCGATGAGGGTTGCCGAGGCGGGCCCGGTCCAGTCGCCGTAGCCGACCAGGTGTAGGCGGGGTTCTTTGGCGGCCTGGGTGCCTTCGGTGGGAATGAGGCCGTCGGGAGCGCGCAGAGCCAGGGGCGCCAAGTGATGGAGCGCGGGGCGGAAGCCAGTGCACCAGATGATGGTGTCCACGGTGAGCTGGGAGCCGTCGGGCCAGCGGGCGCCGTACTCGGTGAGTCGTTCGAACGGGCCGCGGGCGTGGAGCACGTCGCGGTCGCGGGCGGCACGGACGCTGTCGACCATGACGATGTCACCCAGTCCTGCGACGCCGCCGGTGTCGGGTCCGCCCGACTCGCGCATCCGACGACGCTTGGTGGCGATCTCGAAGAGTGCTCGGCCGTCGACGTCGTCGGGCAGGAAGCGCGGCGGGCGGAGAGTGGCCCAAGTGGTGTCGGCGACTTCGGACACCTCGGCGAGGATCTGAGCCGCGGAGTTGCCGCCGCCAACGATCATCACCCGCTCACCAGCGAAGTCAACAGCCTGTCGGTACTGCGCTGTGTGCAACTGGCGCCCGCCGAACCGGCCCGGGTACGTCGGGACGAACGGCCTGGACCAAGTACCCGTTGCGGATACGACGTGCTCGGCGATCCAGTTGCCGTGATCGGTGGAAACGGCGAGGCGGCCGCGGTCGCCGTACCGGACTGACGAGACCCGCACGCCCCGCAGTACGGAGAGTTGGTAGCGCGCCTCGTATCGGGTCAGATAGTCGACCACGTGAGCTGCCAGTGGATAGCCATCGTCGGCCGTCCAGGCGGGCATCATCCAGCCTGGCAGTGATGAGTGCTGGGTGGGTGAGAAGGTGCGGAGGGTCGGCCACATCCGGGCCCAGGTGCCGCCGGGTTGCTCGGCCGCATCGAGGATCACGAAGTCCTCGCCGGGAACGAGGCCGGCGCGGCGCAGGTAGAACCCGGTGGCCAGACCTGCTTGGCCACCGCCGATGACCACCGCGCGCACCTCGCGCGGTGGTCTGACTGGCCGGTTCAGCTGACCGAGCCGGTGGACGGTACGAGCTCGGCGAGGAGCGCGCGGACGCGGGTGTCGATCTCGTCACGGATCGGCCGTACCGCGTCGATGCCCTGGCCGGCCGGGTCCTCGAGCTTCCAGTCGAGGTACTGCTTGCCGGGGAAGTACGGGCACTCGTCGCCGCAGCCCATCGTGATGACCACGTCGGAGGCCTTGACGGCGTCGTCGGTGAGCGGCTTGGGGAACTCCTTGGAGATGTCCAGGCCCAGCTCGGCCATCGCCGCGACGACCGCCGGATTGAGCTGGTCGGCCGGCTGCGAGCCCGCGGACCGGACGACGACACGCCCGGCGGCATGGTGGTCGAGCAACGCGGCGGCCATCTGCGAGCGGCCGGCGTTGTGCACGCAGACGAACAGGACTTCGGGGAGGATGTCAGACACGGAGGCGCTCCTTGCAGCGGTGTTAGTTGACAGTCTCGGGATAGAAACGCCGCTTCGCCCACAGTGACACGTAGACCAGCGCGACGAGAACCGGCACCTCGATCAGCGGTCCGACCACGCCGGCCAGGGCCTGTCCCGAGGTGACACCGAAGGTGCCGATCGCGACGGCGATGGCGAGCTCGAAGTTGTTGCCTGCGGCAGTGAAAGCCAGGCTGGCGGTCCTGGCGTAGCCGAGGCCGAGACGGTGGCCGAGGGCAAACGATCCGCCGAACATGATCAGGAAGTACGCGAGCAGCGGCAGGGCGATGCGCACCACGTCGAGCGGCTGGCTGGTGATCGCCTCGCCTTGGAGTGCGAACAGCATGACGATCGTGAACAGCAGGCCGTACAGCGCGATCGGGCCGATCTTCGGGAGGAAGCGGCTCTCGTACCAGTCGCGGCCCCTGATGCGCTCGCCGATCGTCCGGGTGAGATACCCGGCGACAAGTGGGATGCCCAGGAAGACCAGGACACTCAGCGCGATCGCGGCGACGGAGAACTCGGCGCTCGTGGTCTCGAGTCCGAGCCAGCCCGGCAGGATCTGCAGGTAGAACCAGCCGAGCGCCGCGAACGCGATGATCTGGAAGACGGAGTTGATCGCCACCAGTACTGCGGCCGCTTCGCGGTCTCCGCAGGACAGGTCGTTCCAGATCAGCACCATCGCGATGCAGCGCGCCAGGCCGACGATCACCAGACCTGTGCGGTACTCCGGGAGGTCCGGCAGCAGCAGCCACGCGAGCGCGAACATCAGCGCCGGCCCGAGCACCCAGTTGAGCACCAGGGACGCGATCAGGAGGCGACGGTCACCGGTGACGCGGGCGGTCTCGGTGTAGCGGACCTTGGCGAGTACCGGGTACATCATCAGCAGCAGGCCGATCGCGATCGGCAGGCTGACCGAGCCGACCTTGATCGCGTCGAGGGCGTCGTCCAGGCCGGGGACCACGCGGCCGAGCAGCAGCCCGGCTCCCATGGCCAGCAGGATCCAGACGGCCAGAAACCGGTCCAGGAAGGAGAGCCTGGCGACGACCGATCCGTCGTCGGTGGTCCTGGTCTCGGCTACGAGGTCGCTCACAGATTCAGCTCCAGTGGTCGGAGTAGGGGAGGTCACGAGACGTGCGTCAGTTCGGCCAGCAGGGCGCGAACGCGGGTGTCGATGTCGTCACGGATCCTGCGGACGACGTCGGCAGACTGGCCGGCTGGGTCCTCGATGGCCCAGTCGTAGTACCGCTTGCCGGGTAGGACCGGGCAGGCATCGCCGCAGCCCATCGTCACCACCACGTTCGCAGCGCGGACCACGTCGTCGGTCAGCGGCTTCGGGTAGGCGTCGATCATCTCGATGCCGAGCTCGTCCAGCAGCGGCGCGACCGGCTCCTCGATGTCGCCGGCGGGCTGCGATCCGGCCGAGCGGACGACCACCTTGCCCTCGGCATGGTGGCTGAGCAGGGCTGCCGCCATCTGCGAGCGCCCGGCGTTCGCGACGCACAGGAACAGAACCTGCGGCACTGGGCTCGTCACCGCGCCTTTGGCGTGAGCCAAGGCAGTCAGCCGGTCGGTGGCGAAGTGCTCAGCCAGCGCGGGCAGATGGCGCTGCACCTTGGCCGTGCGGAACAGCGCGACGTACGACTCGTGCACATAGCGGTCGACGGTCTCGGGACTGAAGACTCCGGCGAAGCGGTCCGAGAGGCGGTCCGCTGCGCGTGTCAGTACGGTGTCGACATCGAGAAGAGCGAGGTCTTCCGCGGTCGTGGGCATGGCGAAACTCCTGACGGTCGGCCGCTGTGCGCGGCCTACATTGATGTACGTCGATGAACAGCAGGTGAAGCGGTCTCGTCAGACCGCGGCCGGTACTGACAGCAGCGTCGAAACCCAGGTCAGGCGCGCCGGCAGTGGCCAGTAGTAGACCCACGTGCCGCGGCGCTCGCAGTCGACCAGTCCGGCCTCGCGGAGGACGCGCAAGTGATGCGAGATGGTGGGCGCGCTGACGTCGAAGTAGCCGGTGATGTCGCACACGCAGACCTCTTTGCCGGCGGACGCGATGATCGACATCAGGCGGAGCCGAATCGGGTCCGAGAGAGCCTTGAACACGGCCGCGCCCTCGCCGGCGGCAGCAGAATCCAGCGCCGCGACCATGATCGGCGTACAGCATCCGCCGCTGCGTTCCTCGAGAAGCTGCTGTTTCGACATGTGTCTATCTTGACTCTTGTCGAAACAGGATGCAAGGTGGGGACCGCTGATTAGATGAAGATCAATGTTGTCCCGGCGGCGACAGCCGCCCGGCGGCGAGGAGGTTGTGATGGTGAAGCTCTTGCAGCGGTTGACCCGTATCCGGGGGCGAGTGGACTTCTGCGACGAATGCGGCCAGGTCTGCACGCCGTCCTGCCGTGCGGAAGCACAACGTAGCCGGGCCCGCAGCAGCGTGACGTACCGCCAGTTCCCTCACTGACCAACACGGAGGTTTGACAGACATGAACGCAGAGACACCGACAGGCGGCTTCGCAAGCAGCCCGACGGAAGCCTTCAACCCGCCCGCAGCAGGAAGCTGTTGCGGCAGCGCGCCGAGTAGCGATTCGACCGCAGAGGCCGCAGGTGGTTGCTGTGGTACCGATGCGCCGGTTGCGGCGGGCAGTTGCTGCGGTTCGACCGCGGCTGCTGAGCCTGTCGCCGCCGGCAGTGGGTGCTGCGGATGACCACGGCGTCGCCGGGGCCGCTCGTGGCCGCGGCTGCCAGTCTCGACGACGCCTCCGCTGATCGGATGATGGCAACCGTCAACGACTTGGCGGCCGACCGGTATGCCGGTCGCCGTGTCGGGACCGCGGGCGGTCAGGCTGCCGCGCAGTGGTTGGCAGATCGCCTGCAGCAGATCGGCGCATCCGTTGCCCTGGACAACTTCACTGTCCCGGGCGTGAAGGAACTCCAGGCCACTCCGAGCGTGCGCTACAACGGTCAGCCTCTGGTACACCGGCGCGACTTCGCCGAACAGCTCACCACGAGTGAGGTGGTCGAACCGCTGTCCGGTCCGCTGACCTCAGAAGCTGCTGAGTCGTGGCAAGACCGCTGGGTCGTCGTGAGGGCTGCCGACGCAGCGACAGTCGCTCGCGCCTCGTCCGAGCGAGCGGCCGGATTGCTGGTTCCACGGGGAGTCGATGAGGCCGGCTGGATGCCCAAGATGATCGCGGGGCCGGCGACCGGTCACGTTCCGATCGTGTCGATCCGTACCGATCTCCATGCCGAACTGGCCGGTGAGGTGACCGTGACGATGCCCCTGCAGGCGATCACTGTCACGGGTACCAACGTGTACGGCCGCTTCAGTCGACCCGGCGCCGGCCGCTTCAGTCGACCCGGCGCCGTGTCTGTTTTGTTGACCGCCCACTACGACGGGGTGGGCGACGACCCGGAGCAGCGACTGCCTGCGGCTGCCGACAACGCTTCAGGTGTTGCCGTTGTCCTCGAGGCCGCACGCATCCTTGCCGATGAACCTGGCGTCGCGCTGACCGTGGCGTTCCTCGATGGTGAGGAGGCGGGAGCCCGAGGCTCGGCTCACCATGCGCCTCAGGTTCAGTCCGGCACCTATGTGATCAACATCGACGGCGCGGCCCAGCTCGGTGACGCTGCTGCCGTCGAGGCAGGTGGTCCGGCCGAGCCACTGCTGGCCGCCCTCGATCAGGCCGGCCGCCAGACAGGCGTACCGCTGCGGGCCGGCGCGGTGGCGTCGGACAACCGCCGCTACGCCGCCGCAGGGCTACCTGCCGTTGGGATCGGGATGGGCATGCCCGGCTACCAGACCCCCGCCGAGACACCGGACCGCGTCGATCCCAAAACACTGCTTGCTTCGGCCGGCCTCGTGCTGGCGACCGTTCGACAGCTCGTCAAAACCCCTGCACAACTTGGAGAAACTCAATGAACCTCGTGGTGACAGACCTGCCGGTCGTGGTGATCGGCGCAGGTCCTGTCGGGCTCGCCGCCGCTGCCCACCTGGCCGAGCGCGGCCTGGACTTCGTCGTACTGGAATCAGGCCCGAACGTAGCCGCGGCAATCGACGAATGGCGGCACGTCAAGCTCTTCAGCCCGTGGCGCTACGACATCGACAGCGCGGCCCGGCGCCTACTCGAGCGGGCCGGCTGGACCGCGCCCGACCTGGAGACCCTGCCTACCGGCGGCGACCTGATCGACTCCTACCTCGGTCCGCTGGCCAAGGCGCCGGAGCTTGCCGAGCACATCCGGTACGACGCCCAGGCGGCCGCCGTCACCCGGGTCGGCTTCGACCGGCTCCGTACTGCGGGCCGCGAGGAGGCGCCTTTCCTTGTCGGGCTCGCCGACGGCAGTGAGATCCTCGCCGGCGCCGTAATCGACGCAGCGGGGACCTGGCGTCGACCGAACGTCCTAGGTGGTTCCGGAATCCCCGCCCGCGGTGAAGCCGAAGTCGCCGACGACATCTCGCGCGCTCTGCCCGATGTGCTCGGCCGTGATCGGGACCGCTTCGCCGGCCGCCGTACTGCGGTCGTTGGCGCGGGCCACTCTGCTGCCACAACCCTGCTCGACCTCGGCGATCTGGCCGACCAGGTTCCAGGCACGGAGGTCGTTTGGGTGGTGCGCGGCGCGGACCAGGCTCGTACGTATGGCGGCGGGGATGACGACGAGTTGCCGGCCCGCGGTGCTCTCGGCTCCAGACTGAAGAATTTGGTTCAGTCCGGCCAGGTAGAACTGGTCAGCAGCTTCCGGATCGAGGCTGCCAGGAGGACTCCGGATGGTCGTGTCGAGCTTTCGGCGGGCGAGCGGCAAGTTGTTGCGGACACCGTCGTGAACTCGACCGGCTTCCGGCCGGACCACGAGGTCGTCTCGGAGTTGCGGCTCGATCTGGACCCGATCCTCGGATCGACCCGTGCGCTGGCGCCGCTGATCGACCCGAACCAGCACTCCTGCGGCACGGTTCCGCCGCATGGTGTCGACGAGTTGGCGCACCCGGAGCAGGGCTATTACGCGATCGGTGCGAAGTCGTATGGCCGGGCGCCGACGTTCCTGTTGGCGACCGGGTACGAGCAGGCCCGCTCGGTGGTCGCGGCGCTGGCCGGTGACTGGGAGGCTGCTCGCGATGTGCAGCTCAACCTGCCGGAGACCGGCGTCTGCTCCTCGAACCTCGCCGTCGCTTCGGAGGAGGCCTCCGGTGGGTGCTGCGGTCCGGCTCCGCAGGCGGTCTCGATCTCCGCACCGGCCGGTCGCGGGCTCGCGACGGGGATCAGCGGAGGTCTGCTGACCGTCACCGAGACCAAGCCGACCGCGCAGTCGGGCTGCTGCAGCTGATCCCCTGGTCGTCATCGCTGCCGGCGAGTCTTGCCGTTCACCACGTCGTGACGCGAGGTCAGCAAGCCCTCGTCCTGCATCCGCTGCAGCGTCGGATACAGCGTGCCCGCGAAGATCCGGTACCCGTGCCGGGCAAGCTCCACCGTCATCCACGGGCCGTGGATCTCCTCCTCAGCGGCGTGATGCAGGTTACTGCGGAGCCGGTAGTTCGCCGGTGACGAGGAAGATGACGCGTCGGGCCATGGAGACGGCGTGGTCGGCGATGCGTTCGTAGTACCGGCCGAGTAGGGCGATGTCGACGGCGACCTCGACGCCGTGCGGCCAGGAGTCGTCCATCATCAGGCGGAACTGGTTGCTGCGGAGCTTGTCCATCTCGTCGTCGGTGGATTCCAGCCGGTAGGCGGCGCCCACGTCGCGGGTTTGGATTACGTCCCCGGCCTGGTTGACCATTCGCTCGGCGACCCGTCCCATGTCCGCGACCACGCTTTGGAGTTCGGCCGGGATCGCCGGTGCTGGGTAGCGGAGGCGGGCGATCTTGGAGACGTGGGCGGCCAGGTCGCCCATCCGCTCCAGGTCGGCGACCATCCGCAGTGCGGCGACCAGCATGCGCAGCTCGTTGGCGACCGGGGCCTGGCGGGCCATCAGGTCGAACACCTTCGCCTCGACGCCCTCACCGCTGATGTCGAGTTGGGCGTCTGCGGCGATCACCTCTTCGGCGGTTCCGAGGTCGGCGGTCAGCAGCGCGCTGGTCGAACGCCGTACCGCCGTCGACACGCTGCGGGTCATGCGTTCGAGCTCGACCAGGATTTGGTCGAGCTGCTCGTGATAGGTCTCGCGCATAGTGTCTGCCTCCGCTGACTGGGTGGGTTAGCGCGCGGCGAGCCAGGCCTGCGCGGCGAGTTGAACGGCGTACCAGGTCGGCGTCGAGCCGGCGGGCGTCGTCGATGGTGTGGAGCAAGTGCACTCCATCGTCAGGTCCCAGGCTGTCGAGGCCTGCGATGGGCGGCCGTAGCGGCTTTGCGCCGGTACCGATCACCAACCGGTCGTAGCTCAGCTCCACCGATCCGTTGTCGGTGGCCGCGGTGACGAGCCTCGCCACAGGATCAATGACGGTGGCCCGATGGTTGGTGCGCAGGTCGATGCCAGTCGCTTCGATCTCGGCGCTGGTGCGGTGTGCCAGGTCCTGCCAGGCGGGCACCTCGCCGGACAGGTGGTAGGGGATTCCGCAGATCGAGAAGTTCGGATAGACGTCCGCGACCAGCATCGTGACATCGGTCTCGGGCGAGCGCTCCCGCACCCGCAGGGCTGCGCTCACGCCGGCGTCACTACCGCCGATCACCAGTACCCGCACAGACCTCAGCTCCCGTCGTCTCGGCCCGGCGACCATGCCGGATCAGGCCAGGCCACCAGGCCGGATCGAATGCTGGTGGCCTTTGGCATCATCATCCGGCGAACTCTTCGCTGACGCCCGATGCCGCGTCAGCCGCATCGGGGCTCGCCACCGGATCGGGTTCGGGGACGCTGAACTGGAAACCGAGGCCACGGACGGACCGGATCCAGCGGGGATTCTGATCGTCGTCGCCGAGTCGTTTGCGCAACCGCATGATGTGGACGTTGAGCGTGTTACTGCGGACCGATGACCCTTGCCCCCAAACGGCGTCGAGGACCTCTTGGCGGGTGATGAGCGCGCCCAGTCGTTCGGCGAAGAACCGCAGGAGCAGGAACTCCATCGGCGGTAGGTCGATCAGCTTCCCGTCCAGCCACATCTGCGGGACGGCTCCGTCGACCCGGAGGCGGCCGAGGTCGATCGCCAACGGCCTGAGCTCGACCTGGTGTGCGGCCGGGGACAGCGAGTTGACCAACGCGAGCAGTTCGCGCACCCGGTAGGGCCGCGGTATCACTGCGCTGGCTCCGGCGTGGTGGGCGCGCACAGTGAAGTCGGCACTGTCGGCGCCGGCGCCGACCACGACAGGAAGTTGCGGATCGTCGGTGCGAACGATGTTGAGGAAGTCGATCGGGTCCAGCAGCCCACCGCCCGGACCGAGAATGACCACGTCGGGACACAGCCTGCCGACGTACAGGAGAGCCTCGGCGGGCTCCGCGCAGACGTGCAGCTCGACCGGTTGACCTGCGATCGCCTCGACGAACTGGGCGACTTCTTCGCCGTTGTCGACGAGCAGGACCGCGACTCGGTGATGGACCTTGTCGGCTCCGGACAGGCACGCCCGCCGCCGGGCGTGGAACTGGGAGTTGTCCGACTCCCACGCGTTCACCATCGAACTCGTCATCCTCTACCCGAATCGGCCGGTGATGTAGGCCTCGGTGCGTTTGTCGGCCGGGTTGCCAAAGATCTTGCCGGTGAGCTCGTACTCGACCAGCCTGCCGGTGCGCTGTCCGTGTTCGTCAGCCGCGGCGGTGAAGAACGCGGTTCGGTGCGAGACGCGGGCGGCCTGCTGCATGTTGTGGGTGACGATGATGATCGTGTAGGTCTTGGCCAGCTCGACCATCAGGTCTTCGATCTTGGCCGTCGCGATCGGGTCCAGTGCCGAGCACGGCTCGTCCATCAGGATGACCTCGGGGCTGGTGGCGATCGTCCGGGCGATGCACAGCCGTTGCTGCTGCCCACCGGACAGGCCGAAGGCGCTCTGCTTGAGCTTGTCCTTGACCTCGTCCCACAGAGCCGCGCCACGTAGTGCCTGCTCGACCACGTCGTCCATGTTGCCGGTCTTCATCCCGGTGACACGGGGGCCGTAGGCAACATTGTCGTAGATCGACTTGGGAAACGGGTTCGGCTTCTGGAAGACCATCCCGATCCGCCGCCGTACCTCGATCACGTCCACCTCGGGCGCGTACATGTCGGCGCCGTGGAACGTCACGTCACCGAAGACATGGGCGCCGGGGACCAGGTCGTTCATCCGGTTGAGGCACCGCAGTACGGTCGACTTGCCGCAGCCGGACGGGCCGATAAGGGCGGTGATCTCCTGGCTGCCGAACAGCAGGTCGACTCCCGACACCGCACGGAACTTGTCGTAGAAGACCTCGAGGTTCCGCAACTCGATCACGCCGTCAGGTTCTCCGGCGGGGGTTCGGTCCTCGCGTCCACCGAGGTCGACCCGGATTCCGTGGGGTGCGCCTGGTACGCCGACGGTCTCGGGGACGGTGGCCAGGTCTGGTTCGACGTGCGTCATGTGGTGGTCTCCTGAGGTGTCCACGCTCACCAGCTGCGCTGGTAGCGGTTGCGCAGCCAGATCGCGACGGCGTTCATGGCCAGCAAGACGACGATGAGCAACAAGATCGCGGAGTAGGCGAGGTCGCGGAACGCGTCACGGTCCTGGGGAACGAGGTTGTAGATCTGCACGGGCAGTGTCGTGTACCTCGACAGCAAGCCGTCGGGGTTGAAGGTGACGAAGGTCGTGGCCCCGACCAGGATCAGCGGGGCCGCCTCGCCGATCGCCCGTGACATCGCCAGGATCGAACCCGTCGCGATACCGGGCACGGCGGCGGGCAGAACTTGCCGCCAGGTGGTTTGCCATTGTGTTGCACCGAGCGCAAGGGAACCGTCCCGGATCTCTTGCGGTACTGATCGCAATGCCTCCCGGGTGGTGATGATGACAACCGGCAGGATCAGCAGAGCCAGCGCGATACCACCGGCCAGCACGACCGCGCCGATGGACACCGGACCGCGGACGACGAAGCCGAGGGTGAGGATTCCGTAGATCACCGCGGGAACGGCGGCGAGGTTCTGGATGTTGAGCTCGATCGCGCGGTTCCACCACTTCAGCGGGTTGGCGTACTCCTCCAGATACACCGCGGCGGCGATCCCCAGCGGCATCGCGATCAGTCCCGTGATGGCGCCGACCCACAGCGTGCCGAACAGTGCGGACTGGACGCCGGCCGTTTCGGCGCGGATCTTTGACGGCTGGTTGGTGATCAGGTTGAGATCGAGCCGGGCGACGCCCTTCTGGACGATGACCGCCAAGATGAAGAAGAGGAACACGCAGATCAGCGCCAGGCACAGCCACAGCACGGCGGCGAACACGGCCGAGGTGATCCCGTCGCGGCCATGCTTGCCACGCAGGGATTCTGCGGCGGCAGCGGCTTGGGGTGTCGTCGTGGTTGTGGTCATCAGTAGGCCTGCCTGTACTTGCGCACCATTCGGATGCTGACCAGGTTGATCAACAGGGTGATCGCGAACAGCAGCGCCCCGACCGCGAACAGCGAGTAGTAGACGGGCGAGCCCTGGGGCGCGTCCCCGCTGGCGATCTGGGCGATGAACCCGGTCATCGTCTGCGAACCTTCCCGTGGGTCGAAGGTCAGGTGGGCCCTGCTGCCGGCCGCGATGGTGACGATCATCGTTTCGCCGACAGCCCGCGAGATCCCGAGCACGATCGCCGCGACGATGCCGGACAGCGCGGCCGGGAATACCACCCGCAAAGTCGTCTTCATCCGGTTCGCGCCCAGCGCGTACGACCCCTGACGCAGCGCCAGCGGCACCGCGGACATCGCGTCCTGGCTCAACGAAGCGACGGTGGGCACGATCATGAAGCCCATGACGATGCCGGGCGAGAGCATGTTGTGGATGGTGTTGAACTGCACCAGATGCGCCAGGATCGGCGTGAACACGGTCAGCGCCATGAAACCGTAGACGACCGTCGGGATTCCGGCGAGCACCTCGAGGACGGGCTTGAGCACCTTGCGGACCCGTTCGGAGGCGTACTCGCTCAGGTAAATGGCCGCACCCAGGCCTAGCGGGACGGCGACCAGCAGCGCGATGACGGTGATGATGAAGGTGGCCACGACCAGTGGCAGCACACCCCATGACTTGTCGTCCCAGGTGAACTTGTCCCCGAAGCCGCCGGTCCACTCGGTGCCGAACAGGAAGTCGCCCAGTCCTACGTGGGTGAAGAACGTGACCGTCGGTGCCAGCAGCGACACCACGATCCCGATTGTCACCGCGACCGAAGCCCACGCGGCTGCGATCAGCAACACCTTGATGACGCGTTCACCGTGACGGGGGTGTTGCTGTCCGAGGTCGACCGCGGGACCCCGCCAGGCGGACGGGCGGCCCCTCCTCGCGGAGGAACCACCCGTCGCAGCAGTCGCCGTCGAGTCCGGCATGGTCACGAACCGGCCGCCTGGGCCTTCAGCTTGTCCAGTTCGGCCTTCGCCTTGGTCTTCTGCTCGTCCGTCAGCGGCACGAACTTCGCGGCCTCGACGATCTCCTGGTTCTTCTCCAGGTAGAACTCGACGAAGCTCAGCACCTGCTTCTTGGCAAGCCCCTTGTCGGAGGGGTAGATGAACAGCGGCCGCGCCAGCGGCGTGTAGCTACCGTCTTGTGCCGCGGCGACTGACGGCTCGACGCAGCCCTTGCCACCATCGATCTTGACCGCCTTCAGCTTCTCGGCGTTCTCCTCGAAGTAGGAGAACCCGAAGTAGCCCAGAGCACCCTTGGCACCGGAAACACCCTGCACCGTGACGTTGTCGTCCTCGGTCGGGTTGTAGTCGGTGCGGCTTTCGCCTTCCTTGCCGTTGATCTCGTCGGTGAAGTAGTCGAAGGTGCCCGAGTCCGAACCCGCGCCGTACAGCGGCAGCGCCTCCTTCGGGAACTTCGGATCGACCTGGTCCCAGGTCTTCACCGTCGAATTCGGCTCCCAGATCTTCTTCAGCTGAGCCACCGTGAGGCAGTCGACCCAGTCGTTCTCCTTGTTCACCACTACGGTAAGGGCGTCGTTGGCGACCTGGAGTTCGGTGAACTTCACACCCTTCTCAGTGCAAAGCTTCTTCTCCTCGTCCTTGATCGGCCGAGACGCGTTGGAGATGTCGGTTTCGCCGGCGCAGAACTTCTTGAAACCACCACCGGTGCCGGAGGTGCCGACGGCGACGTCGACGCCCTTCTGCTCCTCCTTGAACAACTCGCCCGCGGCAGCGGTGAGCGGCTCGACGGTGCTGGAGCCGTCGACGACCACCTGCCCGGAAAGGGCTTCGCCGCTACTGTCACCTCCGGCAGGCGTGTCGTTGTTGTTGCCGCCACACGCGGACAACGCGAGTAGGGCAGCTGCCGAGACGGCGAGGTAACGCATGTGTTTGACCGGGCGGATGACCACCGGGCAACCCTCCAGAGTTGGGCCCCGACACCGTCGGGACGCAGTGACTCGTCACGCGTTCACGTAACAACTAAATCGAAGAAGTTCGATGTAAACGCCAGGTGAACGACAGGTGATCGGGCGCCTTCATATAGACGAATGTCGATGTAGCTTCTCGTTGGAGTGACGACATGCCTCTGCTCGGTGACCGTCGGGCCCGTCGTTCACCCGATGGCCACCGACTTGTCACTGCCAACTACATAGATGAGTGGCTATGTAGTTGTTAGCGTCGCCGCGACCGCACAGAAACCGTTCTCCTTGAGGGGGATACCTCGCGATGACGCTTGCCAACGAGCCTCGCCGATTCCTGCCGCTGGCCGATGGCCACGGCGGCCGCAGTTCCATGACGTGCCTGTACCGCTGCGGCAACGCCTGCGCTCACCCCGCTCCGAACTCCTCCGACAACGCGTACCTCGGCGACGCCGTCACCGCCGAGGTGTCGCGGCGCGGAATCTTCAAAGCCGGCGCAGTCGGTGCGCTCGTCATCGGCGCAGGCGCTGTAGGCGCCACGCCGGCAGCCGCCGCCTCGTCCGGTCGGGGCTCGGTCGCTGTTTCTGCCAAGCCGTCGTCCGGTGCCGGGCTGACCTTCAAGCCGATCCCGCCGAACCACCTGGACACGGTGATCGTCCCGAACGGCTACGAGGACAAGGTCTTGATTCGCTGGGGCGATCCGATCCTGCCGGGAGCGCCGGAGTTCGACATCGACCGGCAGAGCGCCTCGGCCCAGGCTCGCCAGTTCGGCTACAACAACGACTACCTCGTCGTGGTGCCACTGGATCGCCGCCTCAGCCGGGGCCTGCTCGTAGTGAATCACGAGTACACCAACGAAGAACTGATGTTCCGCGGGTACCCCGGGGGAGCGGCCGCGACCGTGGAGCAGATGCGCGTCGCTCTGCAGGCTCACGGCATGAGTGTGGTGGAGGTGGAGCGCGTCGACGGCACCGGCGAGTGGCAAGTGGTGACCCGGGGCCGTCGCCGCTACAACCGCCGGCTCACCGCCACGACACCGATGAGCTTCACCGGCCCTGCTGCCGGATCGCCACTGCTGCGGACACAGGCCGACCCGCGCGGCGTACGGGTGCTTGGGTCTCTGAACAACTGTTCCGGCGGCTTGACTCCGTGGGGCACGGTGCTGTCAGGGGAGGAGAACTTCAACCAGTACTTCGTCGGCGCCGAGGGAGCGCCCGCTGCTGCCAAGCCGGCCCTGGCGCGGTACGGCATCGACATCTCCAAGCGCTACCCGTCCGGCAGCCGTTACTGGGACAAGGCCGACGCCCGGTTCGACCTGACCAAGAACCCGAACGAGGCCAACCGCTTCGGCTGGATCATGGAGGTCGACCCGTACGACCCTGACTCCACGCCGGTGAAGCACACCGCTCTGGGTCGGTTCAAGCACGAAGGCGCCGCCGTCGTCGTGGCCGACTCCGGCAAGGTCGTGGCCTACATGGGCGACGACGAGCGCTTCGACTACATGTACAAGTTCGTCTCCGACCGCACACTCAGCAGCGGAAACAGCAAGTCCGACCGCGAGAGCAACCGGCACCTGCTGGAATCCGGCACGCTGTACGTCGCCAAGCTCGGCTTCACGAGTGCGAGTGAGATCGACGGCAGCGGCAAGTTGCCCAGCGACGGCGCCTTCAACGGAACCGGCCGCTGGATCCCGCTGACCCGGGGTGGGAAGTCGCTGATCGCAGGCATGGCCATCGACGAGGTACTCGTCCACACCAGGCTCGCGGCCGACAGGGCCGGCGCCACCAAGATGGACCGGCCCGAGGACATCGAGGTCAGCAAGGTGTACGTCGCCCTGACCAACAACTCCAACCGCGGCACCGCCGGCCAGGCCCCAGCCGACGAGGCCGCCCCGCGCAACAGCAACAAGCACGGCCAGGTCCTCGAGTTGATCGAGGACGGTGACCACGACAGCGAGACGTTCAAGTGGTCGCTGCCGATCGTCTGCGGTGACCCCGCCGACCCGTCGACGTACTTCGCGGGCTACGACAAGACCAAGGTCTCGCCGATCTCGTGCCCCGACAATCTCGACTTCGACGCCCACGGCAACCTGTGGATCTCCACCGACGGCAACGCGCTGACCGACCCCTCGGGCACGAACTACCACGACGGACTGTTCGCGGTCGCGGTCGAGGGCGAGGACCGCGGCAAGGTCAAGCAGTTCCTCTCCGTGCCCCGTGGGGCTGAGCAGGCTTCTGCCGCCGTCCTTCCCGACAACCGGTCGGTCGTGGTGTCCGTCCAGCATCCCGGCGAGATCACCGGTGCGACCGTCGACAAGCCGGCCAGCACCTGGCCTGACGGCGACTTCGCCCGTCCGGCCGTGATCGTCACCTGGCGTCCCGACGGCGGCGAGATCGGCGCCTGACCTTCGTTGTCACCCTGCCCCGCCGCCCCACCGGGCGGCGGGGCGGTTCTGTGAAGGGTCGCCTCACATCATGTAGCCGTTGGATGAACAAACCGCAGGGCGGTCCGGTTCCGGTGACGGCAGCGACCTAGACTGCAGAAGTGAACAACCGTCCAAGCGCCGCGGCCAAAGCCGGTGCTGCAGCCGACGAGTTCACCCCTCAGGTCACCGGCGTCGCGATCGAGCGCGACGAGGCGGAACGTCTCGCCACGGTCCTGAAGGCGCTGTCGGACCCGACCCGCCTTCAACTCCTGGCCATGATCGAGGCCAGCCCGGACAGTGAAGCGTGCGTAGCCGACCTGACCGAACCGCTCGAACTCAGCCAGCCCACCATCAGTCACCACCTCAAGATCCTTGTGTCCGCAGGCATCCTCGCCCGCGAGAAGCGCGGCCTGTGGTCCTGGTACTCCGTGGTCCCGGACCAGCTGGAAACCCTTCGCAGACTGCTGCCGGGGCCGACCTTCCTGCAGCCGGGGTCCTGATTTTTCGCTAGGACCGCAGGTGAGTTGAGAGCGCCTTCGCGACGAAGTCGGCGTCGCGGTTCACGCCGCGCAAGGTGTTGGACGAGAAGGATCGCTGGAACTCCACGCCGAGGTAGGCCAGGCCGGGATGGGTCAACGAGATGCCTCGCTTGTGCAGCGGCAGGCCCGCCTGATCCAGGGCGCCGAGGTCCTGAAGGTAGGCCAGGTTCGGTCGGTAGCCGGTCGCGAAGACCACGGCATCGACGTGCTCGCGCTTGCCGTCGGCCCAGACGATCCGGTCGCCGTCAAATGCCTTGAACATCGGCTGTTGCGTCAGTTGTCCGGATTCGAGCGCGGCCTGGTAAATGCCGTTGTCGAACACGGGGGTACCTCGGATGATGCGCGACAACACTGCGGGCGGAAGCAGGTCCAGGCGAAGGAGGTGCAGCCAGTAGTGCATGTCTCGCCCGCCCCGAACCTGCGGCAGGAACTGCACCGGCGCACGAACCGCCAACGTGGTCGTGGCCAGTTCTGCGAGTTCGTAGCCGACCTGTACGGCGGAGTTGCCGGCGCCGACAACCACGACCCGCTGACCGGCGTACTCCTTCGGCCCCCGATAGTCCGCGACATGCAGAACCGTGCCGGTGAAGGTCTCCTGGCCGGGAATGGCTGGAACGTGGGGGTTGGCGAAAGAGCCGCTG
The DNA here is from genome assembly GCF_039530625.1 of Kribbella sancticallisti. Taxonomy (NCBI): domain Bacteria; kingdom Bacillati; phylum Actinomycetota; class Actinomycetes; order Propionibacteriales; family Kribbellaceae; genus Kribbella; species Kribbella sancticallisti. Next base: position 516,933 of record NZ_BAAAOS010000018.1, on the reverse strand, counting down.
GCCGCGATGATCCCGGCCGCGGGGAAGCTCTCTCCGGTGCCGGCCCGGACGACGAATCCGCGGTCGACCGACTCGACCGTGATTGCCGGTGTGTTGGTACGGATGTCGGCGCCGAGGGTGGCCGCGTACCGCTCTAGGTAGGCGACGACCTCGTCGCGGGTCGGATAGCGATCGGGGTCGCCGGGGAACGGCGTACCGGGGAACGCGCTGTAGCGAGCGGGGGAGAACAGCGTCAGGCTGTCGTAGTAGCCCGGCCAGGATCCGACCGTCCGGTCGCCCGCCTCCAACAGCACCGGACGCATCCCGGCATCACGGACCGCCCGCGCTCCGGCGAGCCCGGACTGGCCGCCGCCGATGATCACGACAGAGTCAGGTGAGTGAGTCATGGGGACAATGTATCGTCATATTGCAATATGACGAAATGACGATACTGACTAGGCTGGTCTCAGCGAGAGGGGAGTGGCATGGCACAGCAGCAAGGCGCGGCCGAGCAGCAGGCGACATCCGTCTGTGCTCCCAGGGAGCCCGTCGCCCTGAGCGCTGCCACCCATGACTTTCTCAAGGCCCTGGCCAGCCCGACCCGGCAACGCATCATGCTCCTGTTCGCCCGAGGCGCCGAACTATCGGTCAACGAGGTCGCCGAACAAGCCGGCATCGGCCAATCCACCGCCTCCCAGCAACTCGACCTCCTCCGCCGCGGAGCCGTCGTCACCTCCCGCCGCGAAGGCAAAACCGTCCTGTACCGAGCCGACCGTGACGGCAGCGCCACCGCCCTCGCCGACCTCCAGACCTACCTGAAGAACTGCTGCTGAGTGCTCCCGGGCCCCACTCGGAAGGCTGAGCAACCTTCGCCGACGAGTCGCATCAAGCGGCGGTGGTGTGGCGGTAGCGGAGTACCGCGGTCGGGACGGTGACCAAAAGCAGGCCGGTGATCCAGGCGAGTGCCTGCCACACGTGGTCGGCCGTCGGGCCGCCGAGTACCAGGGCCCGCAGCGCGTCCACTGTGACGGTGACCGGGTTGATCTTCGCGAACGCCTGCAGCCAGCCAGGCATGGTCGCGACGGGGACGAAGGTGGAACTGGTGAAGACCAGGACAATCACCGGCATCAGGCCGACCAGCCCCGCCGCCTCGGCATCGCGGACCAGCAGGCCCACCAGGGCGTTGATCCAGGAGAACGCAACACCGATCAGCAACGCCAACCCCAGGGCGCCGGTTGCCGCCGGGATCCCGGCGTGGAAGCGGAACCCGATCGCATGTCCCACCCCGGTCATCAGGAGCAAGACGAACAGGTTTCGCACCGCGTCGGCTGCGGTCCGCCCCGCCAGTACTGCGGAACGGGTCATGGGCAGCGCTCGGAACCGGTCGATCATTCCGGTGGCCAGATCGTCGGCGATCGCCACGCCGGTCTGGGAAGCGCCGAACGCGATCGCGAGTACGAAGATTCCCGGCAGCAGGAAGTCGACGTACTTGTCCACCCCTGGCGGGCGGATCGCTCCGCCGAACACGTAGGTGAACAGCAATACGAATAGCACTGGCTGGACCGTGGCGAACGCGATCATGGTCGGCACCCGTACCAGCCGCCGCAGGTTCCGGGCGGTAATCACGGACAGGTCACTGAGCAGCCACCGCAGCCCTCGAGACGTCCCGAGGCCTGCCGTCGCCACGGAATCGGTAGGTCCGGTGCCAGACGTCGCAGGCTTGGTTGTCATCGCGGGCTCGAGGTCTCGGCAAGACTTGAGCCAGCGGTCGGTGATTTGCCGGTGAGGGTCAAGAACGCATCGTCCAGTGACGGCCGACGCAGCGCCACGTCGGTCACCCGCAGGCCACTTGCCGCCAGTCGGGCTACTGCTTCGCCAAGCACGCCGGGACCGTCCGTGACCGGCAGCACTACCCGCCCGTCCGCGGTGTCGACGAGCGGTGGGCCCGAGCCGAGCTCGGCGACGACTGCCGCCAGGGCGGCCGTGTCCACGCCCGGCGCCGCTTTCAACTCAAGCCTGTCTCCGCCCACCTGCGCCTTCAGTTCGTCCGACGTTCCGATCGCGATCACCCGGCCGGCGTCGATGACCACGATTCGGTCGGCAAGCCGGTCGGCCTCTTCCAGGTACTGCGTGGTGAGCAGCACCGTCGTGCCCTGCGCAGTCAGCGCCGAAATCGTCTGCCACAACCCGATCCGTCCCCTTGGATCCAGGCCGGTGGTCGGCTCGTCCAGGAACAACACCGACGGCTGGGTCACCAGGCTGGCTGCGACATCCAGGCGCCGCCGCATCCCGCCGGAATAGCCACGCAGAACCCGATCCGCCGCGCTGGCCAGGTCGAAGGTGTCCAGCAATTCGCTCGCGCGAAGGCGGGCCCGGGAACGGCCCAGGCCGGACAGCCGACCGATCATCCGCAGGTTCTCCCGGCCGGTCAGATACGGGTCGACGGCCGCGTACTGACCCGACAGACCGATCTGCCGCCGCACGGCCGTCGCTTGCCTGACCACGTCCAAGCCCGCGACTCGCGCGCTACCGGCGTCAGGCTGCAGCAGCGTGGTGAGAATCCGGACCAGGGTGGTCTTACCCGCGCCGTTCGGGCCGAGCAGTCCCAGCACCTGTCTGGCCGGAATCTCCAGGTCCACGCCGCCCAGTGCCTCGACCGCTCCGAACCGCTTCACGAGTCCTTCGGCCACGATCGCGGGCTCGGTCATCACGCCACTACCCATAGCTAGGATTGCTACCTATTCGCTTGTAGTAGGATAACTACCTATGAGGGCGGATGCGCAAGCGTTGAAGGGTCACCTTGATGTCCTGCTGCTGGCCACCTTGAACGACGGACCCCAGCACGGGTACGCGATCAAGGAAGCTCTGCGCGAAGGCAGTGGTGGCCGGTTCGACCTGCCCACGGGCACCGTCTATCCAGCGCTGCACCGGCTCGAGCGCGCCGGGCTCATCACCGGGTCCTGGTCAGTGGTCGACGGACGCCGTCGGCGCAGCTACCAACTCACCGCCGAGGGGCACAAGAAACTGACGGGGGAGCGCGCCAACTGGCGCGAGTTCGCCACGGCGGTCACGACGCTCTTGGAACCGGGCCCATGGCCGACCACGACCTGATTGACGGGTACCTCGCCGAGATAGCTGGGCGCCTCCCCTCCGAGGCCGTCGAGGAACTCGCCGACGGCTTGGATGAGACCTTCCAGCATCAACTGCTGCGTGGCCTGTCCCCGACAGAGGCAGCGCACGCGGCCATCGCCGAGTTCGGCCGACCGGCACAGGTCACAGCAGCTTTCGCTCGCCAGTCCGCGGGCCGGCACACCGCGGTCGCCTTACTGGTCACCGCTCCGGTATACGCCGGCCTCTGGGGGACAACGCTGATCACCGCGCAGGCCTGGAACTGGCAGATCCCTCCCGCCGCGGCACTCGCCTTCGGCGTCACCCTGCTTGCCGTGGCGACGACTCTGGGGATCGTCGCCAAGAGCAACAATCCGGCCACCGCACGACTCGTCGGGCCCGCCACGGTGGCTCTGATCTTGCTAGATCTCGGCATGCTGGCGGCGGTCGCGACCGCCGCGCCGGCGTTGACGTGGGCGGCGGCGTTGGCGGTGCCAGCCAGTCTGATCCGCGTCGCCGTCGCCGGTCGCAACCTCCCGCGCGTCTGCGCCCGGTAACGGCCGTTGCCTCGCCTGAGTCGAGCCAGCGGATCGCGCGGTACTTGGGCAGTTCGTCGACTGGGTACATCCCATGGGTGACGATGCTCGACCAGAACCGGGACAGTCAGCAGTTGGGGTCGCCCGGTCCGGCGCCGGTCCTCCAGGACACCCTCAACACCACTGATTCCTGAAAAGGAGAATCTGCCCTGATGCGTGCGGCGAGACTCACGAGTGCCGACGGTGTGGAGTACCGCGACCTCAACGGCAACGGCCGGCTGGATCCGTACGAGGACCCCCGGCTGGACGTCCCGACCCGGGTCGACGACCTCCTCGGGCGCCTTTCCCTCGAGGAGAAGGTGGGTCTGATGTTCCAGACCGTCATCGAGGCGGGGACGGACGGCTCGGTGCTCGAACGACCCGGGCGGATCTCGAAGTCGCCGACAAGTGTCGTCGTGACCGAGAAGCACCTCTCGCACTTCAACGTGCACGCACTCGAGGACGCGCGGATGGCGGCGCGCTGGCAGAACAACCTGCAGGCGATCGCGGAGACGACGCCGCACGGCATCCCGGTGACGATCTCGACCGACCCGCGGCACGCGTTCATCGAGAACGCCGGCGTTTCGTTCACGGCCAAGGCGTTCTCGCAATGGCCCGAGCCGCTCGGGCTCGCGGCCCTGCGAGACGCCGGCGCGGTACGCCGGTTCGCCGACATCGCACGCCAGGAGTACGTCGCCGTCGGGATCCGGGCCGCGCTGCACCCAACGCTCGACCTGGCGACCGAGCCGCGCTGGGCGCGGCAGGCCGGCACCTTCGGCCAGGACCCGGACCTCGTGACCGAGCTGGGTGTGGCGTATCTGAAGGGTTTCCAGGGCGATTCGCTCGGGCCGGGCAGTGTGGCCTGCACGAGCAAGCACTTCCCGGGCGGCGGCCCGCAGAAGGATGGGGAGGATGCCCACTTCCCCTACGGTCGCGAGCAGGTCTACCCGGGCGGCCGTTTCGCCGACCACCTGAAGTCGTTCCCCCCGATCATCGAGGCCGGCACCGCCGCGATCATGCCGTACTACGGCCTGCCCATCGACCTCGAGATCGACGGGGAGCCGATCGAACCCGTGGGCTTCGGCTACAACAAGCAGGTCGTCACGGGGCTGCTCCGCGACAAGCTCGGGTACGACGGTGTCGTCGTCACCGACTGGGAACTCGTCAACGACAACCACGTCGGCGACCAGGTGCTGCCGGCCCGCGCCTGGGGTGTCGAGCACCTCGACCCGCACGGGCGGATGGAACGCATCCTGCAGGCAGGGGCGGACCAGTTCGGCGGGGAGGAGTGCGTCGAGATCCTGCTCGACCTCGTCACCCAGGGCCGTGTCACCCAGGAGCGCATCGACGCCTCCGCTCGCCGTCTTCTCGCCGTGAAGTTCCGGCTCGGTCTCTTCGACAACCCATACCTCGACGAGGACCTCGCCGCGACCACCGTCGGCCGTGCCGACTTCCGAGCGGCGGGGTACGCAGCCCAGGCCAAGTCGGTCACGGTGCTCGTCAACGGCGTTCCCGACCGCGCGACGGCGGACGGCACCACAGTGCTGCCGCTAGGCGATGGCCTCAGCATTTACGCCGAGAACCTGTCGACCGCGGCGATCCTCGAGCACGGCAAGCTCGTCGACCGACCCCAGGACGCCGACGTCGCCATCGTGCGGTTGATGGCGCCGTTCGAGCCACGATCGGACCTCTTCCTCGAGACGTGGTTCCACCAGGGCTCACTCGACTTCCCACCCGGCCTGGTCGCACGACTCGAGCGCATCGCCGCCACCTGCCCTCTCGTCATCGACGTGGTGCTCGACCGGCCCGCAGTACTGACGCCGCTGCTGCGGTTCGCGAGTGCGGTGGTCGGGAGCTACGGGACCAGCGACGAGGCGCTGCTAGACGCGCTGACAGGCACCATCGCCCCGCAGGGCAGGCTGCCGTTCGACCTGCCGCGCTCGATGGACCAGGTACGCCGGCACGACGAAGACGTCCCCGGATACGACGACCCACTCTTCCCGTTCGGCCACGGACTGGACCTGCACGAGAGGTCGAGCTAGTGCCCCGCCGGACCGGTTGCTGACGGCAATCGAGCTGACCGGCCGTACCCGCGTGCGCATTCCGCTGCTAACCGGAGATGACGGCAACCACGGTCACTCGTTCGTGTGGATCCACCGCTGATGCAAAGGGGTTGACTCTGTAGCGGGGTACGGGGTTCAGGATGTTGGTATGCGGACTAGCGAGCTGGCTGGGCGGGCTGGGGTTCATGCGGAGACGCTGCGGTACTACGAGCGGCGGGGGTTGCTGGCGGAGCCGCCGCGGACGGCGGGTGGGTATCGGGACTATCCGGCGTCGGCGGTGCGGTTGTTGAGGTTCGTGAAGCGGGCGCAGGAGCTTGGGTTCACGTTGGATGAGGTGGAGGAGTTGGTTCACCTCGACGGCGGTGGGCCGGAGAGTTGCGATGCGGCGCGGACGCTGGCGGAGTACCGGCGGGATGATTTGGCGGCTCGGATCCGGGATCTGCAGCGGATGCATGACTCGTTGGCCGAGTTGGTGGCGTCTTGTGATCTGCCTCGGGACGATCGTAGGTGTGCGTTGCTGGAGGCGATCCGATGAGGCTTGAGGTTCTGCACGTGCCGGACTGTCCGAATCTGACGCCGTTGCTGGAGCGGTTGGCTGAGGTGACAGATATTCCTGTTACGACTCGGGTGATTGAGACCGATGCCGCCGCCGAGCGGTTTGGGATGGCGGGGTCGCCCACGCTGCTGGTGGACGGCGTCGATCCTTTCGGGGATTCGGGTGAATGCAGTGTGTCTTGTCGGATTTACCGGGACGAGGAAGGCCGGATGGTCGCTGTTCCGCCGGTGGATGAGTTGCGGGCCGTCCTCGGGCAGTCCGGACCCGCTGAGGTGCTGAGTGCGTGGCGCCGTCGCGCCTTGCCTCTGGACGCCTGCGAGCAGGAGGTGCACCGGGCGATCTTGCGCAGATTCGCGTCCACCGGAAGGCCGCCGGCTCCGGCGGATCTTGACGAGCTGACTGCCTACAGCGGACGCAGTACTGCGGACGTACTGCGCGTTCTGCACGAACTCGACGCGATCCGACTGATGTCGGACGGCGGGATCGCGGTGGCCTACCCGTTCTCTGCCACGCCGACCAGGCACCGGGTCCGGATCGCCGACCGGGTCGAGCTCTACGCGATGTGCGCGATCGACGCCCTTGGTATCTCGCCGATGGTCGGGGAGGACTCGACGATCGAGTCTGTGGATGTCACGTCAGGCCGTTCGATCAGGGTGGTGACGCGGGACGCGCGGCGTACCTGGGAGCCCGGCGGGGCAGTGGTCTTCGTCGGCGCTGATGCCGGTGGCGGTCCGTCGGCGGACTGTTGCTGCGACTACCTGAACTTCTTCGCCGACCGCGCGGCCGCCGAGGCCTGGGTGGGCAACCATCCGGACGTTCCCGGGCAGGTACTCGACCAGGCCGGCGCCGAGGAGCTCGCGGCCAGGCTCTTCGGTCACTTGCTTGCTGGTGACAACAACTTTCCGGCCTGAGAGCGGGTGACTACCCGCGAAACCTCTGGTCGCGTTCGCTCTGGTAGCGGAGGAACTGGATCTCGGATTCGGTTCTTGCCAGCTCCGCCGCACGGGCGTACGCCTGCGATGCCTCCTGGCGTCGGCCGAGGCGTTCGAGCATGGAGGCGCGGGAGGCGTGTAGCAGGTGGTACTCGGGGAGGTCGTCGGCGAGTTGGTCCAGGAGGGAAAGGGCGGTGGCCGGGCCTTGGGTCTCTGCCAGGGCTACCGCGCGGTTGAGCGCTACCACCGGCGTCGGCATGACTGCTAGCAGGCGGTCGTAGAAGCGGGTGATCGCTTGCCAGTCGGTGTCCTCGTAGCGTGGGGCGGCGCAGTGGATGGCCTGGATCGCGGCTTGGAGTTGAAATGGGCCCGGGCGGTGGCTGCGGAGGCAGGTGAGGACGAGGTTGTGGCCTTCGGTGATCAGGGAGCTGTCCCAGCGGGAGCGATCTTGGTGCTTCAGGAGGATCACGTCGTCGGCTGTGCCGCGGGCCGGCATTCTGGACTCGTTGAGGAGCATCAGGGCCAGCAGGCCGAGCGTCTCCGGCTCGTCGGGGATCAGCGCCGTCAGCACTCGGCCCAGATGGATCGCCTCGGCGCGCAGGTCGTGGCGGTTTCGCGGGTCATCGGCGCCAGTGTTGTAGATCAGGTAGAGGACCTGGAGCACCGCTCGCAGGCGAGTTGGCAGCTCGGCGGCCTCGGGGACTCGGTAGGGGATATGCGCGGAGCGGATCTTGTACTTCGCGCGGACTAGGCGCTTCGCCATGGTTTCCTCACTCACCAGGAACGCCGAGGCGACCTCGGCCGGGGTGAGTCCGGCGATCAGGCGGAGGGTGAGCGCCACCTGATGCTCGACGCGGATGGCGGGGTGGCAGCAGGTGAAGATGAGTCGTAACTGGTCGTCGTGCATGAGCTGTGCCTCCTCCGATTCCGCCCGCAGTCGGTCGAGGGCGGCCTGCTCGGTGAGTTCGCGGCCGCGCCGGGTGCGGCGTACGACGTCGACGGCGCGGTTGCGGGCGGTCGTGATGATCCAGCCGGCCGGATTGTCGGGTACGCCGTCGCGCGGCCACCGCTGGACTGCCGTCACGAACGCGTCCTGGACGGCGTCTTCGGCGAGTGAGATGTCGCCGAAGACGCGGGTCAGGGTGGCGACAGCCTGACCGTGGGCCTCACGGAACGCCCGCTCGATGATGCCCGGCCCGGTGGCGCTGCTCGTGCTGCTGTCGTCCATCTGCCGGCTCGTCAGTGGCCTGCCTGTACCCGTCCGGTCGCCCGGAACGGTCGGACCTCGATCGCGTGGTTGATGGCCTCGACGACCTTCTCCGCCCACGCCAGCGCCTCGTCGAGGTTCTCGGCGTTGATGACGTAGAAGCCGCCGATGTGCTCCTTCGCCTCCGCGAAGGGTCCGTCTGTGGTCACCTTGTCCAGGCCGGTGCCCCCGCTCACCACCGTGGTCGCGTCGGGGCCGTGCAGGGCGCCGCCGAACACGAACGCGCCGGCCCGGTCCAGCTCCTCCTCGAGCGCGATCACCCGGCTCATGAAGGCCTGCATGTCCTCGGGCGTGGACGGCGCGCCTTCGACCTGGCCCTCCACCTCATAGACCGACAGCAGGTACTGGTTCATCTCGACTCCTCGTTTCCGCGGGACTGTCCCGCTTTGACCTACTGACGAATGGGCGGCGCTCGATCAGGACACCCTTGAAGAGAGGATCTCAGTACTGTCCCCGCCCGGGTCTACGCTCCGAACATGAACCGTATGGACCGCCTCTACGCCCTGGTGGAGGAGTTGCGCGCGGCCGGACAGCGCGGGCGTACGGCGGGGCAGCTGGCCGCGCACTTCGAGGTGAGCGTTCGCACCATCGAGCGCGACCTGAGCGCGATCGGGCAGGCCGGCGTCCCGCTCGCCACCAAGCAGGGGAGAGGCGGCGGGTTCACGCTCGACCGGTCGATGAGCCTGCCGCCGCTCAACTTCACGCCGCGCGAGGCGGCGGCCGTGGCCGTGGCGTTGAGCCGGAACGAGCATGTGCTCTTCAAGAAGGACGCCCGCAGTGCGCTGCAGAAGATCGTGGCGGCGATGCCGGACTGGGCGCTGGCAGAGGCGCGCAGTACTGCGGCGAAGGTGCGACTGCTTGTGCAGCCGGTGCCGGATCCGGACGCCGAGGTCGCCGAGACCATCTGGCGCGCCGTGCGCGACAACCGGGTGCTGCGCATCCACTACATCGACGTCGGAGGCGTCGAGACCGAGCGTGAGGTCGAGCCGCAGCACGTGGTGGTCGGCCCCAACGGCTCCTACCTCACCGCCTGGTGCCACCTGCGGGAGGACGACCGGGTGTTCCGGATGGACCGCATCACCGCAGCCGAGCGTACGCCGCGCCTCCCGCGGCCGCGGCCGGTCATCCCCGAGCCGCTCGTCGACGGCCACGAGACCAGACTGCCGGCGTCGGCGTTTCGGCCCGAAGATTCTTTGCCAAACACCGACATAGGGCTGTCGCGAACGACTGGAACGGTGGGTGCAACCCGTCGCTCCGGCGGGTGATCCGAGCAGATGGAGACAGACATGAACACCCCCGCTCCCGGTACCTTGGCCTGGTTCGAGGTCGCCACCAGCGACCCCGACACCGCCGCGAAGTTCTACGGCAGCCTCTTCGACTGGACGTTCGAGGCCGACGGCCCCGCTGCGTCCGGCGGCATGGACTACCGCAACATCAAGGCCTCGGGCGCTGACGGCCCGATGGGCGGCATCTTCGGCACCGGCGGTCAGGTGCCCAACCACGCCGTGTTCTACATCCTCGTGGCCGACGTCGAGGCCACCTGCGCCGACGCCGAGCAACTCGGCGGTTCGGTCCTCAGCAAGCACCTCGACCCCGGCCCTGGCGCCCCGAAGTTCGCCTACCTGCGCGACCCGGCGGGCAACCAGTTCGGGGTCTTCACCCCACCGGCGGCCTGATGGCCAAACGAACGCAGGGCGCATCCCCGTCGGAGCATTCCGGCGGGGAGGCCGCTCGCGACCTGTACGACGAACTCACCGACGACCTGCTCTACGACCCGGCCATCGGCCGCGCCACGATGATGGGCTACCCGTGCGTGCGGCTTGCCGGGCGGTTCCTCGCGTCGTACGACGACAAGTCCGGAACCCTCGTCGTGAAACTGCCCCGCGAGCGAGTCACCCAGCTCGTCGAGACCGGTACTGGCGACCCGTTCGCGCCCGCGGGCAAGGTCTTCCGGGAGTGGGTGTCGATACCCACCGTCGATCCAGAGCTCTGGCGCGGTCTGCTCGCCGAGGCGGTCGATTTCGCCCGCAAATCGCTCAGCGATGGGCGGTGAGCAGGGCGGGTTCAGCCGGGTGGTGACCGGGGTGCGGCCAGGGGGTCACCCGGGTGCGAGTGAGGTCGCGGCGGAGGGATCGTGAAGGAGCAGTCAATCGACCGGGGCTGCTCTGGAAGGATTTGGAGGATCGCGCGATGGCTACCTTCTCGGCCCGCGGTTGCCGTTCGCACTCGGCAGCCAGGGCATCTGTATCAGAGACGACGACGAGGAGACGGCGATGCGGGTATTCATCGCAGGGGGTACGGGCGTCGTGGGGCAGCCGCTCATCGAAGCGTTGCTGGCCGGCGGCCATGAGGTCACGGCCAGCAGCAGGCGGCCGGAGAACCTCGCTGTGGTGGAGGTACTCGGGGCCCGGCCGGTCTTGATGGACGGGCTCGACCAAGGCGCGGTGCGGGACGTGATTCTCGAGGCCGAACCAGAGGTGATCGTCAATCAGACGACTGCGCTGTCGGCGCCCGCCAGTGACTACGGCAGCTGGCTGGAGGTGACGAACCGGCTGCGGACTGAGGGCACGAAGACCTTGATGAGCGCGGCCGCCGAAGCCGGTACGCGCCGCGTCGTGGCTCAGAGCGCAAGCTTCATGACTCAGCCTGGGCCTGGCCCCACAGACGAGTCGGCACCTCCGTACTTGAACGGTCCAGGGCCGATCGGAGTGCATGTTCAGGCGAACATCGCAGCAGAGAGCCTGGTGCTCGAGACGCCGGGGATCGAAGGCCTCGTACTCCGCTACGGCTTTCTGTACGGTCACGGCACCGCGATCGGCCCCGGCGGGGACATCGCGACGGCGGTCGAGGCGGGCGACATGCCGATCGTCGGCGACGGCGCCGGCCACTACCCGTTCATCCACGTCCAGGACGCGACCTCGGCCACCGTGCTAGCGGTCGAGAAGGGAATTCCCGGCGTCTACAACGTCACCGACGACGAGCCCGCGCCGCAGGCAGTTTGGCTGCCGTACCTGGCCGAGATCCTCAGCGCCCCCGCGCCGGGACACATCTCGGAGAAGCAGGCTGTCGAGCGGTTCGGGGTTCAGTCGGCGTACTACGGCAACCAGCTTCCCGCCGCGAGCAACGCCAAGGTCAAGGCCGAGCTGGGGTGGACCCTGGCCTACCCGTCCTGGCAAGAGGGATTCCGGCAACTGTTCGGCTGAAAGATCAGGAGATGTCATGCCAACCGATGAATCGGTCCAGGAGGCCATCCGGCGCCTTGTCGACGAGGAGCACGTACTGCGCGCGAACCGTGCTCAGCGTGTCGATGCGCTGGCGACGAGGGGACAACGTTTGCAGGAATTGGAGGTCGAGCTTGACCAATGCTGGGACCTGCTGCGCCAGCGCCGCGCGTTGCGCGCGGCCGGCGGAGACCCCGAGAAGGCGACAGCTCGGCCCACCGGACAGGTCGAGCGCTACCTCCAATGACGGCTTAGGTGCCTGGCTTTTGGAAGAGGTAGTCCTCGGCTCGCATCGAGGCGGCCGGCTTGATGTCGTCGGGGATTAGCTGGCGCAGGTCGCGCTCGGTCAGGGTGTCCGGGTCGTGGAGGGCGAGGCGGGTGGCCTGGTTGGAGATGGCTTCCTCGAGCACGTTGCGGATGAAGCGGCCGTTGCCGAAGTTGTGGCTGCGAGGGGCAGGTGGGATGACCCGGCGTACTGCGGTCAGTACGTCGTCGGTGTAGATCATTCCCTTCTGGCGGGCCTGGAGCTCGAAGATGGCGACGAGTTGTTCGGTGTCGTACTCGCTGAAGGACAGGAGCTTCTGGAACCGCGACGACAGGCCGGTGTTCGACTCCATGAAGCGCTGCATCTCGCGGTGGTAGCCGGCGACGATCACGACGCAGTCGTCGCGGTGGTCCTCCATCAACTTCAGCAGCGTGGCGACGGCTTCGAGGCCGAAGTCACCCGGGATGTTCTCCGGGACCAGCGTGTAGGCCTCGTCGACGAACAGCACCCCGCCGATCGCCTCGCGGAACTTCGCCGCGGTCATCGGCGCGGTGGTGCCGACGCTGGGACCGACCAGATCGGACCGGTCGACCTCGATCACGTGGCCCGTCTCGAGCACTCCCAACTGCTGGTAGATCCGGGCGAGCAACCGGGCGATGGTGGTCTTGGCGGTACCGGGCTTGCCGACGAACACCATGTGCCGGGCGCGTTCCTGAGTCGGCAGCCCGAGCTCCTTGCGGCGCTGGTTGGTCTTGATCTCAGCCACCATCCGGCGGACCGACTCTTTGACCGACTCCAGCCCGACCAGCGCTTCCAACTCGGCAAGCGGCCCCTCGACCACCGGTTCGCCGGCCACCGGCTCTGAGACCACCGGTTCGCCGGCCACCGGCTCTGAGACCGCCGGCTCGTCGGTCTCAGGCGGTACTTCGGTCGCGGCGGCGGGCGCTGCCTCAGTCGCTGGCTCGGGTAGGTCGGTGAGGGCGCTCGCTGACTTTGGTTCGTCGGGGGCAGGGGGCTCGGCCCTGGGGAGGGGATCGGCCGGAGCCTCGGGTTGGGCGGTGCCCCAAACGAGCGTGAGCGGGCTCGTTGGTGCTGGCTGGTCAGGCGCGCCGGATGCAGCGTCGGCGTCGAGTGGGGCGGAGCGCTCGTGGTCGAGGAGCTGGAAGAGCGCGGTCAGGTCTGGGACCTCCGGGTCCGGCCACGGGCCCTTCTCCAGGACGCCGGCCAAGTGGACCGACACCCGGGTGGCCGCGGCGGCCCAGGACCGCGCGAGTACCTGCTGGTCCTGGGCTATTGCGCGGGCCAGCCAGTCGGTGTTTCGGCTCAGCCAGGCGCCAGGGTCGAAGCCCTTCCGGAGGTCGGCGAGCGCGTGCTCGACGTCCCAGCCGGAGACGCCCAGGATCTGCCCGACCGCCGGCGGTTGGCCGGCGAGGCCGGTGGTCCGGATCAGTCGCGCCAGCAACCGCGAGAAGTCCAGGCCGTCGTCGTCCGCGATCGCCGCCGACAGCTTGGTGTGCGCGTCCCGCAGCGTGTCCAGCGAGTACCGCAAAGCCGACGCAGGCCCGGCCAGTTCCGGCAGTACTGCGCGCTCAGCCTCGCTGAGTACGGCGGTTCGCCAGAACTGGGCGATCGTCTCGTAGTCGGCCACGACGTGCATCCGGGTGACCTCGCGGTCGGCGAGCACCCGGTCGTACGCCGTCGTCAGCGCCTGCGCGCGGACTGCCATCGGAGGGGCATCGACGAACAGGCTCACCACGTCGCGGGACAGTTGCAGCGCTTGCCTGCGGCCCTCTTCGTGGAAGTGCTGCGCGCCGGCCACCGCCTGCAGCGGCCAGTCGTCAGCCGCGACCCGGACCACGTGTCCAGCGCCGCCGAACCGGACCGACGGGCGGTGAAAGTCCCGGGTCAGCACGGCAGCGATGTCGGCGTACTCACCATGGAGCACCGGGATCCAGCCGGTGAGCAGCGGGGCAACCTGATGGGTGAACCACACCGCCGCGGGCGTGCCGTCGACAAAATCCGGGAAGGCCCCCGGCCGCTGGGGCCGCAGCGTGTTCGGGGCGTCGGCCCAGGCGCGAAGCCGGCCGCGAATACCGGCCAACCACTCGTCCGGCACTTCCCAGGGTTGGTCGGCGTCGAGAACGTCGAGCACGCGCGGTCTGCGGGTGTGGTCAGCCACAGGGTTCCTCTCCGCCCGTAGGGCATCTGGCTAGCTACGTGGCGAACCACTTCGGGCGCTCACCGTGGCGGCCGGACGGCAGACGGCGTACTGGGCTCGACCACGGCGACTCCCAAGGGTGATCGCGCTCGCTCACCTTAATGCGTGACCGGCCCACGACCCGCCCTCGGGCAGGCTCGTGCGCGCCGGTCAGGCCGAGGCCGGAGGGGTGCGGCGAGAGGATCCGTCCAGGCGGTTCCGGAGGCGTTGGAGCACCTGGTCGGTGAACAGGCCGGCCAGGCAGCCGGTCAGGACCAGGACGGCTACGCCGGCGCTGGAGGTCGTCGCGTCTCCGATGCTGACCAGGCCCGTGTTGACGGCGATGACCGACACCGAACCGAGCAGTGCGGACCCCGGCGGACGCAGGAGATGCCACCAGACGAAGTGGTGATCGCCGGGTCCGGAGTTGCGGGTGAACGCGATGCTCTGATGGATGACGCTCCCGACCACGCCGGCGGCCGCGCCGACGATGAGCAGACTCATGTTCAGGGTGACCGCGAAGTCCGCCGGCCACCAGTTGATGACCCGGCTGGCCACCTGCTTCGGACCTTCGGCCTCCTGGGCCGCGACCAGATGTTCGGCCAGGCCGTACGCCCAGATGAGACAGGGCAGGCTGATGGCGGCCTCGGCGATGTTGATCGCGACGATCAGCCGCCGGGTGGATCGCTTCGGCCGGGTGCTCCGCCTCCGGTGTCGTTTGGCTGGGCCGAGTGTGCTCGTCATGTCGTGGCCCCCTTTCATTCAGGCGGAGGCGCGGGCTCGTCGGGGAATACACGCGATCGGCATGTATCAACGACCTCGCTCGCGACTCCGACCTGATGAGGACCGGATGTGGGGCGGCCGGTTCCCAGCCGGGGGGAGGCTGACGCGGTACGTGCAGGGCAGGGGGGAGCACGTGCCGCGTCAGCGGCTGCCTTTAAGCCAACGCGTCACCTGGCCGCAGGATCGCGCCGACGCCTGGAATGCTCTGGGTCAGGCTGTGGGCGAGCAGACTGTCGGCGGCCTGCCTGGCGCTCTGACCGGTGACGCACATCCTCGCCGCGATCAATCCGGCCACCAGCGGCGTCGCGAACGACGTACCGCTCCAGCGGGCCATGCCGGAAAACTTCCGTAGCTCCCCTTTGTTCGGTCGTTCGGTGCATTGGTAAGTGCCGGTCAGATAAGCGTTGACGAGATTCTCGCCGGGTGCGTAGACATCGACCCAGGTACCGAAGTTGCTGAACGACGCGCGGTGCTGCCCGTCCTCGGCCAGGGCACCGACCGAGACCGTCTCCGGAAACGCCGCCGGCCAGAAATACTGACGGTCGCCGTCATTCCCGGCGGCGGCCACGAGCACCAGGCCGTTGATGCGATTGAGCCGCGTTCGAATGAACACGTCGAGGCCCACCGACGGGAGGTTGAAACGCGTCTTGGTGCCGGCCGAGAGACTGATGATGTCGGGTGACTCGGCCAGGACCTCGTCCAGGCGCTGGGCCAGATCGATCTCCCACATCGCGCCGGCCCGGTCGAAGTAGCTCTTCACGACGATCTCGGTCTTGGGTGCGATGGAGCGCAGTACGCCGGCGATGAAGGTGCCGTGACCGGCGTACGGGCGGATGTAGTTGGTGCTCGGGTCGTATCTGATCTCGTCGTCACCGGTGACTCCCTCCAGCCACGACGCACCGGTTTGCGTCCAGCCGACGTCCAGCACGACGACCTTGGCGCAGCGGCCGTCAGCCTCACCGACGTCAGTCAGGAAGGGCTCTGGCTGGGCGTCTGGAGGTACATCCTCGGGCTCCGTCGCGGGACATGGGCTGACGCTGCCCGCGACGAAGAAGAGGTGCATCGGGGTGACCACGCCGCGCCCGAGCCGCTGGTCGGCGTACAGGAGGAAGCGTTGGGTGTCGGTACGCGCCGGCGGTGCGTCCTCAGGGACGCTGCGTGGCAGGTCGAGGCGGGTGACGCCGCCGATTCCGCCGTCGTGCTCGGTGCCCCCGCCGAAGAGTTCGAGGACTCTGGGCAGGTCTTCGTCGCGGACCAGAACGCTGCCGGCCCGGTGGAGATAGTCGACGCCCGCGGTGCGCCAGTCCTCCGGCTCGATCTCGATCTCGTCGCCGAATTCCTGGATAATGAGGTCGACCTGGTCCTCGAATTTTCCCCGTTGGTCGTCGTACGGCGGGCCGTCTTGATCGTCGGGTGTCTTGTTCTCTGCCATTTTCTTTCCTCCCCAGGTGGCCGCTGCGAGGTATTCGGCCAGCTAGCCTTTCACTGTGCCGACAACCGGGAGGTGTGTCGAGGGTGACGACGGCGCCGGAGGATCTGCTGACCCTCGCCTTGTCGCGTCCGCACGATGCGATCTCGGGTGCGCAGCGGTTGCTCGCGACCGGTCCGGAACAGTTCACCGCGTCGATCGCCCACCAAGCCAGCGGTATCGGCCTGCGCCAGTTGGGCGACGTCGATACGGCGATCCGTGAGTTGCGGGTCGCGCTGCGGCTGGCCGAGCAGTCCGGGAGCCTGCAGCGTGAACTCGACGCCCTGGCCACTTTGGGCGCCACGCTGGGACGCGCCGGCCATGGCAAGCAAGGGCTTGCTTGTCTCGACCGTGCTGTCGGGCACAGCAAAGGAGCGTTCGCCGGCCGGGTGCTCATCCGGCGCGCCGACGTACTGCTGGTCCTCGGGCGGCACGAAGAGGCGCTGGAGGATCTTCGCAGCGCGGTGAGTCGCTTGCGCCGGGCCGGTGATCAGGTGTGGGAGGCGCGCTCGCGGAACTACCGCGGTTTCGTCAATCTCACCCTCGGCCGGACTCGCCAGGCCGACGCGGACTTCGCGGTGGCCGAACGCCTCTACTCCGACGCAGGTCAGGCATTCGAGTTCGCGGAAGCACGCCAGAACCGGGGATTGGCCGCGTTCGCGCGAGGAGACCTGCCGCTCGCGCTGGAATTTCTCGGCGCGGCCGGGCAGCGTTTCGAGGCGCTGGGCGTCACCTGGCCCGAACTGGCGATCGATCGCTGCGGGGTGCTGCTCGCCGCCGGATTGAGCATCGAGGCGCACGAAGAGGCCCAGCGGGCGGTCGACCAGATGGACAAGGACGGCGGCCAGCCGACGAAACGGGCCGAGTTGTTGTTCGCGGCCGCGACGACGGCGTTGGCCGCGGCCGAGCCGCTGACCGCCCGCGAACGAGCCGAGGAAGCGCGCCGGCTCTTTGCCGCTCAGCGTCGGCCATGGTGGTCGGCCCGGGCGACCTTGGTTCAGCTCGAGGCCCGCCATCAGGCGGGCGAGCGCGGGCCACAATTGCTGCGCAGGCTGGTGGACACAGCGGCCAAGCTCGACCGACTCGGGGCCGCGGAGGCTCCCGCCGCTCATCTGCTCGCCGGCCGACTCGCGCTCTCCGAGGGACGCCAGGTGGCAGCTGACCGTCAGTTGGCGCAGGCGGCGCGGCCGCGGCGCGGAGCACCACCAGTCGCCCGGGCGACAGCGCTGCTCGCCAAGGCACTCCAGTCCGAGGCCAAGGGGGACACGCGCGGGATGCTGGCTGCCTGCGCCCGCGGTCTCGACGCGTTGGACGAGCATCGCCTGATGATGGGTGCGACCGAGCTACGAGCCAGGGCCACCGCCCACGGGGCAGAGTTGGCCAGGCTCGCGCTGCGTGACGCCGTACAGCGCAACGACCCCCGGCGGCTCTTGACCCGCAGTGAGCGGTGGCGGGCGACCGCTCTGGCGGAGTCTCCGATCCGTCCGCCTGGAGACGGCCAGTTGGTCGCCGATCTGGCCGCGCTGCGGGAGGTCGTCCGCCGAGCGGAGCGCGTCGCCCCAGACACCTCCGCGGGTACTGCGCTCGAGCGCGAGCGCCGGCGTCTCGAGCATGCCGTCCGTTCACGCACGCTGGAGACGCGAGGTGGTGCCTCGCGATCCACAGCGCCATTCGATCTCGACCAACTGCTTGCGGACCAAGGTGAGACCACTCTGGTCGAGATGGTCGAGGTCGATGACACCTTGTACGCGGTCGTGGTCCGCGATCGACGGATCAAGTTGCACGCCATCGGCCCGCTGGCCGCCGCCGCGCTCGAGGTGGAGCGTGCCCGGTTCCAGCTGCGGTGGCTGGCTCGGGGCCGACTCTCGAACGGGCCGGGGCTCGACATCATCGGTGCGCGACTGTCGGCGGCGCTCCTTGGCGACGCCGCGAAGGACCTGGGCGACGGGCCGGTGGTGATCGTTCCGCCTGGTCGGCTGCAGGCGCTGCCGTGGCATCTGCTTCCGCCGCTGGCCGATCGGGCCGTGAGCGTGGCGCCGTCCACAGCGCTGTGGTTGTGGGCCCGCCGGTTGCGGCCGCCGACCGACCAGAGGGTGGCGTTGGTCCTCGGCCCCGGGCTGACCGCCGGTTCCGAGATACCGCGGCTGGCCGAGCGGTACCCGGCGGCGACGGTGCTCGACGGGCGAGCCGCGACGGCTGAACGTGTACTTCGCGCCCTCGACGGCGCCTGGCTCGCGCACATCGCCGCGCACGGGACCTTCCGGTCGGACAGCCCGCTGTTCTCGTCACTCCGGCTGGCCGACGGACCGCTCACCGTGTACGACTTCGAGCAGTTGCGGCAGGCGCCGTACCGGATCGTCATGTCCAGTTGCGAGTCCGGGCTCGCGAAACCCGTTGGTGCGGACGAGTTGCTCGGGCTCACCACCAGCCTGGTGCCGCTCGGGGCCGCGGGGATCTTGGCGAGCGTGGTGCCGGTGAACGACCGGGCCGCAGTACCGGTGATGACCGCGGTGCACGACAACCTGCACGCCGGACATTCGCTCGCCGAGTCGCTCACCAAGGCCCGAGCGGGATGCGGTGACGATCCGGTCGCTGTCGCCACGGCTTCTTCGTTCGTGGTGCTCGGAGTGTGAAGCCGTATGTATCAGCGCCTCCGTGCCCGCCTCCGTCCCAGTAAAGCGCTTCCACCCGCGAAGGAGACACGGTATGCGCGATGACCCGACCGTGATCCGAATGGTCGCGGCCGCCCGGAGCGGCGACAAGAGTGCCTGGGACGACTTGGTGGAGCGGTACGCACCGCTGGTCTGGACGGTCAGCCGACGGTTCCGGCTGTCCGCGGAAGATGTCGACGACGTCGGTCAGAGCGTGTGGTTGTCGCTGGTCGAGCACCTGCCCGGCCTGCGTGATCCGGCCGCCTTGCCGGGCTGGATCGTCACCACGACCCAACGCGAGTGCTTGCGCCTGGTGCGGGTCGGACGGCGGACCGAGCCGGTCGATCCGGCGGATGTCGACCCTGGGGGTGCGGACGGTGTGCGCCCGGTCGACGAGGAACTGCTGGCGCACGAGCGGCGCGAGGTCGTCAGGGCCGCCTTCGGGCAACTGTCGCCTCGCTGCCAGTCGTTGCTGTCGATGATCGTGCAGGACCCGCCGGCGCCGTACTCCGAGATCAGCCAGAAGCTGCACATGCCGGTCGGAAGCATCGGCCCCAACCGGGCCCGGTGCCTGGACCGATTGCGCCGTGCGCCGGCTCTCGCCGCGCTGATCGGAATCCGGAACGACCCCGCCCTCAAGCCGGAAGAAGGTGAGCGGCATGACCAGCCAGTGGTGGACAGATGACGATCGGCTGCTGGAGGTACTGCGCGACGCGCTGACCACCGCACGGGCGGTTCCGGCCGGTTTCGTGGAGACGGGGAAGGCTGCGTACGCGTGGCGCACGATCGACGCCGAGCTCGCGGCGCTGACGTACGACTCCGAGTGGGACACCGCGGAGCTCGCCCTCACCCGCGCGGAGAACGCGACGCTGCGCACGCTCACCTTCTCCTCCGATGTGTTGACCATCGAGCTGGAGTTGACGCCGCACGAAGTGCTCGGACAGATCAGCCCCCCACAGGGCGGCACGGTGAGACTCTCGACCGACGCCGAAGATGCCGGTACTGCGGAGATCGACGACCTCGGCTTCTTCGTCGTCCGCCCGGCGCCGGCGCATCCGTTCCGCCTTGTCCTCCAGCTCGCCGCCGGAGTCGCCGTCCTGACGGGCTGGATTTCGCCCTAGCGGGTATCAGCACCCACCCCGCTCTCTCATCAGCCGGCCAGCGGTCCGGAGCGCGTCCGAAGGGATTCTCCGGTCGGGGTGTGATTAGGGTTCGTGCATGGGAAGCAGCGTGTACGTCGCGTCGGTGGAGGGGTATACCGGGAAGTCGACGGTGGCTCTGGGGGTGCTGGAGCAGTTGTCGCGGCGGGTGGAGCGGGTGGCGGTGTTTCGGCCGATCGTGCGGCCGGACACCGCGCTGTACGGCGGGCGCGACTACGTGCTGGATCTTCTGACCTCGCACGAGGCGGTCGAGTTGCCGTACGAGGAGTGCGTGGGCGTCACCTATGACGAGGTGCACCAGGACCCCAATGCCGCGCTGGATCGGATCGTGCAGCGGTATCGCGATGTGGCTGAGCGGGGAGATCCCGTGCTCATCGTCGGGAGCGACTACACCGACGTGGGTACGCCGACTGAGTTCTCCTACAACGCGAGGATCGCCGCCAATCTGGGCGCGCCTGTGCTGCTCGTGCTCAATGGTCACGGGCGTAGCCCCGAGGATCTGCGGACGCTGGCCGACATGGCCGGTGGGGAGCTCGCGGCCAATCACGGCTCCCTGTTCGCGGTGATCGCGAACCGGGTGGACCAGGATCAGCTCGCCCCAACGGTTGCCGCGCTGGCGAGCGCCGACGTACCGGCGTACGCGATTCCGGAGGAGGCACTGCTGAGTGCGCCCGCCGTGGCGGATCTGATGAGCGCGGTTGACGGGCAGGTGCTCAGCGGCGACCCGCGGCTACTGTCCCGCGAGGTGAGCGGCCTGGTGGTCGCCGGGATGACCATGCCGAACGTGCTCGATCGGCTGTTCGAGGGGGCGGCCGTGATCACCGCGGCGGACCGGCCCGAGGTCGTCGTCGGCGTACTGATGGCGAACGCCTCGCAGAACTTCCCGCAGGTCTCGGCGATCTTCCTCAACGGCGGGTTCGCGCTGCCGGAACAGGTGCTGCGGCTGATCGAGGGGATCGGGAGCACCATGCCGATCATCGAGACCGGGCTCGGTACGCACGCGACCTCCACCGCGCTGACCGCAGTACGGGGCCGGGTCACGAAGAGCACCCCGCGGAAGGTGGACACGGCGCTCGCGTTGTTCGACCAGCATGTCGACGGATCCGCGCTGCTGGATCGGCTCGCGGTGGCGCGCAGCAGCGCGGTGACTCCGCTGATGTTCGAGCATCAGCTGATCGACGTGGCGGTTGCCGATCGCAAGCACATCGTGTTGCCGGAGGGCGAGGAGGAGCGGATCCTGCGGGCGGCCGACGTACTGCTGCGCCGCGGGGTGGCGCGACTGTCCCTGCTCGGCGACCCGGTCGTGATCAGTGCGAAGGCGGCCGGCCTGGGCGTGGACATCTCGGCGGCGCGGATCGTCAATCCCGCCGACGACGAGGAACTGGGGGAGCGGTTCGCAGTGGAGTACCACCGGCTGCGCCAGCACCGGGGTGTTGACCTCGACCGGGCCCGCGACCTGATCAAGGACGTCTCGTACTTTGGCACCATGATGGTGCAGCTCGGTCTGGCCGACGGGATGGTGTCGGGCGCCATCCACACCACCGCGCATACGATTCGGCCGGCGCTCGAGGTCGTCAAGACGTGGCCAGGCGTGTCCGTGGTCTCCTCGGTGTTCTTCATGTGCCTGGAGAACCAGGTCCTCGTGTACGGCGACTGCGCGGTCAACCCCGATCCGACGGCCGAGCAACTCGCCGACATCGCGATCTCCTCGGCCGCGACCGCGGCGGCCTTCGGCGTCGAGCCGCGGGTCGCGATGCTGTCGTACTCGACCGGTACGTCCGGCACGGGATCCGACGTGGAAAAGGTGTCGAAGGCAACGGCGATCGTGCGCGAGCGGACGCCCGAACTTCTGGTTGAAGGGCCGATCCAGTACGACGCCGCGATCGACAGTGCCGTGGCCAAGACGAAACTGCCGGATTCGGCGGTAGCGGGCCGGGCGACGGTGTTCATCTTCCCCGACCTCAACACGGGCAACAACACCTACAAGGCAGTGCAGCGCTCGGCGAACGCGGTCGCTGTCGGGCCGGTGCTGCAGGGCCTGAAGAAGCCTGTGAACGACCTTTCCCGAGGAGCGACCGTGCGGGACATCATCAACACCGTGGCGATCACCGCCATCCAAGCGCAGCAAGGCGCCCTGGTTTCCGATGAGGGGAGCGGCCGATGAGCGATCACGTGCTGGTGATCAACACGGGCTCGTCGTCGCTGAAGTACAGCCTGGTCGACGCTGCCTCCGGAAAGGCCGCCGCGTCCGGCCTGGTCGAGCGGATCGGCGAGCCGGAAGGTCACCATCGTCACCGCGGCCCGCAGGGTGAGAAGCAGACCACGCGGAGGTTCGCGTCCCACGAGGACGCGCTGCGCGCGGCAGTGGATGCCTTCGAGACGCAGGGTCCGTCCCTCGACGACGTCGAGATCGCCGCCGTCGGCCACCGCGTCGTCCATGGCGGGTCCCGGTTCGCTGACCCGGCCCTCGTCGACGACGAGTTGGTTGCCGCGGTCACCGACCTCGTACCGCTGGCGCCGTTGCACAATCCGGCCAATCTCGAGGGCATCACAGTGGCCCGTCGGCTGTTTCCCGACCTTCCGCAGGTCGCGGTGTTCGACACGGCCTTCCACCAAACCCTTGAACCGCATGCCTACACCTACGCGGTTCCTGCGGAGTGGCTGAAGGATCACGGGATCCGCCGGTACGGCTTCCACGGCACCTCGTACGCGTTCGCCTCCGAGCAGGCAGCGCGGCTGCTCGGGCGGGACCTGGCTGAGCTGAACCTGATCGTGCTCCACCTCGGGAACGGCTGCTCAGCGGCGGCGGTGCGTGGTGGGGAGTCGGTCGACACCTCGATGGGGATGACGCCGCTCGAAGGCCTGGTGATGGGCACGCGGTCGGGTGATTTGGACCCGGCGGTCCACGCGCACCTGGTCCGCGAACTCGGCTGGAGCATGGACGAGATCGACCACGCGCTGAACTTCGAGTCGGGCCTGAAGGGATTGGCGGGGGAGAACGACTTCCGCGAACTCTCCCGTCGGCGGGCCGCCGGCGACGTACGGGCTCAACTGGCGTTCGATGTCTACTGCTACCGGATCAAGAAGTACGTCGGCGCGTACTACGCCGTGCTCGGCACCGTCGACGCGATCGTCTTCACGGCAGGAGTGGGCCAGAACTCCGCGGAGATGCGAGCGACCTCGCTGGCGGGCCTCGAACGGCTCGGCATCCAGATCGACGAGTCGCGCAACACCGCGTCTGCTGACGAAGGTCGTGCGGTGTCCGCCGCGGACAGCCCGGTCGCAGTACTGGTGATCCCCACCGACGAGGAATGGGAGATCGCGCGGCAGGCGCTCAACTGCGTCCGGTCAACTGATCACTCGGGAGGCTGACCGCTTCGTACCTATTCTCGAGGAAGTTGATCGTTGGGGTCTTCCTCGACGGGCGCTTCGTCCGGGTCGGGCTCACCGCTCTCGTACAGCGGATCTTCGGCCTCCGCGCGAGTCTTGTCGGAAGGCGCCGTCTCAGGGTCGTTCTGCGACGGGTTGTCGGGGTCCTCGAACGGCATGGGGTTGACCTGGCCGGTACTCATCATCAGCCCTCCAAGCTGCTAGACAGACCCCCGGCCGTACGTGCGAGCGGCCGACCGGGGGCACCAGCCCGGTACCCGGGTTCACACCTGCTCAGACCTGGCTCCGCCTGCTCAGCCGCGGGTCAGGCGGCGGAGGGCTAGTTCGGCCAGTAGGGCGGAGGCGTCGGGGAGGATCGAGTCGTCGAAGTTGGCCAAGGGGGAGTGGTTGTCGGCGGCGCGGTGGTGGTCGGGGGACGGGCAGGCGCTGAGGTTCACGTAGGCGCCGGGGACCTCGTTCAGGACGTACGACATGTCTTCGGCGCCGCATTCGGCGTGGGCTCGTTCGCGGAAGCGGGTGGGGCCGAAGAGGTCGGTGATCGTCTCGCGGGCGAAGAGGTACTCCTGCTCGTCGTTCACCGTGACGGGGTAGCCGACGCGGTACTCGACCTCGGCGGTGAGGCCGTGGGCCGCGGCCAGGTGCTCGATCAGCCGGACGCTGGATTCCTGGATCCTCGCCTGCGACTCGGCGGAGAAGGTACGGACGGTGGCGTCGAAGAACGCGTCGTCCGGGATGATGTTCTCCTTGGTGCCGCCGGCGATCCGGCCGACGGTGAGCACGACCGGGTCGAACACGTCGAACTGCCGCGTCACCATCGTCTGCAGCGCGACCACGATCTCGCACAGCACCGGGATCGGGTCCTTGCCGTTGAACGGTTCCGACCCGTGGGCGCCCTCGCCGACGACCCGCACGTGCAACTGGTCGGCGGCTGCCATCAGCGGGCCCGCCTTGCTGCTCCACACCCCGAGTGGATCGCCCGCCGACTGCACATGCAGGCAGTACGCCGAATCGACCCGCCGGCCGGCCACGTCGAGCAGTCCCTCACGGATCATGATCGGGGCGCCGCCACTGGTCTCCTCACCCGGCTGGAACATGAACACCACGTCCCCGGCGAGCTGGTCGCGCAGGTCGTGCAGGATCTTGACCGCGCCGACCAGGCCCGCGACGTGGAGATCGTGGCCGCAGGCATGCATCAGGCCGGGATGGGTCGACGCGAACGGCACGTCCACCCGCTCGGTGACGGGAAGCGCGTCCATGTCGCCGCGCAGCAGCACGACCGGCCCGGGGCCGGCGCCGCCGCGCAGTACGGCGGTGACCGAGGAGAGCTCCTTGCCCAGGGTGATCTCCAGGTCGAGACCTTCCAGGGCTTCGAGGATCAGCGCCTGCGTCTTCGGCAGTTCGAGGTCGTACTCCGGAACCTGGTGCAGCGCTCGGCGCAGGGCGATCACGTCAGCGCCATGACGGGCGGCGAGCTCGAGGGTGGTGATCACGCGTCTCCTTCGTTCGACCTCAAGAAATCAAGACATCACGACAGCAACAACATCAAGACCGAGGGCCGAGGTTGAGAGCGGACATCACCCGCTGCGCGCTCCCGCCGAGCTCGAGCAGCTCGACCAGATCGAGCCACCGCTCCGGGTCGTGCACCTCGGAAGGAAGCGTCGCGTCGAAGGTCCCGACCGGCGCGTCCTTGGCGACGGCAACCACCTTCGGTGCCACGTCGAGGTAGTCGCTCGCGTCGAGGATCTTGCGCTTCACGGCCGGCGACATCGGCGTACTCGGGTCGGCCGCCGCCTTCCGGATGTCGTCCAGCCCGCCGTACGCGCTGATCAGTGAGGCGGCCGTCTTCTCCCCGATGCCCTTCACCCCGGGCAGTCCGTCGGAGGCGTCGCCGCGCAGCGTGGCGTAGTCGGCGTACCGGTTGGCGGGGATCTCGTACTTCGCCAGCAGCGCCTTCTCGTCGTACACGTCCGCCCGGCCGACGCCCTTGGCCGCGGTGTAGACGATCCGGATGCCGCGGGAGTCGTCGATCAACTGGAACAGGTCCCGGTCGCCGGTGACCACGTCGACCGGCATCGTCGCCTGGTGCGACAGGGTGCCGATCACGTCGTCGGCCTCGTGGTCCGCCGCGCCGACGATCGCGATCCCCAGCGCCTCGAGCGCGGCCCGGATGTACGGCACCTGGACCTCCAGCCGGTCCGGCACGTCCTCGATCTGCTCACCCCCGGTGGCGACGAACTCGACCCGCTGCGCCTTGTACGACGGAATCAGCGCCACCCGCCACGACGGCCGCCAGTTGTCGTCCCAGCAGGCGACCAGGTGCGTCGGCCGGTGGTTCTCCACCAGCCGCGCGATGAAGTCGAGCAACCCGCGGATCGCGTTCGTCGGCGTACCGTCGGCCGCCTTCATCGTGTCGGGCACTCCGAAGAAGGCGCGGAAGTACAGCGACGCGGTGTCCAGCAACATCAACCGCTGCTCGGTGGTCTCAGCCATGCGGGTGATGCTTTCACAAGACACCGACCATTCCCACGCCCCTGCCTGTCCACCGTTGCAAGTCCAGATGCTGGGGAACGGTTTCTCAGAGTATGGTCAACGCATGGAGGACCTGGATCGCAAGATCGTCGCGTTGCTCGCGTCCGACGGGCGGATGAGCTTCACCGACCTGGGCAAGGCGACCGGCCTGTCCACGTCGGCGGTGCACCAGCGGGTGAAGCGGCTGGAGCAGCGCGGGATCATCCAGGGATACGCGGCAACGATCGACCACACCGCGCTCGACCTGCCGCTGACCGCGCTGATCTCGATCCGGCCGATCGATCCGTCCCAGCCGGACGACTCGCCGGAGCGGCTGCGCGAGGTCCGGGAGATCGAGTCCTGCTACTCGGTCGCCGGCGACTCCAGCTACGTCCTGATCGTCCGCGTCGCCACTCCGGCCGCGCTGGAGAACCTGCTGGCCGTGATCCGGGCCAAGGCGAACGTCGCCACCACGACCACGATCGTCCTCAGTACGCCGTACGAGCGGCGCCCACCGGCGCTCTAGTCCAACTCGTCCGTACTGCGCTGGTGCTCGGTGCCGGTGTCGAAGAAGGTGTCGAGGTACTGGTCGGGCGTGAGGTCGCTGCTGCGGATCAGCGAGTAGACCTCGGTGCCCGGGTGGATCTGGTGGATGTCGTCACCCAGGTAGAAGCACTGGGCCAGCCCGAGGTAGGCGAACTCGGTCTCCTCGATGTAGTCGAGCGCCTCGGCCTCGGCCAGTTCGATCGCGGAGTCGAAGTCGTCGGCGCGCCACATCGTGATGCGCTCCTCGTAGGGAGACTCGCCCGGCCTGATCTCGTTCAGCTGGAAGATGCACCTGACGCTGTACCAGCCCATCCCACCCACCATCCCCGCTAGTCCCCTTCCGACGACAGTAGCGGGAAATAGCCCCCGGTGCCGTCCCCTGCGGGCGGCACCGGGGACTGGATCAGCTGATCTGAATGAGCTTCTGGGACTCCGCGGCCTGCCGGGAGGCGGCGGCGCGCTTCTCGGCCTCGGCGAGGGAGTCGCCCGCGTGCTGCTTCCACCAGTCCTGACCCTCGACGGGCAGCGTGTCGATCGGGTCGTAGTACTCGTAGGTGCGGTTGAGCGCGTCCGGGTCCTGCTGCTCGATCCCGGTGCGGTAGTTCTTCTTCCAGTACGAGATGCCGCGGACCTCGTCGTACTCCGACAACTGGTGGACCCACCGCTTGCCGACGTACGGGACGTCGCACACGATCCGCGGTGTCGCGAAGCCGGGGAGGTAGCCGAGGATGCCGTGCTGCAGGTGCTGCGCGTCCTTGACCGACACCCGCCAGTGCTCGGAGAACGGGATCATGTCGCACATGTAGAAGTAGTACGGCGTGATGGTGGCTCCGTCGAGCAGCGCGAAGCAGAGATCGAGCAGTTGCGGCACCGAGTCGTTCACGCCGCGCATCAGCACGCCCTGGTTCCGCACGTCGCGCAGGCCGGCCTCGAACATCGCCTTGGTCGCCTCGGCCACCAGGGGAGTCACCGACTGGGCGGCGTTCACATGGGTGTGCATGGCAACCATCACGCCACGCCGGCGGGCGATCGACGCGACCCGCTCGACGCCGGACCGGACGTCGTCGGACAGCCAGTGCTGCGGCATCCCCATCAGCGCCTTGGTGGCCAGCCGGATGTCGCGGATGTTCTCGATCTCCAGCAGGCTGGTGAGGAACGCCTCCAGCCGCGGCCAGGGCATGTTCGCCACATCGCCACCGGACACGACGACATCGCGCACCCCGGGGTTGCGGCGCAGGTAGTCGAGCATGTCGTCCAGGCGCTGCTGCGGTTTGATGGTGAATTTGAGCTTGTCGATCACCGGGGTCGAGTTCCCGACCAGGTCCATCCGCGTGCAGTGCCCGCAGTACTGCGGGCACGTCGGCAGGATCTCCGCCAGGACCTTGGTCGGGTATCGGTGGGTCAACCCCTCCGTGGCCCACATCTCGTGCTCATGCAGTGAGTCCCTCGTCGCGTGCGGGTGGGACGGCCAGTCAGCGCGGCGGTCGCTGAACATCGGCAGCATGTAGCGGCGCACCGGATCGGCGTAGAACGCCTCGGTGTAGTCCTGGCCGGCGGACGCGCCGGCCGGGACGATCGTGTTGAGCATCTGGGGCGGCAGCAGCATCGACATCGTCGCGCGCTCGGCCTGGTCGCGGGCCAGATCCTCGTAGACCCGCTCCTCGAGCAGGTCGCCCATCACGTCGCGCAGTTGCTTGACGTTCTTCACGCAGTGTGAGCGCTGCCACTGCACGGACCGCCACTCCTCGGCGGTGACGTCCTTGAAGCCGGGGATGCGGGTCCAATCGGGCTCGACTAGGTCGGCCCGGTGATAGGCGTACGGCTGGCCGTTCAGTTCGGCAGCAGCAAGCTCCGGGCTGATCAGATCGGTCACGAGTCCTCCTGGGGGGCTCCACGACAACGTCGGTCTCATGGAAGGATAGCGATAGAACTTATGGTAGATCCATTAGAACACCGCAAGATTTCTCTTGAAGGAGGCCCCGTGCCGGACACAGCAGGTTCACCCGTCGGACTGCACCGCGTACTCGAGCCCGCCGGGGTCCTCCCGCAGGCCGCGCAGCGGCTCGACGCGTCACCCGGGCTGTGGCCGGACGAGATCCGGATCTCCGTCGAGCGGCTGAACCTGGACGCCGCCTCCTACCGGCAACTCGCCGAGGCGCACGGCGGCGACGGCGACGCGGTCCGGGCGGCGGTGCTGGAGATCATCCGGAGCCGGGGGAAGATGCAGAACCCCGTCACCGGCTCCGGCGGGATGCTCGTCGGCGTGGTGGACGAGGTCGGCCCCGCGTCGCCCCTCGGAGTACGGAAGGGCGATCGGGTCGCGACGCTGGTGTCGCTGACGCTCACGCCGCTGCGGATCACCGACGGACTGGAGAAGTGGGACGGCCGCGGCGAGCAGGTCCCGGCGCAGGGGCACGCGATTCTGTTCGCCCGCTCGATCGTGGCGAAGCTTCCGGACGACCTGGTTCCCGAGTTGTCGCTGGCGGTGATGGACGTCTGCGGTGCGCCGGCGCTGACCGCGCGGGTGGTGCGCCAGTATGTCGACAAAGGCATAAAGCCTGTCGTGTCAGTAATTGGCGGCGCAGGTAAAAGCGGCTCGCTCTCGCTGGCCGCCGCCCGCCGGGCCGGAGCCGCGCGCACCATCGGCATCGTGCCGGTCGACGCCGAGGCCGAGCGGCTGACCGCGGCCGGCCTGGCGGATGTCGTCGCCCTCGCGGACGCTCGCGATCCGGTCGCGCTGGCGAAGGCCGTCGAGGAGGCCGGGGGACCGGCGGACATCACCGTCGTCTGCGTGGACGTGCCCGGGTGCGAGCACGGCGCGGTACTGTCGACGGCCGCCGGCGGCACGGTGATCTTCTTCTCGATGGCGACCTCGTTCTCGGCCGCGGCGCTCGGCGCCGAAGGACTGGCCGCGGACGTCACCATGCTGGTGGGCAACGGATTCGTGCCCGGCCACGCCGACTACGCGATCGACCTGCTGCGCTCCGAGCCGGGTGTCCGTGGCCTCTTCGAGGGCAGGCTGCAGGCGGAGGGGCAGGATTAGCCCTGTGCGCACACTTCTGACGAACGGTTCCGTCTACTCACCCGCTGACCCGCATGCGACCGCGATCGCCTTCGACGACGGTGTCGTCACCTGGCTGGGCGATGACAGCAGCGCGGCCTCCTACGCGACCGGCGCGGACGAGGTGATCGACCTGCGGGGCAAGCTCGTCGCGCCCGCCTTCGTCGACGCGCACGTGCACGCCGCCCAGACCGGTGCGCTGCTGACCGGTCTCGACCTGACCGGCACGGCCAGCCTGACCGAGTGCCTCGATCGCCTGGCCGCCTTCGCCGCGAAGCTCGGCCCGGACGAGCTTATCGACGGCTCGGGCTGGGACGAGACCAGCTGGTCCGAAGGCCGCCCACCCACGAACGCGGAGCTGGACCGGGCGGCGGACGGACGTCGCGTCTACCTTTCCCGGGTCGACGGTCACTCCGGCGTCATCTCGTCCTCGCTGATCGCCGCGGTCGAAGGCCTGGCGGCGCAGGAAGGCTTCGACCCGAACGGCCGGGTCGAGCGCGACGCTCACCACGCCGTCCGGGACGCGCTCAGCGAGTTGCTCGGGCCTGACCAGCGTCTGGCCGCCGCGCGAGCCGCTGTGAAGGCGATGGCCGAGCGTGGCATCGGGGCGTTCCACGAGATGGCGGCGCCGCACATCGGGCCGCTGTGGGAGCTCCCGCTCGTTCGCCAGGCCGCCGAGGAGCTAGGGCTGTCGGCCACCCTGTACTGGGGTGAGCCCGGCGTGTTCGACCGCGTCGACGAGTTCGGCCTCGCGGGTCTGGCCGGCGACCTCAATGCTGACGGCGCACTCGGCTCACGCACCGCCGCGCTCCGCGACCCGTACTCCGACCGCGCGGACCACCGCGGTCACGCTTACCTCACTGCCGAGCAGATCGCCGAGCACGTGGTCGCCTGCACCGAACGTCCAGTCCGGGGCGGTGGGGCGGGGAAGGAGTCCAACTCAGTGCAGGCAGGCTTCCACTGCATCGGCGACGCAGCCCTCGACAACATCGCGCGTGGCTTCGAGTTGGCGGCCGAGAAGGTCGGAGTCCAGGCGCTCGTCGCCGCGCGGCACCGGCTGGAGCACGTCGAGATGGTCGACGACGCGGCCATCGCGACCCTCGCCCGCTGTGGCGTCGTCGCGAGCGTCCAGCCCATGTTCGACCGCTTGTGGGGCGGACCGAGCGACATGTACGCCGAGCGCGTGGGTGACCGTTGGACGGGCATGAACCCGTTCGGTTCGCTCGCCCGTTCCGGGGTCGTCCTCGCCTTCGGCTCCGACGCACCCGTGACTGAGCTCGGCGCCTGGGAAGCCGTTCGCGCGGCCGCGTTCCACCACGAGCCCTCCCAGCGCATCACCGTCCGGGCAGCGTTCGCGGCGCACACCCGCGGTGGCTGGCGAGCTGCCGGGATCGACGACGCCGGAGTACTCGCGCCCGGCTCGGCAGCGACGTACGCGGTCTGGGAGAGCGACGCGGAACTGGTCGTGCAGACGCCCGACCAGCGGGTCGCGGCCTGGTCGACCGACCCGCGCGCCGGCGTACCGGTGCTGCCGGACCTGAGTGATGAGGCACCTGTGCCTGTTTGTCGGCGGACCGTGGTCAGCGGCCGCATCGTGTACGACTCTGAAGGATGGTCCTCGTGACCCGTGCAGTGAAAAAGCTGGACCTGGATCCAGTCACGGTGCGCAAGGCGCGCAGCCTGGCCCGCAAGGCCGGGCGCCCGATCGTGAACATCGCCAAGCAGCACACGACCGTCTCCGTCGAGCGAGCCGTACTGCGCCTGGCGGGGCTGGCCGGCGCCGACACCGAAGGCATTCCGTGGGTGAACCGGCTCGCCGACACCGTGCGCGCCGACGTCGGCCTGGAGCACGGCCTGGCCCTGCCGGTGTGGGACGCGTTGCTCAGGGGTGAAGCCGAGGACCTGTCCGTGCTGGCGCAGAAGGCCGCGTCGGGCTCGGTCACGTTCCGCCTGCCGGAGGGGCGCGACGCAGTACGGGCTCGGGCGGCGGCGCGGAAGTCGGCAGCGGCTGGGATGAAGCTGGTCGACGGACGCCGGCGTGAGCGGGACCGGTTGATCAAGCGGCACGGCGATCCCGAGCAGCGGCCGTGGA
The DNA here is from genome assembly GCF_039530625.1 of Kribbella sancticallisti. Lineage (NCBI taxonomy): Bacteria > Bacillati > Actinomycetota > Actinomycetes > Propionibacteriales > Kribbellaceae > Kribbella > Kribbella sancticallisti. The sequence goes on along the minus strand of NZ_BAAAOS010000018.1, from coordinate 485,111 downwards.
TCTACCTGATCGTTGCCACCGGCGACATCTACGAGGACATCCCGCAGGCCCAGGCGGCCGCACGAGCGGGCGCGGACATCATCGCGGTGATCCGGTCCACCGGCCAGTCGCTGCTCGACTACGTGCCCGAAGGGGCGACCCGCGAGGGTTTCGCCGGAACGTATGCCACGCAGGAGAACTTCCGGCTGATGCGCGCCGCGCTCGACGAGTCGTCGAAGGAGCTCGGCCGCTACATCCGGCTGACCAACTACGCGTCCGGGTTGTGCATGCCGGAGATCGCGACGCTGGCGGGGCTGCAGCGGCTCGACATGATGCTGAACGACTCGATGTACGGGATCCTGTTCCGCGACATCAACCCGATCCGGACCTTCGTGGACCAGCGGTTCAGCCGGCAGATCCACGCCCGCGCCGGGATCATCATCAACACCGGCGAGGACAACTACCTGACCACCGCCGACGCGGTCGAGGCCGCGCACACGGTGACGGTGTCGCAGTTGCTGAACGAGTACTTCGCCAAGGAGGCAGGGCTCGAGGACTGGCAGCTCGGTCTGGGGCACGCCTTCGAGATCACCCCGGAGATCCCGGACTCGTTCCGGATGGAACTGGCGCACGCGATGCTGGCCCGGCAGCTCTTCCCGGACGCGCCGCTGAAGTGGATGCCGCCGACCCGGCACATGACCGGCGACGTGTTCCGCGGCTATCTGCTGGACGGCTTCTTCAACCTGGTCGGGGCGATGACGGGTCAGGGCATCCTGCTGGTCGGGATGATGACCGAGGCGGTGGTGACGCCGTGGATCTCCGACCGCGACCTGGCGCTGCAGAACGTGCGCTACGTATTGGGTGCCGCAGGCAACCTTCATGAGGACTTCCACCCGGCACCGGACGGCTTCATCGCGCAGCGCGCCCGGCAGGTGCTGGGGGAGTCCGTCGAGCTGCTGGAGCGGATCGTCGACGACGGCCTGCTGAACGCGATCGGCGACGGCACCTTCGGTCTGATGAAGCGCCCGCAGGACGCCGGCCGCGGCCTGGACGGCGTCGCCAAGCGGTCCGCCGCGTACTACAACCCGGCGATCGAACTCCTCGAGGAGGCGCAGTGAGCATCATCCGGCCGTATGGCGACACCACCGGTGACGGCATGGTGCAGATGTCGTTCACGTTGCCGGTCCCGCACGACAAGCGGGCCGAGGGGGCGGCGATCCAGCTGGCCAACAAGATGGGGATGGACCCGGCGCTGGTCGTACACGCCAAGCCGATGGGCCCGGACTTCACCTTCTTCGTCGTCTACGGGCCGGTGAGCCACCTGGTCGACACCAGCAAGGTCGAGGTGATCGAGCGGGACTACCCGCTGCTGTCGCCGAAGGACGCGAACCTCGCCATCCGCAAGGGCCTGCGCCGCCGGCTGACGGTGGTCGGTGCCTGCATCGGGACCGACGCGCACACCGTCGGGATCGACGCGATCATGAACATCAAGGGATTCGCGGGGGAGAAGGGCCTGGAGTACTACCGGGAGCTGAAGGTGGTCAACCTCGGCGCCCAGGTCGCCGTACCGGAACTGGTCCGGCGGGCCAAGGCGGAGAAGGCGGACGCGATCCTGGTCTCGCAGGTGGTCACCCAGCGAGAAGCGCATGTGCTGAACACCAAGGAGATGTCGGCCGCCTTCCGCGAGGCCTACTCCGAGGACGCCCGTCCTGTTTTAGTTGCTGGCGGCCCCCGTTTCACCGAGGCGATGGCCGGCGAGCTCGGCGTCGACCGGGTGTTCGGCCGCGGTACCACTCCCGGCGAGGTGGCCAGCTATCTCGTCGATGCCCTCGTCACCCGTCGCAAGCCCACCCCCGCTCGGAGAACTGCATGACCAAGGCAACCATCGGCCTGTCCGTCACCCACCGACGCTACGTGCCGTACAGCCACGCGCACTACGCCGGCAACCTGGTCGACGGCGCGTACGTGCTCGGCCTGTTCGGCGACGTCGCGACCGAGGTGTGCATCCAGGCCGACGAAGATGAAGGATTGTTCGCTTCCTACTCCGACGTGCAGTTCCTGCAACCGCTGCGGGCCGGCGACGTGGTCGAGGTGACGGCAACGATCACCCGGGTCGGAAACCGGAGCCGGGAGATCGAGTTCGTCGCGACGGTGGTCTGCCGCGGGCGCGCGGACCGGTCGGAGTCGGCGGCCGAAGTACTGGCGGAGCCGCTGGTGATCACCCGCGCCACCGGAACGGTCGTCGTACCGATCGGGTGAAGGACTGGTTGCCGATGGTAACGAGCACGGTGAGTGCTGAGACGGCTCTGTAATGTTATCCGGCCTCCGTTGCCTCGTTTGACTTAGCAGGCCGGGCAAAAGTGTTACAACGGCTTCAAGTAGGCGCCGGAGAGGTTGACACCACGCCCGCGAACGAGCATCGTTTTGGGAGTCGTCATATCCCGTTTCTCCAACGGATCAAAGAAGTTCGGCCACCGGATGATCCCGCGACGCTGACCAGGCCAGTGCCAGGCTTGAGTCGACGGGGGCTGAGATCGGCGGTGGTTAGCCCCCCGCGGGGCAGAGGTGGAAGAGGCTCGGCGCCCAGTAGACAACAGCCGGCCGGCTCGCAACCAGCGGGTCGACGGTTGGTCCGAAGGAGCGCCGAGCCTCTTTCCTTTACCCCGCCCTCGGAAAAGCCGGCCTCGCCTTTTCCGCTCCTGTTTTCTGGTCCGGCCGGTCTTCTATTTCCCGACCGGCACTTCCCGGCTACTGACCGGATACATCCGGGCGTCCCGAACGTTGTACCGTCGTGCGACCGGCACCTGCCGGGACGGTGAGGCGAGGGAGTACCCGAGTGGAGCGGTTGAGGGCGCTGTGGCGCATCCTGCCGAGGTTGATCGTCGCGGTCGGCGCAGGCGCGTTGCTCGGTCTGGTCTTCGAACCGCACGACCACCCCTGGCTCGCCTTCCTCGCCGTGCCGCTATTGCTTGCCGCGCTGAGCGGCGTCTCGATGAAGGCCGGCTTCCTGATCGGCTCCGGCTTCGGTATCACGTACTACGCGGTCCTGGTCCCGTGGCTCAGCATCATCGGCGGCGACGCCGCGATCGCGCTGGCGGTCCTCGAGGGCCTCTTCTACGGCGTGTTCGGGATGTTCGCCAGCCAGGCCCTGAAGCACAAACTCTGGATCCTCTGGGTGCCCTGCCTGTGGGTCGCCACGGAGTACGCCACTGCCTCGGTACCGTTCGGCGGCTTCCCCTGGGGCCGGCTCGCCTGGGCGTTCGCCGACCTGCCGCTGGGCAAGCTCGCCTCGCTCGTCGGCATACCGGGCCTGACCTTCGTCATCGCCCTGCTCGGCGTTCTGGTCTTCGCCGTACTGCGGCGCCGCAGCGCCCTCAGCCTGCGGGCAGTCGCGCTGGTCGCCGGGATCGCGATCGTCGGCGTCAGTTCACTGGTCACGCTGTCGACCGAGGGGAACGGCAAGACCGTGACCGCGGCGATGGTCCAGGGCAACGTCCCCGGCAAGGGACTGGAGTTCCTCGGCCGCGCCCGCACGGTGACCCGCAACCACCTGACGGCCACTCTCGACCTGCGGAAGGCCGTCGACGCCGGCGCGCAACTCAAGCCCGACATCGTGATCTGGCCGGAGAACTCGACCGACATCGATCCGTACAAGGACGCCGCGACGCGGCAGGACATTGAGCAGGCCGTGAAGGCGGTCGGCGTGCCGATCCTGGTCGGCGCCGTCCTCGAGGGTCCCGGCCCGAACGAGCGCCAGACCACCGGCATCGTCTGGGACCCGAAGACCGGTCCGGGCGATGTCTACGCCAAGCGGCACCCGGTGCCGTTCGGTGAGTACATCCCGTTCCGCGAGCAACTGCTGCCCTACATCAAGCGGCTGGAGATGGTCGGCCGGCAGACCGCGCCCGGCAAGACCGTCGGCGTGCTGCCGATCAACGGCGTCAACTACGGCGACGTGATCTGCTTCGAGGTCGCCTACGACGACATCGTCTCGGACGTGATGAAGGGTGGCGCGCAGATCCTGGTGGTGCAGACGAACAACGCGACCTACGGCGGCACCGGGCAGCCGGAGCAGCAGTTCGCGATCACCCGGATGCGGGCGATCGAGACCGGCCGGACGGTGCTGGTCGCGTCCACCAGCGGAATCTCCGGAGTGATCCACCCGGATGGCAAGATCGAGCACAAGTCGGGCCAGTTCGTGCCCGACGTGTACGTCGCCTCGGTGCCGGTCCGCGATGCCAAGACGCTGGCCACCACGCTGGGTGGCTGGCCGCAGTGGATCTTGACCGGTCTGGGCATCATGGGAGCAGTGCTCGCCCTGCTGGCTCGGCGCAAGCCACGCGCTGCTGAGCCCGGGACCCCGCCGGCCGCGACGGAAAGCCGCGAAAAAGTGCCGGCCTAGGCACTGGAGCTAGGAGTACCGACAGCCGTGTCTACGCCCGAAGGACCGTCCGAGCAGGGTGCCGCCGAGAAGGGGTCTGCCGAGCAGGTATTCGCCGACCTGGGCCGGATCCTGGTCATCGTCCCGACGTACAACGAGGCCGAGAACGTCGAACCGATCGTGACGCGGATCCGGGCCGCGGTGCCCGAGGCGCACGTCCTGGTCGCCGACGACAACTCGCCGGACGGTACCGGTGAGCTGGCCGACAAGCTGGCCGCGAACGACGACCAGGTGCACGTCCTGCACCGGCTCGGCAAGGAAGGACTCGGCGCCGCCTACATCGCGGGCTTCCACTGGGGCCTGGACCGCGGCTACGGCGTACTGGTCGAGCACGACGCGGACGGCTCGCACCAGCCCGAGCAGCTCCACCGGCTGCTGGAGGCACTGCGTACGGCGGATCTGGTGCTGGGCTCGCGGTACGTGAAGGGCGGCGAGGTGCAGAACTGGCCGAAGTCGCGGGAGATCCTCAGCCGCGGCGGCAACATCTACACCCGGCTCGCGCTGGGTGTCCCGCTGCAGGACGCGACCGGGGGATACCGGGCGTTCCGGCGGGAGACGCTGGAGGGCCTCGGGCTGGACCAGGTCGCCTCCGCCGGGTACTGCTTCCAGGTGGACCTGGCTTGGCGCGCGATCAAGGCCGGCTTCCGGGTGGTCGAAGTACCGATCACGTTCGTGGAGCGGGAGCGGGGGCAGTCGAAGATGTCGCAGTCGATCGTGATCGAGGCGATGGCGCGGGTGGGTCGCTGGGGTCTGGCGTACCGGGCTCAGCAGCTGCGTGGTCTCGTCACGGGTAAGAAGGTCTGATCATGCCCTGGTTCGTGGCGGTCGCGTTGCTGGTGGTCCCGGTCATCGAGATCTACGTGATCATCCAGATCGGACAGGTGATCGGCGGCTGGCCGACGGTCGGCCTGCTGATCCTGGAGAGCGCGCTCGGCGCCTGGCTGATCAAGCGCGAGGGCCGGCGGGCGTGGAACGCACTGCGGACCGCGACCGAGACGGCGCGGATGCCCGGCAAGGAGCTCGCCGACGCGGCGCTCGTACTGGTCGGCGGCACGCTGCTGCTGACGGCCGGGTTCATCACGGACATCTTCGGGTTCTTCTTCGTGCTGCCGTTCACCCGGCCGCTGGCACGCAAGGTGCTGGCCGGGTTCCTGAGCCGCCGCATCGCCGGCCAGCTCGGCGGCAACCCGATCACCGGCTTCATGCCCGGCACCTACCGCCCACCCACCGCCGAAGACGCCGACCGAGCCCACCGCGAACGCCAATCGGCCTCCGACGACGTCATCCAAGGCGAGGTCATCGACCCCGACCAGCCGCAAGACAATCCGAAGTCTTCCTGACCGGCCGCCTGTGGTCTGAGGGTTTCTGACACAGCGAACGGGCCGTCGCCGCGGGTGCGGTGACGGCCCGTTCGTCGTGGATCAGGCGCTGCGCTTGCCGGTGGAGCGGGTGCGGTGCAGGTGTGCCGGGCCGATCTCGCCCGACCGGAGCAGCTGGACGCGCTCGGCCAGCAACTCCTCGAGCTCCGAGATGCTGCGACGCTCGCGCAGCATGTCCCAGTGCGTGCGGGCCGGCTTCTCCTGCTTCGGCTCCGGCTTCTCACCGGTGGACCGAGCGGCCTCGCTGCCGCAGTGAGGGCACTCCCAGATCGCGGGCACTTCGGCGTCGTGCGCCATCGTGACCTCGACCACGTGGCCGCGGGGGCAGTCGTAAGTGATCATCTGGCGCGGCGCGAACTCGACGCCGCGGTCATCCTCGAAGCTGACCCCACCCAGCCCCGAACCACGCAGAACGCGATTAGACATGTCAAACCTCCGAGATTCGTCATCCGTGCCAACGGTCGGCCGACCCGGATCATTCCCATTTTGGCATGCCCGAGCCCCAGGTACGCACCTGACAGCACCGTCATCACGCCCTGTCATCACCCATTCACAAATCACTGTGTGTCGCAAACCACAACGCCTTCGGCGCGTCATCTTCACAGCCAGTTGCCAGGAACCCGGCATCCATTCCTCAGCAACCGCCTCTAGCGTCCACATCCGTGATCAACCCAAGGGTCCTCCCACGCTCCAAACTCCGCGGCCTCAGCCTGCTCAACGTGAGCCTGGTGGCCGTCGTTCTGGCCATCGCGGTGACCGCCTATCTGCTGTTCTTCCGCAGTGACTCGGAAGCTGCCGGTACGACCCGCCCGAGCGTCGCGGTGGCTCGTGGCGACGTGACCGCGAGCGTCACGTCGAGCGGCACGTTGCAGAGCGGCCAGACGGCCTCGCCGCAGTTCGCGACGCCGGGAACGGTGACCACGATCCTGGTGAAGGTCGGCCAGGTGGTCGCCAAGGGCGCGGCGATCGCGACGATCGACCCGGCAGCGGCCGAACGCGACGTACGGATCGCGGAGCAGAACCAGATCGCGGCGGCGAGCGAACTTCGGCGGTAGACATCCGATGAGTCATTGACTCTGACGCTTGGAAAGCGCTATCTTCCGACGAAATGAGGCGCAAAAAGTACAAATTCGCCTCTTCGTCGACAGGAGAAGATGGCATGAGCGTGTCCAGATCCGGGTCCCTGAGGATGATCGCCGCCGGTGCGGCCGTGGCCCTGACGATGGCGGCCTGCGGTACCGGCGGCGGTGCCGGCGAGGTCGCCCAGGACCCGTCGGCGCCGCTGGAGTTGTGGGCCCGCACCACGCCCGGTGGCGACGGCGAGAAGGGGATGAAGAAGCTCGCCGCCGCGTTCCAGGCGGCCACCGGCCAGAAGGTCGAGGTGACGGCGATCTTCGACGACTTCGAGACGAAGTTGTCCCAGCGCGCCGCGCAGAAGGACCTGCCGGACATCGTGATGAACGACTCGTCCCAGCTCGGCACGATGGTCACCCAGGGCATCGTGCGCGAGGTCGACCTGGCCGCGGTGAAGGGCAGCGACCAACTGCTCGAGCCCGCGCTGGCCGCCGGCCAGGCTCGCGACGGCAAGACCTACGGCCTCCCGTACTCCGCGCAGGCCACCGCGCTGCTGATCCGCAAGGACTGGCGGCAGAAGGTCGGCCTGCCCGCACCCACGAACTGGGATCAACTGATCTCCCTGGCGAAGGCCTTCACCACCCAGGACCCCGACGGCAACGGTAAGAACGACACGTACGGTCTGGCCGTTCCCGGCTCGACCAAGCGTGGCTACGCGTCCTGGTACTTCTCGAACTTCCTCTGGGCCGGTGGCGGCGACTTCATCGCCAAGCAGTCCGACGGGACCTTCAAGCCCGCGATGTCGACTCCGGAGTCGGTCGCCGCGACCAAGTGGTTCCGCGATCTCGCCTGCACGGCCAAGGTGATCCAGCCCGGCGCGGCCACCATGGACACTCCGCCCGCCAACGAGACGTTCGAGGCCGGCCGGACCGGCATGTACGTCGTCGGTCCGTACCTGCTGCCGCGCTTCGACGGCGCGCTGGGCAAGGACAAGTACGAGGTGGTGCCCGTGCCGACCGGACCGAAGGACGCGACGGTGCTCGCCGAGGGCGGCAGCGTCTACCTGATGGCCGGGTCGGAGAACCAGGCCGGGCAGAACGCGTTCGCCGGGTTCGCGATCTCCGCCGACGGTCAGAAGATCGGCATGGAGGGCGAGAAGGCCTTCATCGTGCAGTTGCCGGTGAACAAGACCGTCGACATCGCCTCGGTGCGCAAGGACCCGCGCTGGACGGTGTACGCCGACGCCTATCGTGAGCACGGCCGGTACGCGCCGTCGATCCCGAACTGGACAGCGGTCCGGCAGAGCACGGCCGACACGGTGAATGCCCTGATCGCCGACTGCGGCCTGCAGGTCGAGCCCGAACTGAAGAAGCTCGACCACAAGCTCGCCGAAGCCCTCAGCCAGCAAGGTATCGGCGCGTCGTGAGCATCCGGGAGGCGCCGCTGACGGCGTCGGAAGAGGCGGTGAGCGACGGCGAACCGCGCCGGCGGAGTGCCGGGCAGGCCGTGCACAGCGGCGGCGGGCGCAAGCGCGCGGCCCGGAGCGGTCAGTGGTGGGTGCCGTGGCTCTTCCTGGCGCCCGCGCTGATCCTCTTCCTGTACTTCAAGTTCATCCCGATGGCGCAGGCCATGGTGATGTCGGTACAGGACGTCCAGCCGTACCTCGGCAACACCTGGGTGGGCACGGCCAACTACACCGAGATCCTGAGCTCGCAGGGCTTCCGGTCCGCGACCTGGAACACCATCGTGCTGGCGATCGGGACGACCTTCGGCTCGATGGCACTCGGGTTCGGCCTGGCCCTGCTGGTGGAGGGCCAGACCCGGAAGCTGAGCTTCATCCGGTCCGCGGCGTTCCTCCCGGTCGTCGTACCGATGGCCGTGGTGGCCGAGCTGTGGCGGATCATGTACCACCCGACCAGCGACGGCCTGATGAACCAGGTGATCGGCCTGGTCGGGCTCGGCCCGTCGGGGTTCATCAACCACCCCGACACCTCGCTCGCGTCGATCGTCGTCACCGGCATCTGGCGCGGCGCGCCGTACGACATGATGATCTTCCTCGCCGGGCTGGCCGGCATCGACCGCGGGCTGTACGAGGCCGCGACGGTGGACGGCGCCTCGACCCGGCAGCGGATCCTGCACGTCACCCTGCCCGGGCTCCGGGCGGTGTTCGCGATCCTCTTCGTCCTTGCCGCCGTCCGCGGTTTCCGGAGCTTCACCGAGGTGTTCCTGCTGACCAACGGCGGGCCGAACGGCTCCACAGAAGTCGTGATGACGTTGATCTACAAGCTGGGGCTGGAACAGAACCGGCTCGGCGTCGGCTCGGCCGGCGCGGTGCTGCTCTTCGCCGCCACGCTCGTCCTGACCGTGTGTGTCCAGTTGCTGCGACGGAGGAGAACCGCATGAGCGCCGCCACCGAGACCGCGCTCGGTCTCACCGAGAGCAAGGGGATCGGCGCCCGACTGGGCAAGCTCGTGGTCTACACCGGCCTGTTCGTCGTCTTCGCCGGGCCGTTGCTGGCCCTCCTGGTCAGCTCGTTCAACCACGTGTCGGATCCGACCCAGCTGAGCGTGGTACCGAGCCGGCCGACCCTCGACAACTTCCGGATCGCCTTCGACCACGGCGTACTGCGGTACCTGCTGAACTCGTTCTTCGTGGTCGGGTTCGGCCTGCTGCTGCAGGTCGCCGTGTCGGTGCTCGCGGGGTACGCACTGGCGCGCAAGGTGTTCCCGCTGATGACGCTGGTGATGGTCGCCATCCTGGCCACGATGATGCTGCCCGAGGAGGTCCTGGCGCTGCCGCTGACCTTGGTGCTGGCCGATCTGCCGCTGCTGCACGTCAACCTGATGGGCACGCTGGCCGGGATGATCGTGCCGCTCGGCGCCTGGGCGTTCTCGATCCTGGTGATGACCGAGTTCATGAAGGACGTGCCGCGCGAACTCGAGGAGGCGGCCCGGATCGACGGCGCCGGCGAGTTGCGGATCTTCGCCCAGATCATCCTGCCGCTGTGCAAGCCGGCGCTGGGCGTGATCGGGGTGTTCGGCTTCACGATGATCTGGGACCAGTACCTGCTGCCGTTGCTGGTGGCCACCAACTCGTCGGCGTTCACGCTGCCGCTCGCGTTGCGGACGCTGCGGATCGACCCGGTGGTGACGCCCGGTGTAGTACTGGCGGCGTCACTGCTGGCGTTGCTGCCGTCGGTGCTGGTGTTCCTGTTCTTCCAACGTTCGTTCGCCCGGGGACTGACCTCGGGTGCGCTGAAGGGCTGAGCTGATGACTGCGACAGAGTGGTTCCGGCGCGACCGGTTCGGGATGTTCGTCCATTGGGGCGTGTACTCGCTGGCCGCCCGGCACGAGTGGGTGAAGAGCCGCGAGCGGATGACGGACGCGGAGTACCAGCGGTACGTCGACCGGTTCGACCCGGACCTGTTCTACCCGCGCGAGTGGGCGCGTTCGGCGCGCGCCGCGGGGATGCGGTACGTCGTCCTGACCACGAAGCACCACGACGGCTTCTGCCTGTGGGACAGCGCGTTGACCGACTACACGGTGGCGAACACGCCGCATGGCCGGGACCTGCTGGCGCCGTTCGTCGAGGCGTGCCGGGACGAAGGGTTGAAGGTCGGCTTCTACCACTCGCTGATCGACTGGCATCACCCGTCGTTCCCGATCGACGGAATCCATCCGCAGCGCGACGACGAGGAGGCGAAAGCGGCGCCGCGCGACATCTCGCAGTACCGGGAGTATTTGCATGGGCAGGTGAGGGAGTTGCTCACGCGGTACGGGACCATCGACTATCTGTTCTTCGATTTCTCCTATCCCGGTACTTCGCACACATGGGGTGGGAAGGGGGCGGAGGACTGGGGTGCGGAGGAACTGCTGGCGATGGTTCGCGAGCTGCAGCCGGACATCCTGGTCAACGACCGGGCCGGGATCCCGGGCGACTTCGTCACCCCGGAGCAGTACCAGCCGTCCGGTCCGATGGGTACGGCGTGGGAGGCGTGCCAGACGCTCAACGGGAGTTGGGGGTATGACCGGGACAACTTCGACTACAAAAGTCCGGAACTGCTGGTGCGGATGCTGGTGGACGGAGTGTCCAAGGACGGCAACCTGCTCCTCAACGTCGGACCGACCGGGCGAGGGCAGATCGATCCCGAGGCCGAGACGCGGTTAGCGGCGATCGGTGAGTGGATGCGGCTGCATGAGCGGTCGATCCGCGGGTGTGGCGCGTCGGAGTATGTGGCGCCGGCGGACTGTCGCTACACGCAGAACGGCGATCGGCTTTATCTGCACTTGTTCAGCTGGCCGTTCAAGCATGTGCACCTGCCCGAACTGGCAGGGAAGGTCCGCTACGCGCAACTGCTCTCGGACGCCTCCGAGATCCGGCTGGAGGAGGCCGACCCGAACCGGGTCGCCGAGAACACCCAGCCCGGTGCTCAGCCCGCTGGAACTCTCACCCTCGCGCTCCCGGTCCGCCGCCCCGAAACCGCGGTACCCGTCATCGAACTGTTCCTCGCCCCATCCGCCTGATCCCGACGACACCCGTCATCGAGCACCCATCCGCCTGATCCGGAGGACACACCATGGATCGTCGTACTTTCCTCGCCGCAGCCGCCGCAGGCGGCGTCGCCGCAACAGCGGGCGTCGCCGGACCGGCCGCGGCCGGCGCCGCGCAGTGGCCGGCGGCGGGAACAGCACCCGCCGGATCCCGCGCGCCTTCCGGCTGTACTTTCGTTCGGTCGTTGGGCGAGTTGCGGGAGGCGATCGGACGGGCAACCCCCGGCAGCGTCATCGCGCTTGCCGACGGCAACTACGACGTACCGGCGGGGGCGCCGATCGCGATCACCGGCCTCCGGGGTACGCCGGACCGCCCGATCACCATCCGGGCGGAGACGATCGGGGGAGTGGTGCTGACCGGCGAGCAGAGCTTCGTCCTGACCGGCTCGTCGGACCTCACCCTGAGCGGCTTCGCCTTCCGCCAGCGGACCACCCTCGAGATCCCGCCGGACTGCCGGCGGATCCGGCTGACCCGCAACGACTTCCAGCTCGCCGACATCGAGGGGCTGCACTGGTTGATGGTGCGGGCCGATCACTCGACGGTCGACCGCAACGACTTCCACGGCAAGTCCACGCTGGGCATCTATCTCGGCATCGAAGGCGCCGGAAGCGACGGGATGGCCCAAGGCGTACACATCACCCGGAACCATTTCCGCGACCACACCTTCCCCGGCGACAACGGCGGCGAGCCGATCCGGCTCGGGGTCAGCCCGCGGGCGCTGACGACCGCCGGCGCCGTGGTCGAGTTCAACCTGTTCGAGCGGGCTGACGGCGACCCCGAGGCGATCTCGGTGAAGTCGTCGGGCAACACCATCCGGCACAACACGATCCGCGACAGCTTCGGCGGGATCGTGCTCCGGCACGGCAACGTCAACCGGGTCGAGGGCAACTATGTCCTGTCGGGCTCGAACGGGATCAGGATCTACGGCGACGACCACCGGATCGTGAACAACTACCTCGAGCGGATCAGTGGCTCCGGCATCGTGCTCGGCAGCGGCAACGTCCGCGACCACTTCGTGGGGGAGTCGGCAGCCTCCCGCCGCGGCAACGACGCGCCGGACCGGGTGGAGATCGCGCTGAACACCGTCCTCGACTGCGTGACGGCGATCAGCGGCGAGAGTCACCGGACCCTGCCACCGCTGGCTTGCACGGTGACAGACAATCTGTTGATGGCAGACAGTGGGCAATTGGTGAACATGCCGTTCCAGGACGGCATCGGCTGGTCGGGCAACATCCACTGGGGACAGGCAGCCGACGGCAACGCACCGGCCGCCACCCGCGTCGATCCGAGGCTGGCCGCCGGGCCGGACGGGATCAGGCGCCTGACCGCGGGCAGTCCGGCCATCAACGCGGCCACCCGCTCGTACCCGGGCGTCGGGCTCGATCTGGACGGGCAGCCCCGCGCGCGCCGAGCGGATGTCGGCGCGGACGAGTACTCGACCCGCCGCCCCAGACTTCGCCCTTTGACGGCGACCGAGGTCGGGCCGCACGCCTCGTGACACCTCAGAACGCGACGGCCCCGAAGACGGCCCAGAAGACAGCCCAGAAGGCCGCGCGAAAGACCACCCGGAAGACCGGGCTGACGACAGCCGGGCAGACGACGACCGGGCAGACGACCGCGCCGGATGGCGATACGACCCGGCGGGACGAGGAGATCATCCGGACCCATCTCGATCGGCTTCGCCTGGACCTCGTCGTCGCCGCCCGGATCACCAAGGTCCACCGCGAGTGGGCCCGTCCGCTGCAGCCGGACCCGTTCTCCCGGCTGTATCTGATCCTCGAGGGCGAGGGCCGGCTCGTAGTACGGGATCAGGAGCTGTACCCGGAGTCCGGTGATCTTTGCTACCTGCCGGCCGAGGTTCCGGTCTCGTACGAGGCGATCAGTGACAACACGTTCCGCAAGCACTGGCTGCACTTCTCCGCGCTGATCGGCGAACGGGACATCGGCGAGGTGCTGACGCTGCCGTACATCGTCCGCAGCAAGGCGCCCGAGGAAGCGGCGGCGCTGTTCGAGCAGGTCGGCGCGGCTGACCGCGATCCGCCCGGTCTTGCGACGCCGCTGAGGTTGCGCTCGGCCCTGACCGCACTGTTCGCGCACTACCTGGACAGCGCACCGCCCGGCTCGGTCCGGCTCTCTCCCCAGCAGACGACCGAGTCGGGGATCGTCCAGTACATCCAGCAGAACCTCGCCACGCTGCTCAGCGTGGAGGAGTTGGCTGCCGAGTTCGGCTACGACCTGGCCGGGTTCATGCGGCACTTCCGGACGGAGTTCGGGCTGTCGCCGAAGCAGTACATCAAGCGGGCCAAGATCGAATGGGCCCAGCGCGAGCTCGCGGCGACCTCCCGGCCGATGGAGGAGATCGCCGCGGCCGTCGGGATGGACCAGTCCTACTTCTCGAAGGTCTTCCGCCAGGTCAGTTCTGTGACACCCAGCGAGTACCGAAGGATGTACCGCCCCCACAGCTAGGAGTCTCGCCATGGATCGTCGTACCTTCTTGACCGGCGGCACGGTCGGTGCCGCCGCCGTCGCCCTCGCGTGGACCAGCCAGCGGGCCGCCGTGGCCCGGCTGACGGGTAGGACGGCCACGGTCACCTCGCTGTCAGCACTCCAGCAGGCGATCAACAGTGCCACGGCCGGCAGCAGGATCGTGCTGGCCAACGGTTCGTACGCCGTACCGTCGGGCTCGCCGATCCGGATCACCGGCAGGCACGGCAGCAGTTCGGCGCCGATCACGATCGTCGCCGAGAGCCGTGGCGGGGTGACGCTCACCGGTCCGCACAGTTTCGTGCTGGCAGGTTCGTCGGACGTGGTGATCAGCGGGTTCGTGTTCAAGCAGAGCTCGACCTTGGAGATCCCGGCCGACTGCCCCCGGATCCGGTTGACCCGCAACGATTTCGCGCTCGCGCCGGCGACCGGGCACTGGGTGGTGGTCCGCGGTGACGACGCGAAGGTGGACCGTAACGCCTTCCACGACAAGTCGACGCTCGGCTGCTACCTGGTGATCGACGGGCCGTCCGGCGACGCGATGGCGCAGCGGACGCATGTCCTGCGCAACCACTTCCGCGACCACAGCTATTCCGGGTCGAACGGCGGTGAGCCACTCCGCCTCGGCGTCAGCAGCCGCGCGCTCAGCGACGCCGACGCGACCGTCGAGTACAACCTGTTCGAGCGGGTCGACGGCGACCCGGAGGCGATCTCGGTGAAGGCCTCCGGCAACACGATCCGGTACAACACGCTCCGCTCGTCCGCGGGCGGCATCGTGCTGCGGCACGGCAACGACAACCGGGTTGAAGGCAACTATCTGCTGGCCGGCGGCAACGGGATCAGGATCTACGGCAACGACCACCTGATCGTGAACAACTACGTCGGCGGGATCAGCGGTGCCGGGATCGTGCTCGGCAGCGGGTCGGTCCGCGACCACTTCGACGGCGAGTCCTCCGACTCACGCCGCGGGAACGACGCTCCCGACCGGGTGACGATCGTGCTGAACACTCTGCGGAACAACAGCCAGGCCCTGGTCGGTGAGAGCCAGCGCACGCTCCCTCCGCTGGCCTGCCGCATCTCCGACAACCTGCTGGTCGGGGAGAGCGGTCAGTTGGTCCAGATGCCGTACACCCAGGGCCTCACCTGGTCCGGCAACATCGTCTGGGGACAGGCGAGCACCGGCAACATCCCGTCCTCAGGCTTCACCCGAGCCGACCCCAAGCTGACCGCCGGCACCGACGGCGTCTACCGCCTGGGCTCCGGCAGCGCGGCAGCAAACGCCGCCTCCCTCGACCACTCCAGCCGCGTCACAGACGACCTCGACGGCCACCCCCGCACCGCCCCGTACGACGTCGGCGCAGACGAACTCTCCACTTCCGTGCCGACCCGCCGCCCTCTCACCGCAGCCGACGTCGGCCCGAGCGCCCCCTGAGCCGGCAGTCAGTGCAACCGCTCGACCAGGAGACCCGCCGCGATCAGGATCATCGCGACACCTGATCCGCGGGTCACCGCCCGCGCGACGGCCGGCCGCGTTCGCAGTACGACGCGAGCGGCCGTCGCGACGCCGGAGTACACGACACCGCACACGACCACGTGCGACAACCCGAGCGCACCGATCTGGACGGCCACCGGCCAACTCCCGCCGACGAACTGCGGCAACAACGCCAGGAACAGCAGCAGCCCTTTCGGGTTCAGCCCGCTGATCCCAACTCCTTTGAGCAGAACCCGCCGAGCAGACCGCTCAACCCCGGCCCGTCCCGGCTTGGCAACCGTTCCTACTCCGAGCCAGAGCAGATAGGCCGCGCCAACAACGGTCAGCCACCACGGCGCACTAGATCAGCGTCGGCTGGGCGTTGCCCGCTTCGGCGATGCCGCGGCGCATGTCGACGCGGGAGAGCAGGATCAGGCCGACGAGGAAGAAGAGGCCGAGGGCAACGATGGCGGGGCGGTAGGAGCCGGTCAGCTGGTGGACCAGGCCGAAGACGAGGGTGCCGAGCCAGGAGGTGCCGCGTTCGCCGGCCTGGTAGAGGCTGAAGTACTCCGCCTCGCGCCCCTTCGGGATCAGCTGGCTGAAGGCGGAGCGCGACAGCGCCTGGGTGCCGCCGAGGACGATGCCGATCGCGGCGCCCATCGCCAGGAACGGGACGATCTGGCGGGCCGGCAGCAGGAAGCCGGCCACCACGATCACCATCCAGATCACCAGACCGCTCATGATCGTGCGCTTGGTGCCGTACCGGCGGGCGAACCGGCCGAACGCGAGCGCGCCGAAGAACGCGATGAACTGGACCAGCAGGATCGTCATGATCAGCACCTGGGTCTCGAACCCGAGTTGCTTCTCGCCGTAGGTCGAGGAGACCGAGATGACGGTCTGGATGCCGTCGTTGAAGAACAGGTAGGCGACCAGGAACAACAGCGTCATCGGGTAGGTCTTGAGGTGCCTCAGCGTCGCGAACAGTTGTCCGAAGCTCTGCCGGACCAGGCCGCCGCCGCGCACCGGTACGACGCTCGCCGGCGGCCGGTTCTTCAGCCGGACGAACGGCACGAACGTGAACAACCCCCACCACAGCCCCGCGCTCAGCAGACTCAGCCGTACCGCGGTGCCCTGGCTCAGGCCGAGCGCGTCGTGCGCCGTGACGACGCCGAGGTTGATCGCGAGCAGGACGAAGCCCCCGAGGTAGCCGAAGGCCCAGCCGCGGGAGGACACGTCGTCGCGGTCGTCGGGTCCGGCGATGTCGACCAGGATCGAGTCGTAGACGACCATCGACGAGCCGAGGCACAGGTTGCCGAGGAACAGCAGCAGCGCGCCGAGCTCCCACCGGCCGCCGCTGACGAACACCATGCAGCAGGCGGCCAGCGCGCCGGACCAGGCGAAGGCGCACATCAGCACCTTCTTACGCGGCGACCGGTCCGCGATCGCGCCGACGATCGGCAGGAACAGCGCCGACGCCAGCGTCGCCACGGTGACGACGTAGAAGGCGAGCGAGCCGGGGGAGATGCCGAGGCCGAGCACCTGGAGGTTGGTGTGGCAGGGGTCTTTGACCGTCCCGACCCGGCCGCAGGCGGCGGTCTCGGCGACCGAGGTGAGGTACGGCGCGAACAGCACGGTGGCGACGGTGGTCACGTAGCCGGAGTTCGCCCAGTCGTACAGACAGAAGCCCCAGTACTCACGCTTGTCGACGGCTGCCGGGGCCGAGAGTAATCCCATGCGCAGGAGTTTGGCAGGTGTGAGGATGACTCGGTGCCTTCTTCGATAACACTTCGGCTGACAACTTCTGAACACCATCCGGTGGTCGAGCGGCTCTGGCAGCTGTACCAGCACGACATGTCCGAGTTCCGCGGCTCGTACCCGAACGCAGAAGGCTTCTACCCGGCGGGACGGCTCCCGCTGTTCCTGACCGAGGCGGACAAGTGCGCCTACCTGGTCCACCACGACGGCAGGCCGGCGGGCTTCGCGTTCGTCCGGGGGTTGTCGAGCGGCCTGCGGGTGATGGGGGAGTTCTTCGTCGTCCGGGCGGCCCGCCGGCAGCAGGTCGGCCGTGAGACGGCTGTCCAGGTGATCCGGCGGCACCCCGGGGATTGGGAGATCGCGTTCCAGGAGGAGAACCCGGGCGCCGCGAAGTTCTGGCGCCGGGTGGTCGCCGATCTGGTCGGCCCGAACTACAAGGACGAGTCCCGGCCGGTGCCGGGCAAGCCGAAGATCCCGCCGGACAGCTGGCTGTCCTTCAGGATCTAGCCCACTCGCCCCGCTCGATCAGTACCTCGCGAAGCAGGTCCGTCCGGTCCGTGATCAGCCCGTCCACCCCGGCATCGAGGAGTCGGTGCATGGAGGCCGGGTCGTCGACCGTCCAGACGTGCACGTGCTTGCCCAGGGCGTGGGCTCGCCGGAGCAACCCGGGAGTGAGCACGCGCAGGCGGCCGTAGTACTCCGGGATCTGCAGGCAGGCGCCCGGGGAGTTCAGCCGGAACGGCGCGAACCGGAGCCGGGCGATCTCCTGCTGCCCGAACCCGGTGGCCAGGCGTTCGCCGAGCTCCCGCCGGATCAGCTGGACCCGGGCCTGGGAGAACGACGACACGCAGACCCGGTCGATCGCGCTGAGCTCACGCAGTACCTTCGCGGTCGGCAGTACGCCGTTGTCCGCCTTGATGTCGAGGTTGAGCCGGACCTGCGGGAGGTGCTCCAGCACCTCCGACAGCAGCGGGATCGGCTCGTGCCCGTTGATCCGCGCCTTCCGGACCTCGGACCACGGCAGCTGCGCGATCACCCCGGACCGGTCGGTCACCCGGTCCAGCCGGTGGTCGTGGAAGGCGACCACGACGCCGTCGCTGGTCGCGTGCAGGTCGGTCTCGAGGTACTCGTAGCCGAGCCCGACGGCCTGTTCGAAGGCGTGCATCGAGTTCTCGTAGCCGAGGTTGTCCGGGTGCAGCGCGCCGCCGCGGTGGGCCATCGCGATCGGCCCCTCGTGGTCGAGGTAGGGATACACGCCCAGAAGTATGTACCGTTTGACCAGTGACGGTACTCAGCCCCCGCCCCGACCTGTGGACCCTCGACCCCGGCGTCCTTCACCTCAACCACGGCTCGTACGGCGCTGTCCCGCGCCGGCCCCAGGAGCTCCTCGCGGAGTTGCGGGCCGAGACCGAGGCCAATCCGATGCGCTGGTTCCGCTCGGTGGCCGGGCGCCTGGCCGCCAGCCGCCTGGAGCTCGCCGCCTACCTCCAGACCGACCCGGCCGGCTTCGCGCTGGTCCCCAACGCCAGCGCCGGCGTCACCGCAGCCCTGGTCACCCTGGACACGGCAGGGGCGATCCCGGCCGGCAGCCGGATCGTGCTGACCAACCACGCGTACGGCGCCGTCCTGTACGCCGCTGAGCGCTTCGCCCGGATCAACCAGGCCGAGGTGGTCATCGTCGACGTCCCGCTGGAGGCCGACGACGCGACGGTGGTGGCGGCCATCGCCACCGCGGTGGACGACCGGACCGCCGCGCTGATCGTCGACCAGATCAGCTCGGCGACGGCGATGGTGTTCCCGATCCGGCAGCTCGCCGAGCTGTGCGGAGCCCACGACGTACCGCTGATCGTGGACGGCGCCCACGCGCCCGCGCTGATCGACGCCCCGGCCGAGGACGGCGCCGACTTCTGGACCGGCAACTTCCACAAGTGGCCGGCCTCGCCCCGGGCGACCGCCGGGCTCGTGGTGGCCGAGAAGTGGCGTACTGCGACGCTGCCGCTGATCGTCAGCTGGTCCGAGCGCGACGAACGCCTGCCCGAGCGGTTCGACATGCAGGGCACCTACGACTACGCCCCGTGGATCGCGGCGCCCGAGTCGCTGCGCGTGCTCGCGGAGCTGGACTGGTCCCGCCGCCGGCCGCAGCTGTCGGCAATGATCGACGACGGCGCCAAGCTCGTCGCCAAGGCACTCGGCACCGGCGTCGCGGAGGTGGCCCGCCCGGCGGCGACCATGCGTCTGGTGGAGCTTCCTTTCGACGGCGTGCCGTCCCCGGAGGCGGGGGAGGCCTTCAAGACGAAGGTGTCGGAGGAGCTGAAGGCCGAGATCACGTTGACCGCCTTCGACTCCCGCGTCTTCGTCCGCCTGTCAGCGCACGCCTACAACTCTCCACACGACTACGAACTACTCGCCGCCCGCCTACCGACCGTGCTCTGAAGCTCAAGGCTGCCCAGGGTTATCTGCTCTACCGAGCGTGAAGGCGCCGCCGACCTTGGGGGAGCCTTTCTCGTAGAACTCGTCGACTTCCGTGATCGTGAAGCCGGCGGACGTGATGAGGGCGGCGATCGGGCGGGTGAGGTGGCAGCCGCCGAAGAGGCGTTGTTCGAGGGGGTCGAAGCGGCGTTGCCAGCGGCGTACGGATTCGTCGGGGGCTAGGCCGTGCTCGACGAAGTGCAGGGTGCCGCCGGGCTTGAGGACTCGTCTGACCTCGCGGAGGGCGGCGTCGACGTCGGGGATGGTGCACAGCGTCCAGGTGGACAACGCGGTGTCGAAGCGGTCGTCGTCGAAGGGCAAGGACTGGCCGTCGAGACCTGACCGCTCGACCGGGATGCTGGACGCCGCCACCCGGTCGCCGGCCAGCCGCCAGCCGAGGTCGGACGGCTCGACGGCGGTCACGCGGGTCACCGCCGGCGGGTAGTACGGAACGTTGTGCCCGGACCCGAAGCCGATCTCGACGACCTCACCCGTCAGGCCCGCGCACACCCGGCGCCGCAGCGGCTCGGCCGACTTGACGCCGCACGCGACGTTGACGATCCGCGGTACCACCCGATCCGCATAGAAGCCCATCTCCGCATGCTAGTGACACGGGGTGCCAGGGGGCCGGGTGGTCCTCGGGAACCTCAGCCCTTCACCGCGCCCGACGTCATGCCGGCGACGATCTGGCGGTTGAAGAACAGGAACATCACCAGCGGCGGGATGGTGATCAGCAGGATGTTCATGAACAGCAGGTTGTACTGGGTGTTGAACTGGCTGGAGAAGTTGAACAGGGTCAGCTGCACGGTCGCGTTCTGGTCGCCGGGCAGGAAGTACAGCGGGTTCACGAAGTCGTTGAACACGCTCACCGACTGGACCACGACGACCGTCACGATCACCGATCGCAGCAGCGGGAAGATGACCCGGAAGAACAGCCGCAACGGCCCCGCGCCGTCGATGATCGCCGCCTCGTCGAGCTCGCGCGGGATGGTCGCGACGAACGCCCGGAACAGCAGGACGCAGAACGACAGCCCGAACGCGATCTCGATCAGGATCAGCCCGGTCATGGTGCGGAACAGCTGAAGCCCCTGCAGCACCCAGATCGTCGGGACGACGGCCGGCGGGATGATCAGGCCCGACAGCACCAGGAAGTTGATGAACGGGTTCCACCGGCTCTTGCGCCGCTGCAGCACGAACCCGGCCATCGCCGCCAGCACCACCATGCCGGTGACGCTGGCCACCGTCAGCACCGTGCTGTTGATGAACGCGATCACCAGCATGTAGTCGCGGGCCTCGATCACCTGGACGAAGTTCTGGACGAACTGGAACTGGTGCGGCCAGGAGAAGTCCAGCAACGAGGCCTGCTGCCGGTCCTTCACCGCGGTCAGCACGATGAACGCGAACGGGATGACGAACACCACGATCGAGGCCAGGATCGCGACCGCGCTGAGGAGATAGTTGCGGCCCGGCCTGTGATTGACGAGTTCGGCGGTCACAGGGCCTCCCGGTCTGGACTGAGGAGCGGAGCGACGAGGGAAGACCGGGAGTTGACGCCCCGTGACCACGCCGGCGCCGGAGGCCCGGCCGCAAGCTCCGTGCTCATAGGTCCACCTCTTTGCGGTTGAGGAACCACGACAGGGGCAGCACGACGGCGGTGACCACGACGAACAGCACCACGTTGCCCGCGGTCGACAGGCCGTAGAAGCCGGCCTGGTACTGCTTGTAGATGACCGAGGCGATCACGTCCGAGGTGAAGCCCGGCCCGCCGCGGGTCATCGCCCAGATCAGGTCGAACGACCGCAGCCCGCCGATCAGCGACAAGATGATCACGGTGACGGTGGCCGGCCGGGACAGTGGCAGCACGATCCGGCGGAACGTCTCCCACGCCCCCGCCCCGTCGACCCGGGCGGCTTCCATGTACTCGCGTGGGATCGACACGATCCCGGCGATGTAGATCAGCGTCGCCAGCCCGACGCCCTTCCAGACGTCCACCAGCGCGACCGACAGCAGCGCGTACTTCGGGTCGGTCAGCCAGCCCGGTCCGTCGATGCCGATCACGCTCAAAGCACCGTTGATCAGCCCGCGCTCGGGGTTCATCAGCACGGTGAAGGTGAGACCGACACCGATGGTGCTGACCAGGACCGGGAAGAAGACCACCGACCGCAGGTAGCCGCGGCCGATCACCCGTGAGGTCAGCAGGACCGCGAGCAGCAGCCCGAGGACGACCTTCGACCCCGAGGTGATCACGGCGAAGATCAGCGTGTTGGTGAAGCCCTTGATCAACTGTGGTTCGGAGAAGAACAGCTGGAAGTTCTCCAGCCCGATGAACTTCGACTCGAACAGGCTCCACCGGGTCAGGCTGAAGTAGAGCGAGGCGAAGGTCGGGACGAGGAAGAGCACGCCGTAGATGACGGCCGACGGCAGGTAGAACCAGTTCGAGTACGGCGTGTAGATCTTCCCCCCGGCCGCGGATGCGGCCGGGGGCGCGTCAGCGCGCGAGCGAGGGCGGACAGACGTGATGGCCACGACCTCACCAACCAGCCAGCCCGAGTTGCTGGGCCTGCTTCTTGACGTCGTCGTCGTACCGCGCGGCGCCGTCCTTGGCCTTGCGGATGCCGGAGCCCACCTCGACGGTGATCTGCTCCAGCGACGGGCCCTTGACCGGCGAGACGAACTCCAGCGCCAGGCTGGACCCGCCCTCCTTGTCGAGGTAGGGCTGCATGTCCTTGATCGACTTCGGTACGTCGGCCGGCAGGTCGCAGCCCTTGACGGCGTACGGGCCGGTGGGGACGCCCGCGGTGGCCAGGGACTTGCAGCCGTCGGGGCTGGCGATGAAGGCGAGGAACTTCTTGGCCGCCTCCAGTTTGTCGCCGGTCGTGCTGGTCGGGATGTAGACGCCACCGGGAGTCCACACCGTCAGGCCGTTCTTGCTCGCGTCGTCACCAGGCAACGCGAACAGTCCGACGTCCTGGGCGGCGTTGGGATAGGTGTCGACCATGTCGTTGACCACCCCGGACAGGATCGGGTAGTGCGCACCCTTGCCCTGGGCAAGCATCCGGAGACCGTCGGGAAGCTTGGCCGAGGCGAAGTCCTTGTTCTCGTAGCCGGCGTCGTGCACCTCCTGGGTGTGCTCGAAGCCCCTGATGGCGGCGGGCGACGTCGCGTACTTGGCCTGGTTCTTGGTGTACTTGTCGGCGAAGTCCGGCTCGGCGGCCGCGACGTTGTGGAAGTCGCCGAGGACGAACAGCTGCGAGGTCCAGGTCTCGCCGTAGGTCTGGATCACCGGCGCCACCCCGGACGCCTTGATCTTGGCGTTGTTGGCCATGAACTCGGCCCACGTGGTCGGCACCTTCAGCCCGAGCTTGGTGTAGACGGGGATGTTGTAGAGGACCGCGCCACCCATGAAGCCGCCGGACGGCACCCCGTAGACCTGGTCGCCGGCCGTCACCGTCTTCTTGAAGTTGTCGTCCAGGTCGCCGATGTAGGGCTGGTCGCTGATCGAGACGAGGTTCTTCTGCGGCGCGATCGCCTGGAACAGCGAGCCGGTGTTGTAGGCGAAGACATCGGTCATGTCGCCGGTGGACAGCCGGGTCTTGACGATGTTGTCGCCCTCGCTGCCGGCCGGCCGGGTCTCGAGCTTGACCGTGATGGAGGAGTTCTTGGCGCTGAAGTCCTTGATCAGCTGCTGGGCTTCCTTGACGTCCTGTTCCTGGTTGCCGGCCAGGTAGGTGATGGTGACCGAACTGGAGCCGGCGGCCTCGTCGCTGGAGCCGAGACTGCCCGCGCTGCAGGCGGTCAGGGCGAGCGAGCAAGCCGCGGCAACGGCCAGTCCTGCGGTGCGTGGACGGAACGTCATCATGACCTCCAAGGGGTGTTCATCAGGGGTTGAGCAGGCCGTCGAGCTCTGCCTGCAGTGCCTCGGCGGAGGGCGAGAAGCCGCGCGGGCTGATTGCCTCGACCAACTGGCCGGCCGGCTGGTCGAGGTAGCGCTCGAGCCGGGCGGCGAGCTCGGCGTCGTCGGTGACGATGTCCTTCTCCCGGGCCGCGACGACGATCGCGTCCCAGGTCGGCTGATGGTCCATCAGTTGCCGGATGCTCGCATCGGCCTGCAGCGGCAGCGTGGCGGCGTACGGGTCGGCGGCTGTCCACTCGTGCGTGCCGTGGCCGACGCTGATCGGTGCGCTTTCGCCGGGCACCTGGACTTGTGCCTGCGAGCCGACAGGAACGGTCACACTCAGCCGCACCTGATCGCCGGACCGGCTCCACGAAACGGCGGCCTCGCCGTACGGCGTGAGGTGCCGCGCCGCTGCGCTGGTGAGCTGCGAGGTCAGCAACGGCCGTACGACGATCGTGCGGTACCCCGGGTCGCCCGGTGCGAGCCCGGCGACCCTGCGGTGCATCCAGTCGGCCACCGCGCCGAGCGCGTAGTGGTTGAACGACGTCATCTGGCCGGGGTTGATGCTGCCGTCCGGCAACATGCTGTCCCAGCGTTCCCACACCGTCGTGGCACCCATCGTCACTGCGTACAGCCAGGAGGGGCAGCCTGTCTGCAGCAGGAGCCGGTAGGCCAGGTCAGGATGTCCGGAATCGGCCAGCGCGTCGGTCATCAGCGGCGTACCGACGAATCCGGTGCTGATCCGGAAGCCGGCCGTCCGGACGAGATCGGCCAGCCGCTCACCCGCACGGCGGCGCTGTTCCTCCGTGGGCAGCAACTCCCACTGCAGCGCCAGCGCGTAGTTGGTGGCGGCGTCGCTCAGCACCCGGCCGCCTTCGGTCGCGTACTCCGCGACGAACGCCTGCCGCACGCGAGCCGCCAGTTCGCCGTACTCGCGGGCGAGCTCGGCATCGCCGACCACCTCGGCCGCCTGCGCGACCACCTGCGCCGAGCGGGCCAGGTGCGCGGTGGCGAGGACGTCCGGGTCCGCCTTCGCACGGAACGGGTTGTCCGGCGGCGCGGTCGGGTCGAGCCAGTCGCCGAACTGGAACCCGCCGGTCCACAACAGGTCGCTTCCGGCCAGGTCGACCATCCGGTCCACCCACGCCCGCATGCTCGGCAACTGCCGAGCCAGCACGCCGCTGTCGCCGGTCCGCTCGTAGATCACCCAGGGCACGATCGTTGCCGCATCGCCCCAAGCGGCGGTCGCCGGACCGGGCTGCCGCAGGATGTCCGGTACGACGAACGGCACCGAGCCGTCCTTCTGCTGCTCGGCGGCCAGATCGGCCAGCCAGTTGGTGAGGAACCCGGCGGTATCGAAGAGGAAGCTGGCGGTGGGGGAGAAGACCTGGATGTCGCCGGTCCAGCCGAGCCGTTCGTCGCGCTGCGGGCAGTCGGTCGGCACGTCGACGAAGTTGCCGCGCATGCCCCAGACGACGTTGTCGTGGAAGCGGTTGAGCAGCTCGTCCGACGACTCGAACCAGCCGGTCCGGCGGAGGTCGGAGTTGATCACGACGGCCTCGAGGTCCTCGGCGCGAAGATTCTGCACGCCGGTGACCTCGGCGTAGCGGAAGCCGTGGAAGGTGAGCGGCGAGTCCAGCGTCACCGCGTCGGGTCCGGCCAGCAGATAGGAGTCGGTGGCCTTGGCGGTACGCAGCGGCCGGACGCCGAGCTCCCCGTCCTCGAGTACTTCGGCGTGCCGAACGACGATCTCGTCGCCCTCGGCGCCGCCCCGAACCGTGAGCCGGATCCGGCCGACGACGTTCTGCCCGAAGTCGACCAGGGTCTTGCCGGTCGGCGACGTCGTGATCTCAACGGCCGGCAGGACGTCGGTCACGCGCACGGGTGGGCCGTCCGGTGCGACCAGGAGGGTCAGGTCCGCGTCGAGCACGTCCACCGGTGTCGCCGATCCGAGCGACCGGCGGAGGTCGGTGCGCTGGCCGTCGTACAGGTCGTCCGCGACGATCGCGGTCTCGTGTGCCGTCCAGGTGCCGTCGCTGCCGAAGACCTGGACCTCGCCGTCGGCGGTGGTGACCTCGAGTTGGGCGAGCACGGCCAGCCGGTCGCCGTACAGGGAGTTCTTGCCGTGGAAGCCGAGCCGGCCGCGGTACCAGCCGTTGCCGACCAGGAACTCCAGGGTGTTCTCACCGGAGCGGACCAGGTCGGTGACGTCGTAGGTCTGGTAGCGAAGGCGCTGCTCGTACGTCGTCCAGCCGGGCGCGAGTTCGTCGTCGCCGACCCGCTCGCCGTTGACCTCGGGCAGGTAGATGCCGTGTGCGGTGGAGTAGAGCCGAGCGCGGGTGACTCCCTCGGGCAACTGGACCACCCCGCGCAGCAGGGGAGCGGGCGAGCCGACGGCAGCGATCTCGCGGGCACTCACGAACCGCGCCGTCCAGTCGTCGGCGCCGAGCAGACCGGCCTCGACGGTGGCGGGCTCACTCCACTCGCTCCAATCTCCGTCACCCCGCACGCGGATCCTGACCTGGGCCGACTCGCGCGAGGCGAGGGGGTCGCCGGGCCAGGGGACCAGCACCTGGTCGCGCGATTCGACTGGGTAGATCTGGGTTGTCGCTCTGGTGATCTCGACCTCGTAGGCCGACTGCTCATAGCCGGCGTCGGCTGAGGGGACCTGCCAGGACAAGCGAGGTGTTGCGGTACCGATGCCCAGGACGGGCCCGGAATCCGTGCGGTGCTCGAAGCGGAGCTGGGAGGGTGCGGAGAGGTGCGACATAAGACTCCTACCGGCGAGTGAAACGATTCATCAGGTGCTCTGGCGAAGGGCTGGGTTTCTGTTACGGATTGGTGGCGGGAGGGTTTCGCCTGTCCCCCGATCCTGCGGCCGACGGCCGTCGGGGGTTAGCCCGCAATTCACTCGTGGTAGCACAAAACGCACCTCGGGCGGTAACGTGAAGCATGGTCGACGAGCCCGTCAGGACCACGGGAACGCTGTTGCACTTCATCGAAGGGACGATGGTGCACGCGGGTTCGCACGTGCACGAGAAGTCGCATCCCCTGCACACGCACAGCTTCTTCGAGTTGGCCCTGGTGACCGGGGGAGAAGGGGTGCACCACAGCCTCGCAGGCCGTCAGCACGTCGCCGCCGGCGATCTGATCCTGCTCCGTCCAGGGGTATGGCACGAGTACGTGGACTGCCGTGCGCTCGAGGTCTACAACTGCTGCTTCTCGGCCGACCTGGTCCAACGCGAACTGGCCTGGACGCGCGAAGATCCCTTACTGGGTTACCTTTTGTGGACCGGACCGTTCTCGGCGCAGCGACGTGGCATCCTCAGCACGCATCTCGATCCGGCCGCCTTCACCGAAGGCGTCGAACATCTCGACGGGCTCCGGCGGTTGCGCAACGAGCCGCTCAGCCGGCATCGCGGTGACATCGTCGGCCGGTTGTCCCTCTATCTGAGTTGTGTCGCGCGGACGGTGGCCGAGCGTGACGACCTGCGCGGACAGACGCATCCGGCCGTCCTCGACGCGATGCGGATGATGGAGGCCGATCCCGCCCGGCAGTGGATGCTCGCCGACCTGGCCAACTCGCTGCACCTCGCACCGGGGTACCTGGTCCGGCTTTTCAAGTCCGCGACCGGCCTGCCGCCGATGGCCTACCTCAACCGGCATCGGGTGGAACTCGCGGCCGACCGGCTACTGCACACCGACCTGCCGATCAGCCGGATCGGCGAGTCGGTGGGCTGGCCGGACCAGAACTACTTCGCCCGCCGATTCAGGTCGCACTACGGCCTGAGCGCCTCCGTCTATCGGCAACGTTTCAATAGCGATCCCCGCCACCTCAAGCCGGCTGCGAACCCGCCGGTGCACTCGTCCGCGCAGTGATCAGCACCTCCAGGCCATCGAAGATGCGCTGGAGACCGAAGGTCAGACCCTGGTTCTGATTGCCGTCGATCGACTGCAGAGCCGTCGCCAGAGCGGGGAAGCGCTCGGCCTCAGTGCTCAGTACTTCGACGAGCGCGGAGGTGATGTCCTCCTCCGTCGACCCCGTGGTCCCTCCTGGCATCGTCAGCGACTGCTCCGCGATCGTCCGCACGTGCCCGGCGACCACGGCCAATGAGTCGAGTTGCTCGCCACCATGGAGGCCGCTGCCCGCCAAGGCCTGTACGCCGCGGTCCATCCACGTCAGTTCGTTCGGTCCGAGCACTCGGCGCCCGACGGTCGAGTGGAGCAACCAAGGATGTTTCTCGAAGGCCGCGAAGAGGTCTGTCGCCCAAGCCTGGAGCGCCTCCCTCCAAGCCAACCCGGGGTGCTCAGGCGGTAGGCCGATGGCCTGGTCGGTCATCACCGCGACCAGTTCCGCCTTGCCGGGAACGTAGCGGTAGAGCGCCATCTTGGTGAACGAGAGGTCGCCCGCGACCCGTTGCATCGAGACGGCGTCGAGCCCGTCCGCGTCAGCGATCGTGATCGCGGCCTCGGCGATGCCTTCCAGCGTCATGGCCGGCTTTGGGCCTCGGCTGGGCGGCGGCCGGCGACCCCACAGCAACTCCGTCATTCCCGCTCCCGGTTGTCCTCCGCAGTGAACTGTGTCTACGATACACATATCGCAACAGTGTCCAGCGGACACAGTAAGGATGGACGATGAAGATTCTGATCTCCGGCGCGAGTATCGCCGGTCCGGCGCTGGCGTACTGGCTCGGCCGCTACGGCTACGAGGTCACCGTGGTCGAGCTCGCGCCAGCACTGCGCCA
Source organism: Kribbella sancticallisti (assembly GCF_039530625.1). Classification (NCBI taxonomy): domain Bacteria; kingdom Bacillati; phylum Actinomycetota; class Actinomycetes; order Propionibacteriales; family Kribbellaceae; genus Kribbella; species Kribbella sancticallisti. The sequence goes on along the minus strand of NZ_BAAAOS010000018.1, from coordinate 456,867 downwards.
AGGCGGTTATGCCGTCGATTTCCGCGGCGGCGCGAACAAGGTGGTGCTGGAGCGGATGGGCGTGCTCGACGACCTGCGAGCCCGCCAGACCGGTGGTAGCGCGATGCGGTTCGTCGCCGAGGACGGCAGGCAGTTGATGCGGCTGCCGCCGGAGTTCGCCGGGGGAGACCTCGAGGTACTGCGCTCCGATCTGTCCCAGGTGCTCTACGACCACAGCCGCGACCGAGCGGAGTACATGTTCGGTGATTCGATCGCCACTCTCACGCAGCACCAGGCCGGCGTGGAGGTCACGTTCGAGAGCGGAGCCACGCGGACCTTTGACCTGGTGATCGGGGCGGACGGTCTGCACTCAGTCGTGCGGCGGCTGGCCTTCGGCCCGGAGCGGGACTACGTGAAGCACCTCGGCTACTACATCGCCGGCTGGGATCTGCCCAACGACTATGGGATCGAGCAGGACACGTTGATGTACAACGTCCCGGGGCGGCTGGCGAGCGTCGGAGTCGATCACCGGGACACCCGCAAGGCCGGTGCGATGTTCGTCTTCGCCTCACCCGAGCTCACCTACGACCGGCGGGATCCTGAGCAGCAGAAGGAGATTCTGCGCCAGGCCTATGACGGGCTCGGCTGGAAGGTGCCGCAGTTGATCGACGGTCTGGCCGCCTCGACCGAGCTGTACTTCGACTCGATCAGCCGAGTAGATGTGGATCGTTGGTCAGCTGGCAGGGTGGCACTGGTCGGCGACGCCGGTTACGGCGCGACGGTCGGCGGCATGGGCACCGGTACTGCGATCGTCGCCGCCTACGTGCTCGCCGGTGAACTGGCGACCTCAGGTGGTGACTACGCGGCCGCCTTCGCCTCGTACGAACGCCAGCTACGCAAGCCCGTCCAGGTCTGCCAGTCCGGCGGGAACCGGACGGGCAAGTTCCTCGCCCCAGGCACACGCTTCGGCATCGCGGCCCGCAACCGGATGCTGAACTCGCCCTTCCTGCTCAACCAGATGCTCAGGATGGGCGAGAAGATCAGCAGCGACTTCGCGATCCGCGACTACGGCTTGAGCAGCGGCAGCTTGTGGAGGAACGACTCCCACGAGTCCGGCAGCCAGCCCGGCACGCCGAGGACCGCGAGGTAGAGCCAGATCGCCACCAGCACGCAGAGGAACAACGCGAGGGTGCCGAGCGCCTTGAGCCAGGCCGGCTGCTTCCCCGTCCAGGCGGTGAACTGCTGGACCCACTCCTTGACCCGGTAGAGCAAGCGCTGGGCCCACTCGAACTCGCTGGCCAGCACGGCCAGACCGGCGATGAACAACGGGATGCCACCGGGGCCCGGCAACCAGCCGGTCAGCGGCGCGGCGATCAGCAGCAGGCCGCCGACCACGCCCACCCCGATTCGGTAGATCAGGTGCTTGCGCGGATTCGCACGGATCTTGCGCCGCCACTCCCAGCGATCATCCTGGGCGTCCAGCGTGATGTTGTGATCGGTGCGGTCGGGACTGGTCTTCTCGGCCACATACAGAGCGTACGTGGTGTTGGTGCCAAGTCAGGGAACCTGCGCGAATTCCCAGTGCCAAGGCTCTTGCCGAGAGCCCCCTTCTCGGGCCCAGTCCGGGTTGATCCAGCCGTGGGCCGGGGCGTTGGCCAGCATCCACTCGTGCTGGGGAGTGCCGAAATCGTTGATTCCGTCACACAGGTCGACGGCCACACCCCAGCCGTGGTTCGACGTACCCGGGAAGGCCGCGAGGTCCGGCTTTCGTCGGAGCAGGTCGATCTGGGCCCGGTAGGAGCGGTAGGAGTCGGTGATGCAGAGCTTCTGCCGGAAGTGGGCCTCATAGGCGTCCGCCAACTTCCCGTACTGCGCGGCCGCGTCGCAGCGGAGTTTGTGTCCGCCGGCGATCCGGCAGAGCTTGGAGGCGGGCATCTTGCCGTTGCCGTAGCCCTGCCAGCCGTCGCTGGTGCCGAAGGCTGACCAGTACGGCGTCGCCACGACTCCCAGGACTCCTACCAGCACGATGGCGCAGGCCGAGCTGATCCAGCGGTGGTTGCGGACCCAGCGGAAGGGCCGCTCAAGCAGTGGCTGGCTTGCCGAACTCCCAGTGCCAGGGCTCCTCGCGGTTGCCGCCCTGGCGGGCCCAGGTCGGGTGGACCCAGCCGAAGCTCCCGGCGTTGGCCTCCATCCACCTGTACTGCGCGGTGCCGAAGCGGTCGATGCCGCCGCACAGGTCGATGGCCACACCCCAGCCGTGGTTCGAGGTACCGGGCAGGGCGGCCAGGGACGGCTTGCGGCCGTACAGGTCGACCTGGGAGGCGTAGGAGCGGTAGGAGTCGGTGATGCAGAGGGTCTTGCCGAAGGCGGCCCGGAACGCGCTGGCCAGTTGCTGGTACGCCGCGGCCGCGTCGCAGCGCAGCATGTGACCCGTGCCGAGGCCGCACAGCTGCGACGTGGGGATCAGGCCGTTGCTGTAGCCACCCCAGCCTGTGCTCGCGCTACCGGTCGCGAGGAACGGCATCGGGTTCACCGCGTCGCCACCAAGCCGTACTTCGAAATGCAGGTGCGGGCCGGTGGAGTTGCCTTCGGAGCCGACGGTGCCGATCCGTTGGCCGGCGGCGACTCGTGCGCCGTCCGGCACGTCGATCGAGCTCAGGTGCGCGTAGAGCGTCTCGAGTCCGTTCCCGTGGTCGACGCGAACCAGGTTGCCCGCCCAGGCCGGGTGCTCGACCCGCACCGTTCCGGCGGTGACCGCGCGAACCGGAGTACCTGCTGAGGCCGGGAAGTCCTGGCCGGTGTGGATGCCGCTCGACCACATCGCGCCGGACTGGCCGAACGGAGTACCGATCTCGTAGGTGCCGTCAGCCAGCGGCCAGGTCCACTCGCCGCCGCCGACGTCGTACGAGGTGGCTGTGTTGCCGCAGCGGAAGGCGGAAGCTCCGGCGGTGGTGACCGGCGGGACCTGCGCCTTGGACGGCTTGCCGAGCGTCGGGCGCAAAGCGCCGTACAGGCTGTCCGGGATCGAGGTGACGACGACGGATCCCTTCGCCTCGTCGGCCGCGATCATCTCGCCGTTGTCGAGGGCGATGCCGATGTGGAACAGGCCGACAGACCTGCTTCCCATGATGACGAGGTCACCGGGCTGGACGGTGGCCGGCGCCACTCGCTGGTAGCCGGAGTAGACCTTGTCGACGACACCCGCGAGCGTCGTGTACGGCTGCCAGGCGGCACGGGCCGCGCCGAGACACCCGTACTTGTCCGGGCCGGTCCCGGCGATGCCGTAGGGCTTCCCGAGCAAGGAGAAGGCCTGGTTGACGGCGCGAATCGTCTCGGCCGGAAGTACGCGGACAGCGCGGGTGCCGCTGACCACAGATGCCGCACCGGCCACTGGCTGTCCGGCGACCTTGTAGGGCAGCAGACCGGCCGGGAGAGCTGCGGGGTTCTTGACGGTGGCAGCAGCCGGCACCTTGACCTTGGTGGCCGTCAGCTCGGCCAGGTAGGTCTGCCAGTTCGACAGAGCCTGCTGGTTGCGCGTGCTCTGGAGCTGCTTGGAGAGCTGCGAGGCGCCGGCCAAGTCAGCCAGCTGGCCTTCCATGGCCATGGAGGCGCTTGCTGCCTTGCTCTGGACGTCCTTGCGCAACTGCTCGGCGGTGGCGGCGGCCTTGTCGGCTGCCGCGCGCTTGGTCGCCGCGTCAGCGGCCGCAGTACCGGCTGTGTTCTGTGCGGCCGTCGCGGCCTTGTACTGCGAAACCTGGGTGCTGCCGAGCTGCCGGATGGCGGTCTGGCGGTCGGCGATCTCCTGCAGGTTCTCCGCGACCGGCGCGAGTGACCACAGCATCGACTCCGTGCCCAGGACCGTCGGGATGCCCACTTGATAGGCCTGGGCGGTCAGCAGCCCCAGCCTGCGGCGCTCGACGTCGGACCTGCCCTTGGTGTTGGCCGCATAGGCTTCCGCCTTCTTGGCCACGGCCTCGGTGGCCTGGGCGACCTTGAGGGCGCTTGTGTAGGCGATGGTCGCTTTGGCGACGTCGGCCTGGATGGCGGCGGCCTCGGCCTGCAGTTGCTCCAGCGAGCGGTTCACGTCCGTGACGGACGCCGGTGGAGGAGTGGTGGGGTCGTCTGCGTACGCCGCGTAGGACGGCAGTGCGAACACCGCCAGCAGCGTACCGAGTGCGGCGAACCGCAACCCGCGACCGTTCCCCAGCACCATCAAGCCCCCATCGACTCGCCTCACGAGCGCACGGAAGCACCAGGCCCCCGCGCGTGCCCAGCGTAGGCGCCGTACGGTCCTGACGGAACCCCGCGTCACATTCGGTGACGGCGAGGCAGGACACTCGGCCCGATGGTGACGCCCGTCACCTCCCGGCGTACCGGCCCGGGCGGTGGCGGGAGGCACTGGCGTCACCGACTAGGATTTCAGCCATGGCCTCGCACTTTGACGTTGTTGTCCTCGGCGCGGGTCCGGGTGGGTACGTCGCGGCGATCCGCGCTGCCCAGCTCGGCCTCAAGACCGCCATCATCGAGAAGAAGTACTGGGGCGGTGTCTGCCTGAACGTGGGCTGCATCCCGTCCAAGGCGCTGCTGCGGAACGCGGAACTGGCGCACATCTTCCGCAAGGAGGCGAAGACCTTCGGCATCAGCGGCGAGGTGAGCTTCGACTTCCCGACCGCGGTGCAGCGCAGCCGGAAGGTGGCCGACGGCCGCGTCAAGGGCGTGCACTTCCTGATGAAGAAGAACAACATCACCGAGCTCGACGGCTGGGGCAGCTTCGTCGACGCGAACACCCTGGACGTCGCGCTGAACGACGGGCAGTCCGAGACCGTCACCTTCGACAACTGCATCATCGCCACCGGCGCGACCACCAAGCTGCTGCCGGGCACCCAGCTGAGCGACCGCGTGGTGACCTACGAGGAGCAGATCCTCACCGAGGAACTGCCGGGCAGCATCATCATCGCGGGCGCCGGCGCGATCGGCGTCGAGTTCGCCTACGTGCTGGCCAACTACGGCGTCAAGGTGACGATCGTGGAGTTCCTGGACCGGATCGTCCCGCTCGAGGACGTCGAGGTGTCCAAGGAACTGGCGAAGGCCTACAAGAAGCTCGGTGTCGACCTGCTCACCTCGACCCGGGTCGACTCGATCGACGACTCGGGCGACACGGTGAAGGTCACCGTCACCGGCAAGGACGGCAACCAGCAGACGCTGGAGGCCGACAAGGTGATGCAGGCGATCGGCTTCCAGCCCCGCGTCGACGGCTACGGCCTGGACAAGATCGGCGTGAAGCTGACCGAGCGCGGCGCGATCGAGGCCGACGGTTACCTGCGCACCAACGTGCCGAACATCTTCGCCATCGGCGACGTGAACGCGAAGCTGATGCTCGCCCACGCGGCCGAGGCGCAGGCCGTGGTCGCGGCCGAGACGATCGCCGGGGTCGAGACGATGGAACTCGACCACATCATGATCCCGCGGGCCACCTTCTGCCAGCCGCAGGTGGCCAGCTTCGGCTACACCGAGGAGCAGGCCCGGGACAAGGGCTACGACGTCAAGGTCGCCAAGTTCCCCTTCACCGCGAACGGCAAGGCCCACGGCCTCGGCGACCCGACCGGTTTCGTCAAGGTGATCAGCGACGCGAAGTACGGCGAACTCCTCGGCGCCCACCTGATCGGGCCCGAGGTCACCGAGCTTCTTCCGGAGCTCACCCTGGCGCAGAAGTGGGACCTGACCACCAAGGAACTGGCCCGCAACGTTCACGCCCACCCGACCCTGAGCGAAGCCCTCCAGGAAGCCTTCCACGGCCTCGAAGGGCACATGATCAACTTCTGATCCGCATCGCTGTGTAGTAGTAGGACCCCCTGGCTGTTGCCAGGGGGTCCTACTACTTTGTCAGCCGATGTGCGATTACAGGCTGAAGGCGATGGAGCGGAGGATCAGGACGGCGATGAACACCACGGTGAAGGCCAGGTCGAACGCCACGCCGCCGGCTCGTACCGGTGGGAGCCTCCGGCGGACGGGCGCGATCACCGGCTCCGTCCAGGTGTGAGTCACCGCGCGGGCGCGGCCCGCCCAGGACGGGCCGTTCGCGACCAGCCCCGTCCAGTCGAGCACCATGCGCGCGATCAGCAGCAGCATGAACAACGTCAGGGCATACCCCAGCAAGGTTCCGATAAGGCTCACAGCCAACTCCTCCCTGATGGCCAGGCCGGCCGTCTTTCCAGTATCAACGGCCGAGCAACCCCGGAAATGTCCGCAGCGCCGTCTTCTTAGCCGACTATCAGGTCCTGGTACGGCCTACAGCCCTGGCGTTCAGCGTTCGTCGGTGAGAACAGGCTTGAGGTCGACGATCGGAGTCTCGTCCAGCGCCTCGAGGTTGTTGACCTGAACGCGTAGCCCGTCAACGGCCAGCACAGTGACCCGGTGAAGGCCCAGGGGATTGGGGCGGTCAGGCGAGCGCGTGCTGAACACGCCGGTGGGTGGCCGCTCGACATCCCCACGAGGATGGACAACCTGAACCTCGCGATCGGCCCGGTCGAACCAGGTGATCAGCAGGACCTCGTCGCCCACCTTCACATCCCGCAGCGCGTCCCGCACCCCCTCAACGAACACCAGCCACGCATCCGGCGCCCCTTCATCCCCCTGCCGAGGCGCGTCAACCTTCCTCGTCAACGACGACTCGACCCGCCCGATCACGCGGACCATCAGTTCCTCGCTCATGCCAAGACCTCCAGGCTCACCCTCAGGTTGAGGGTACGGGTCGGTAGACGGTGATGAGAGGTTGAGAGGGGACTGCTACGTGGATGGCTAGGCCGGGGGCGGCCTGGAGGTCGACTAGACCTTTAGCGGCTGGGGGTTCGAAGGGGAGGGGAGCGGTGGATCTGATGCCGGGGGCAACGAGGAGCGGGTGGCCGGCGAAGGTGGTGGAGGCGCCGTTGTGGACGTGGCCGGTGAGGAGGGCGGTGATGGGGCGGCCGCGTAGTACGTCGGCGAAGGCGTCCGAGTCGCGCAGGATCCACTGATCGAGGACCGGGTGCTGAAGGGGGATCGGCGGGTGGTGGAAGGCGACGAAGTGCAGGCCGTCCCAGGGGTCGTCGAGGGTCTCGGCAAGCCAGGAGAGCGAGGCTGGGCTCAGGAGTCCGTGGTCCTCGCCTGGGACTGAGGTGTCGAGGAGGATGAAGCGCGCCTCGCCGACGTCGCGGACTTGGTGGACGGGATGGCCGTCACCCGGCGAATCGACGTACGAGCTCAGGCCGGCTCGCAAAGGCGCGCTGATGTCGTGGTTGCCGGGGAGCATCAGGACCGGTACGTCGAACGCCAACTCCGCCGCGACCTCCTCGTACTCCGACTCCAGCCCGTGGTCGGCGAGGTCGCCGGTGACGAGTACGACGTCGACCGGCCGCGAGAACCCCCGCACGTACTGCGTCACGGCGCGAAGCCGGTCCCGCGCGGCCGGCGATCCGTCCAGATGCGGGTCACTCAGATGGGCAATCACGTACACGGCGAACCTCCAGCAGGTCTAACGGCAGATCCACAACCTACCGTTAGCCAGGTCCATCGCGACATGGATTATCCGCAGAACGCCGAGAGCGTGATTACCGTCCGCCGACAGCGCGACCCTGGTCTTGGCCCACACCGGAACGTCTGCGAGATTGGGCGGCATGGCTGAACAGGTGGATGTGGTCGTGATCGGACTCGGCGTCGGTGGCGAGGAGGCAGCCGGGCGACTGGCCGAGGCGGGGTTGTCGGTGGTCGGCGCGGACCCGCGCCTGGTCGGCGGGGAGTGCCCGTACTGGGGCTGCATCCCGAGCAAGATGATGATCCGCGCCGCGAACCTGATCGCCGAGACCCGCCGCGTCGACGGCATGGCCGGTATTTCGACCATCGAGCCCGACTGGTCCCCGGTCGCCAAGCGCATCCGCGAGGAGGCGACGGACAACTGGAACGACCAGGTCGCGGTGGACCGACTGGTGAAGAAGGGGGTCAGCTTCATCCGCGAACGCGCGGTCATCACCGGGCCAGGCCGGGTCCAGGTGGGGGACCGCGAGTACGAGGCGTCCCGGGGCATCGTGGTCGCCACCGGCACCGTCCCGGTGATCCCCCCGATCGACGGACTCGCCGGTACGCCGTACTGGACCAACAAGGAGGCCATCGAGGCCGAGACGCTGCCGGCCTCGCTGATCGTGCTCGGCGGCGGCGCGATCGGGCTGGAGTTGACCCAGGTGTTCGCCCGGTTCGGAGTGCAGGTGACTGTGGTCGAGGGGCTCGACCGGATCCTGGCGATGGAGGAGCCGGAGTCGAGCGACCTGGCCAGGGCCGCGCTGGAGCACGACGGCGTCACCTTCCGGACCGGTGTGCATGCCACGAACGTCAGCCACGATGGCAGCGGGTTCACGCTCGCGCTCGATGACGGCAGCACGGTGTCCGGCGAGAAGTTGCTGGTGGCAACGGGACGCCGGGTGGACACGAAGGCGCTCGGCCTCGACCTGGTCGGCATCGACCCCGCCGCGCGGAGCATCGCGGTGGACGAGCACGTACGGGCGGCCGACGGCGTCTGGGCGGTGGGCGACGTCACCGGCGTGGGCGCGTTCACCCACAATGCGATGTACCAGGCGAACATCGCCGTCCTCGACATCCTCGGCGCCGAGGACGCCCCGACGGCGAGCTACCACGCGATGCCGAGGGTCACCTTCACCGATCCGGAGATCGGCGCGGTCGGGCTGACCGAGAAGCAGGCCCGGGACGCCGGGATCGACGTACGGACCGGGATCACCCAGATCCCCGCGGCCACCCGAGGCTGGATCCACAAGGCCGGCAACGAGGGCTTCATCAAGCTTGTCGTCGACAACGATCGCGGCGTGGTGGTCGGTGCGACCAGTGCGGGGCCGACCGGTGGCGAGGTGCTCAGCGCGCTGGCGGTCGCGGTCCACGCGGCGGTGCCGGTTCACTCTCTGCGACAGATGATCTACGCATACCCGACGTTCCACCGGGCCATCGGTTCGGCCATCCAGAGTTTGTGAGCCGCTTGTTGCGATTGGGTCGCAACTAGATCGAGAATGTGCGCATGCATGTTCCTGACGGGTTCTTCGACGCGCCGACGTCCATCGCCACCGGCCTGATCGCGGCCGGGGCGGTCGGCTTCAGTCTCCAGCGCGCCAACCGCGAGATCCGCGAGACGGGTCCGGCGCTGGCCGGGCTGACCGCGGCCTTCGTCTTCGCCGTCCAGATGGTGAACTTCCCGGTCGGCGCCGGCACCAGCGGACACCTGTTGGGTGGTGCGTTGGCCGCGGCGCTGGTCGGGCCGTGGTCGGCAGTACTGGTGATGTCGACCGTGCTGCTGGTCCAGGGCCTGCTGTTCGCCGACGGTGGGCTGACCGCGCTCGGCACGAACATCACGCTGATGGGCGTCATCACGGTTGTCGTCGGCTACTTCGTCACCCGCGCGCTGCTGAAGGTGCTGCCCAAGCGGGTCGGCAGCGTCGTTCCGGCCACGACGGTCGGCGCCCTGGTCTCTGTACCGGCCGCCGCCCTCGCGTTCACCGGCCTCTACACGATCGGCGGCGCGGTCGACATCCCGCTCGCCAAGCTCACCACGGCGATGGTCGGCTGGCATCTCCTGGTCGGCCTCGGTGAGGCCGTGATCACGGCCGCGGTGCTGAGCGCCGTCGTCGCCACCCGTCCCGATCTCGTGTACGCCGCCCGGCACCTGCAGTCCGACCTGATCCTGGTAGATGCCGACGGCAAGAGCTCCACCGTGTCGCCGGACCGCCCGATCGCGGCCAGGCCGGCCGGACGGTCGCTCGGTGTCGGGGTCGCCGCCACCTTGCTGGTCGCCGGGGTGATCAGCCTGTTCGCCAGCGCACACCCGGACGGTCTGGAGTTCGTCGGCGCCTCGCTCGGCTTCGAGAGCGCGGCCAAGGACTCGGCCGTGGCGGGCAGCCCGCTGGCCGATTACGGAGTCAGCGGCATCGGCAACACCCAGGTGTCCGGCGCGCTCGCAGGCATCATCGGCGTACTGGTGACGATCGCGGTCGGTCTCGCGATCGCCAAGCTGGCGTCGCTGCGGTCGTCCGCGCGCGCCGACAAGGCCGCCTGATGCGGTCGTGAGCGGCTCCGCCGGCGACGGCCTGCTGATCGCGGTGGACAGCCGGATCCACCGGCTGCCCGCCCAGGTGAAGATCGTCGCGCTGTTCGTGTTCGTGCTCGCGGTCGTCTCCACCCCGGCCGGCGTCTTCTGGGCCTTCGCGCTGTACGCCGTACTGCTCCTCGGCTGCGTGCTCCTCGCGAAACTGCCGCCGTTGATCGTGATGAAGCGGCTGGCGGTGGAGACCCCGTTCATCGTGTTCGCGCTGGTCCTGCCGTTCGTGGCGACCGGCCCGCGGATCGAAGTACTGGGGTTGTCGTTGTCGCAGTCGGGTGTGCTCGGTTCGTGGAACGTGCTCGCGAAGGGCACGCTCGGAGTGATCGCGGCGATCGTCTTGTCGGCCTCGACCGCACCGCGGGAACTCCTCGCGGGGCTCGAGCGGCTGCGGCTGCCGGCGACGTTGGTGGCGATCCTGTCGTTCATGGTCCGGTACCTGAGCGTGGTGTCGGACGACCTGCACCGGATGCGGATCGCCCGCGAGTCCCGCGGGTACGCCGGCGGTCGCGCGGGACATCTGAAGGCGATGGCCGGGGGAGTGGGCGCCTTGTTCGTCCGCAGTTTCGAACGCGGCGAGCGGGTCCACCTGGCGATGCAGTCCCGCGGCTACACCGGGCGAATGCCACAACTGGCCGCTTCAGGCGCCGCCCGGGTCCAGTGGGCCGAGGGTCTGGCCGTCTCCCTGGCAGCGGTCGCCATAGCGCTGACGGCTAGGGTGACTGGCTTGTGAGTGGTCCTTCGATTCATGTTGAGCGTCTGGTCTTCGCCTATCCCGATGGCAGGCAGGCTCTGTACGGCGTCGACTTCACGGTTCAGCGGGGGGAGCGGGTTGCCCTGCTCGGGCCGAACGGCGCGGGCAAGACCACGCTGGTCCTGCATCTGAACGGGATTCTCGGCTCGGTCGCCGGCGGCACTGGGAGCGGCAGGATCCAGATCGGCGGTTCGGATCTGCACCGCGAGCATCTGCCCGAGGTGCGCCGGAAGGTCGGGCTGGTCTTCCAGGACCCGGACGATCAGTTGTTCATGCCGACTGTCCGCGACGACGTCGCCTTCGGACCGGCGAACCTCGGACTGCGTGGCGCCGAGTTGGACGAGCGGGTGCACGAGGCTCTGGTCCAGGTCGGCATGCAGGACCACGCGGACTTCGCGCCGCACCACCTCTCGTACGGTCAGCGTCGACGGGTCGCGGTGGCGACCGTACTGGCGATGCGGCCCGAGGTGCTCGTCCTCGACGAGCCGTCCAGCAACCTCGACCCGGCCAGCCGGCGCGAGCTCGCCGACATCCTGTCCGGGCTCGACGTGACGTTGCTGATGATCACGCACGACCTCCCGTACGCCCTCCAACTGTGCGAGCGCAGCCTGCTGATGGACGACGGCCGGATCGTCGCCGACGGCAAGACCCGCGACCTGCTGGGCGACGCCGAACTGATGAGCGCCCACCGCCTGGAACTCCCGTACGGCTTCGACCCGCTCTCGGTCCCAGGACCCGAACGCTGAGTTCTGTCGATTCGCGGTGTCCCGTCCGCCGCGTCGGCAAGACCAAACGGCTTCGACGTACGCAAGCACGCGGCGAACATGCTCTCGGTCGGTGACCACGGCCGGATCAAGATCGCGAACTTCATCCTCACCGGCGCCCTCGCCTGGGTCTGGATCGCCAGCTACCTGCGCAAGGTTCAGCGGCAGCACAGCTGACAGCCGAACGCGACCTACCTACTGCGGCAACCAGCGGTGAATTTCTTACTGAGGTCTTGCTTGTTACTCGCCGGTCAGGGAAGGTGACTCTCAGTACACCCCTGCCTTGGTTCCCTCCACCAGCGCAAAAGGCGGTCCGCCCATGAAGAAAATCGCCGCACTCCTCGGAGCAGCAGTCCTCGGGACCACGCTGCTCGTCAGCCCGACCGCCGCCCACGCGGCGGCCCCCGTCTACGTCGCCCTCGGAGACTCGTACGCCTCCGGTGTCGGCACCCGCACCTACACCGCCGAGAGCGGCTCCTGCCAGCGCTCGACGAAGTCCTACCCGTACCTCGACGCGGCTCGCGTCGGCGCCGCCCTCACCTCGGTCGCCTGCTCCGGCGCCCGGGTGGCCGACGTGACCAACAAGCAACTCGGCCCGCTCAACAGCGGCGTCCGCTGGGTCACCCTGCAGGTCGGCGGCAACGACGCCGGCTTCTCGTCGGTGATCACCGAGTGCGCCAAGCCGGCCTGGCTGGCCAACTGCGACGGGGCGATCAACACCGCGCAGGCGACGATCAACAACACGATCCCCGGCCGCCTGAACACCCTCTACGCGACGGTGAAGAGCCGCGCGTCGACGGCGAAGGTGATCATCGTCGGCTACCCGCGCCTGTTCAACGGCATCGACTGCAACGCGGGGACCTTCTTCAGCGCCGCCGAGATGACCCGGCTGAACCAGACGGCCGACCTGCTGAACGGCAAGATCGCCGCGTCGGCGAACGCCGCGGGGTTCAGTTTCGTGAACCCGACCTCGGCGTTCATCGGGCACGCGGTCTGCGGCAGCCCGGAGTGGATCAACGGCCTGTCCAACCCGGTCAGCGAGTCCTACCACCCGAACGTCACCGGTCAGGCCGGCTACGCGAACCTCGTCGACGACCATCTGACCTGACCAACAACCGTTTCAGACACCAATAGACCTGCGCGGCGCCCCGGAACGTGATGTTATGCAGGGGTGCCGCACAAGTCTGTTCGCCGGCTTCTCGCGGCTCGGGTCCAGGCCAATGGCCTTGACCGTCCGGTGTCCGAGGCCGGCCCCGGAGGGGTGGCCGACGTCGTACGCCGGACGGGTGGGCCCCAGGCCCAGACCTGGCGAGGCGCGGCGTACGCGGTGCGAGCGCGTTCCACCGCGACCACCTGGTCCGACGTTTCCCACGCGCAGGAGATCGACCGCTCCGTAGTACGGGGCTGGTTCATGCGCGGCACCCTCCAACTGGTCGCCACCGAACAAGCCGGCCCGCTCCTCGCACTGCTGGGCGCCAAGCTCATCAAGGACAGCCGCCGCCGGTACGGCGAACTCGGGCTCGCGGGGGATCTTCCCGATCGCGCGGCCGAGGTGATCGAGTCACACCTGCTCGCGAACGGCCCGACCGGCCGAGCCCGGCTGGGCGCAGTACTGGTGGAAGCGGGGTTGATCGGCGAACCCACCGGCCAGGCCGTGTATGCGTGCATCCGGCATGCTGGGTTGCTCGGGCGGGTCTGCTACGGGCCGGGCCACGATGCCGGGGAGACCTGGGTGGCTGTGCGGGACTGGTTCGGCGAACCGTTGAAGCTGGAAGGTGATGCCGCGGACCTCGCTCGGCGCTACCTCACGGCGTACGGGCCGGCTACTCCGCAGGACTTCGCGACCTGGTCCGGGTTACCGGTGCCGGCGGCAAGGGCTGCCGTGAAGGCAGTGGCGACGACCGAGGTCGTCGTGGAAGGCGAGTCCCTTGCGGCGATCGGCGAGTTGCCCGGTTGTGACGACGTCAGGTTGCTGGGGGAGTTCGATCCCTATCTGCTCGGCTACAAGGACCGCCGCTACGCCTTGGCCGACGAGCACCGCAAGCACATCCATCCCGGTGGTGGCATGTTGCGACCGGCGGTGGTCGAGGGCGGTCTGGTGATCGGCTCCTGGCAGCACAGCAACGCCAAGGTCGAACTGTTCGACCAGGCGGCCGAGCCGGCCGGGCTGGCTGCCGAGATCGAAGACCTGGCCCGCTTCGTGAAGCCGGCTTGATCTCAAGCCTGGTTGAGGTTCTAGGTTCGTGCCATGACCTCCGACGAGAAGCTGATCCGCGAACTGGTGGCACGTAGCCAGGACGCACAACTCGACCCCGACGTACTGCCCGCGCTGCACACCGACGACCTGGTCCTCATCAACGTCGCCGGCCGCCGCCTGTTCGGGCGCGAGACGTTCGCGTCGGCCATGGCCGAGGCCCTTTCCTCACCGCTCAAGGACGTGCGGACGGTGCTGGACATCGAGGACGTCCGCTTCACCACCCCCGATGTCGCCATCGTGAGCCTGACGAAAACCATCCACGACGAACGCCCCGGAGCCGATGCGACCGACCTCCCGGCAGCCGGCGCGATGACTTACGTCCTCACCCGCACCGACGACGCCTGGCAGATCGCGTTGGCCCAAACCACCCCAATCCGCTGACGCCTGACGGGTTGATCGTATATGCCTGAGCCGGTATATATGGAGCTATGAGCGAGCAACTGACCAGCAAGGACGGACGGACCGTACTGCGGATGGAGCGGGCGCTGGCCCATCCGCCCGAGAAGGTCTGGCGGGCGCTGACCGAGCCGACGGAACTGGCCGGGTGGTTCCCTGCCGCGGTCGAGCTGGATCTGCGGCTGGACGGGCGGATCGAGTTCACCTTCGAAGAGGGTGAGGACGACTTCGTCGAAGACCCCGACAACACCGGCGTCATCCGCGCCTATGACCCGCCGCGGCTGCTCGAGTACAACTGGGGCGCCGAGATCCAGCGCTGGGAGCTCACGCCGACCGATGCCGGGTGCCTGCTCACCCTCACCGCCACGTACGACGACCGCCCTGGTTCGGCCAGCTTCACCGCGGGCTGGACGATGTGTTTCGACGCCCTGGATCGAGTCCTCGGTGGTGGCCAGGTCCCGGCGAGGGACTATGCCGAACTGCACGAACACTTCGTCCACGTCTACGGCCTCGAGGAGGGCGTGCTGCTGGACGACGGCAGCATCCGCTTCGAACGCCAACTGACCGCCCCCAAGGAAGATGTCTGGACACGCCTGACCGGAGCGATCCCGCTAGAGCCGCTGCCGGCAGACGGCAAGGCGGCAGCGCCGCGCCCGGACGAAAGCAACGCGGCAGCGCCGCGCCCAGACGAAGGCAACGCGGCAGCGCCGCGGCCGGGGGATCGGGCGGCGGCGCCCACCCCACCTCCCGGATTCGTTGCCAAAGGCATCGAAGCGGGTGCGGTGCGGTCGGTTGAGCCACCGGTGGAGCTGAGCTACGAGTGGCAGCACGGTCTGGTCACCTGGCGGCTCCGCGACGGCAACGGCGGGGCTCGCCTGGTGCTCACCCAGACAGGACCGTCCGAGCAGTACCTCGCCCCGTGGCAGGACCTGATCGAAACCCTCGCCGCCGACCTCGCGGCCCAGCCCCACAAGGACTGAGCCGCGAGGCTCCGGATCAGGCGGCGGCGGTGGCGCCGACGTACTGGCGGAGGTGTTCGGCAGTCAGGGAGGCGCTGCTCTCGACCAGGTCGGCGGGGATGCCGGTGAAGACGATCTGGCCGCCGTCGTGGCCGGCGCCGGGGCCGAGGTCGATCAGCCAGTCGGCGTGCGCCATCACCGCCTGGTGGTGCTCGATGACGATCACCGTGTTGCCGTCGTCGACCAATCGGTCGAGCAGGCTGAGCAACTGGTCGACGTCGGCAAGATGGAGCCCGGTCGTCGGCTCGTCGAGGATATAGATCGTCCCGTTCTTCCCCATGTGGATCGCCAGTTTCAGCCGCTGCCGCTCGCCGCCCGACAGCGTGGTCAACGGTTGCCCCAGGCCCAGATACCCGAGCCCCACCGCCGACAGCCGTTCCAGGATCGCCCGGGCCGGCCCCTTCACGAAGAACTCCCGCGCCTCGGTCACCGACATGCTCAGTACTTCGCTGATGTTCTTGCCCCGCAACCGGTAGGCGAGCACCTCCGAGGTGAAGCGGGCGCCGTTGCAGTCCTCGCAGACCGACGCCACCTCCGCCATCATCGCGAGATCGGTGTAGACCAGCCCGATCCCCTTGCAGGTCGGGCAGGCCCCGACCGAGTTCGCGCTGAACAACCCCGGCTTCACCTTGTTCGCCTTGGCGAACTCGGCCCGGATCGGATCGAGCAGTCCGGAGTACGTCGCCGGGTTGCTGCGCCGCGACCCGCGGATGGGCTCCTGTCCGGCGACGATCACACCGTCCCGTCCGGCCAGCGACCCATGGATCAGTGAACTCTTGCCGGACCCGGCCACCCCGGTGACCACCGTCAGCACGCCGAGCGGGACGTCGACGCTCACGTCCTGCAGGTTGTGCAGGCTGGCTCCCTCGATCCGCAGGCTGCCGGTGGGTTCGCGGACCTTGTCGCGCAGGCTCACCCGATGTTCGAGGTACCGCCCAGTCAACGTGCCCGACTTCCTCAGCCCCTTCAGGTCACCGGCGTAACACAACCGCCCGCCGGCCAGCCCGGCACCGGGACCGAGATCGACCACGTAGTCGGCGATCTGGATCGTCTCCGGCTTGTGCTCCACCACCAGCACGGTGTTGCCCTTGTCCCGCAACTGCAGCAGCAGGTCGTTCATCCGCTGGATGTCGTGCGGGTGCAGCCCGACCGTGGGTTCGTCGAACACGTAGGTGACGTCGGTGAGGCTCGACCCGAGGTGCCGCACCAACTTCACCCGCTGGGCCTCACCACCGGACAGCGTCGACGACTCCCGGTCCAGGCTCAGATATCCCAGCCCGATGTCGACCATCGACTCCAGCGTGTCCAGCAGCCCTTCGAGCATCGGCCCGACTGAGGGGTTCTTGATGCCGCGGACGAACTCGGCCAGGTCGCTGATCTGCAGCCTCGAGCAGTCGACGATGCCGAGGCCGTCGATCCGCGCCGACCGGGCGGCCTCGTTCAGTCGCGCGCCGTCGCAGTCCGGGCAGACCGTGAGCTTCAGCGCCCGATCGGCGAACGTCCGGACGTGACTCTGCATCGATTCGCGGTCCTTGGCCAGGTAGAGCCGCCGCACCTTGACGACGAGGCCTTCGAAGGTGAGGTTGCTCTTGCCGACCTTCACCTTCATGGCGGGCTGGTAGAGGAACTGCTCCCACTGCTCGGCCCGATAGTCCTTCAGCGGCAGGTCCGGGTCGAACAGGCCGGAGTTCGCCATCAACTGCCAGTACCACGTGCCGACGCCGAACCCGGGCACCTTGATGGCGTCGGCGTTGAGCGAGCGATCGCGGTGGACGAGTTCGTCGAGGTCGATCTCGGAGGCCTTGCCGAGCCCCTCGCAGGTCGGGCACATACCCTCGGCCCGGTTGAAGCTGAACGCCGACGGTGGCCCGACGGCCGGCGTCGCGATCCGGCTGAACAGGATCCGCAGCATCGTGTGCGCGTCGGTCGCCGTCCCCACCGTCGAGCGGGCGTTGGCGCCGATCCGCTCCTGGTCGACGATGATCGCCGCGCTCAGGTTGCGCAGCGACTCCACGTCCGGCCGGGCCAGGCTGGGCATGAAGTTCTGGACGAAGGCGGTGTAGGTCTCGTTGATCAGCCGCTGGGACTCCGCGGCGATGGTGTCGAAGACGAGCGACGACTTCCCGGAGCCGGAGACTCCGGTGAAGACGGTCAGCCGGCGCTTCGGGAGGTCCAGAGAGACCCCGCTCAGGTTGTTCTCACGGGCTCCCCGCACCTGGATGACGTCGTGACTGTCGGCGGCTTCATGGCCGGGCAACTCCGGCTGAATCGTGGCAGGCATGCCTTTCATCGTCTCATTGACATGTCGGTTGAGACTTTGCCCAAGCCCTGAGCGCGGCGATCCGCCTATAAGCCTCTATCGGACGTTGAATCTCACGGTACCGGGAGAGATCGCAGCCGGCTGACCGGCGAGAAGAACAGAGCGACCACGACCGCCGCCGACGCCACGGCCGCAATCGTCAGTGCCATGTGCGCGCCGACCGCGTCCGCCAGCAGCCCGGCCGTGAGTCCCCCGAGCGCGCCACCGCCGAACAGCAGGGTGCGGAAGACGGCCGTCATCCGGCCCATCATCGCCTGCGGCGTGCTGCTCTGCCGCAGGCTGACGATGATCACTCCGGCCACGCCGAGCCCGAGATAGGTGACGAAGAAGGACAGGACGAACAGCACCACCCAGCCGCCGGGCGCCACCACGATGAGCAGCGGGCCGAGCAGCAGCATCGACTGCGCCACCAGGTAGACCCGCCCGACCGGGAACCGGCCGATGATCCGCCGAGCCGACGCGGCCCCGATCAGTCCACCGACCGAAGCCGTCGCGAAGATGACTCCGAGCGTTCGCGACCCGAGGTGCAGGTCATGGGTGCCGTAGAGCAGGAACATCGTCCAGACCGTGACCATCGAGAAGTTGCAGCAGCAGCCGATCAGCGCGAGCGCGCGCAGCAGCGGCGTACCGAGGACCCAACGCAGGCCGTCGCGCAGTTCGACGCCGAGATGTCGTCGCGCGGCAGGGTCTGGGCGGGGCTCCGGCCGCCGGATCAGCAGCAACGACACCACAGAGGCCGCGTACGAGCAGGCGTCGACGATCAGCGCCACTGGTGCGGTCAGCCAACTCACCAACAGACCGGCCAGGCCAGGACCGGCCACGTCGGCAGCCGACGAACTCATTCCCAGCTTCGAACTCGCCTCGACGTAGTGGCGTGGATCCTCGACCAGCGCCGGTACGTAAGACATCCAACTGACGTCGAAGAGCACGGAGGCGATTCCGATCGCACAAGCCATCAACAGCAACGAAGGAAGGTCGAGCAGGTCCAGCCAGTGCAATGTCGGGATCATTGCCAGCAGCACCATCCGGACGAGGTTCGCGCCCAGCATCACCCGGCGGCGGCGAGCCCGGTCGACCCAGACACCGAAGATCAGCGCCAGACCGAGATACGGCGCCAACTGCAGGAACCGCAACAGCCCTACCTGGCTGTCGGTGGCACCGAACGCGTGAATCGCCGTCAGCGGAAGCGCGAGGGTGGTGATCTGGGTTCCGAGCAGCGACACACTCTCGCCGAACCAGAACCTGCGGAAGTCCCTGTTGCGCCACAAGGTCGGCGCCTGGTCGAGAGTGGTCACCGAGCCGCCCGCAGTTCGGCGACGGCCGCGACCACCTCGGCGATCTCGTCCTCGGTGTTGTAGTAGTGCGGCGACAGCCGCAGGCACCAGTCGACGTCCTTGTCGCCGAAGTCGAACTGGGCGAACCATCGGAAGCTCAGCGCCGAATTGATGCTCCGGGCATCCAGCGCTGCCTTGAACGGCGCGGCCTCCCACCCGTCCACCGCGATGGTGACCAACGCCCCCAACTGGTTGCCCCGATCAAGCGCCCGTACTCCGGGCAGCGCGTCGAGGTCGTTCCGCAACCGGCGCGCCAGGTCCGGAGTACGCCGTGAGATCGCCTCCACCCCGACCTCCCGCGCGTACCGAACAGCGGCAGCGCAGCCGAGAACCGTCGCATAGGGGAACTCCCATTCCTCGAACCGGGAGGCCGTCCGGCTCGGCTGGTAGTCACCCGGGGCGGTCCAGTCGGCGCCGTGCATGTCGATGAACAGCGGCTCGTACCCGGCCCGCAGGAACCGATCCGACACGAACAGAAACCCCGAACCCCGTGGCCCGCGCAGGAACTTCCGGCAGGTTCCGGTGAGGAGGTCGCAGCCGATCTCCTCGACATCGATCGGATACTGCCCGACCGACTGGCACGCGTCGACCAGATACAGCAGGTCGAACTCACGGCAGTGCCGGCCGATCTCGGCCACCGGCTGAACCAGGCCGGAGTTGGTCGGGATGTGCGTCGCCGCGACCAACCGCGGCCGGTGCTCCTTCATCAGCAGCGCCATCGCGTCCACGTCGACACCGCCCTCGGGCAGGTCGGGCGCGTGCACGATCTCGACGCCGAACCGGCGCCGCAGCGACAGGAAGGCCAGTTGGTTGGAGATGAAGTCGTTCCGGGTGGTCAGGATGACATCACCACGCTGGAACGGGATCGCCGACAGCGCGGTCGCATAGGCGTGGGTGGCACTTCCTGCGAACGCGATGTTGTCCGGGCCGCTGCCGATCAGTGCGGCCAGTTCGGCGTAGAACTCGCGGACCTCGTCCGCGTGGGCGGCTGCCGCCTCGTACCCGCCGATCCGCGCTTCCAGATCGAGGTGGTCTTGCATCGCTTGCAGGACGGGAGCCGCGAGCAAGCCGCAGCCCGCGTTGTTGAAGTGGATGACGTGCTCGCACCCCGGGGTGTCGGCCCGCAGGGCTGATAGCGATTCCCATTCCGGCGCAGTAGCGCTACTATGCTCTCTCATGTCAGACAGTAGCACTTCTGGCGCCCTGCTCAGCGCCCTCCGCGACCTCGTCCAGCGGTCGGCGCCGGGGGAGAAGTTGCCGAGCAGCCGCGAGTTGATCGACCGTCACCGCGTCGGTCCCGGCACGGTCTCCCGAGCGATCGCGCAACTCGCTGCTGAAGGTGCTGTCATCACCCGACCCGGCAGCGGCACCTACGTCGCTCCACGTTCACCGCGAGCCGACGCCATCCCCGACACCGCGTGGCAGACGGTCGCCCTGGCCGACCGCAGCGTCGACTCGCGCTCACTCAGCGACTCCCTTGGACCGGCTCCCGAGGGTGCGATCCACCTCGACGGCGGCTACCTGCACCCGTCACTGCAACCGACCCGAGGTTTGAGCGCGGCCCTTGCCCGGGCTGCGCGCCGCCCCGACGCCTGGGATCGTGCGCCGGCCAACGGCCTCAGTTCGTTGCGAACGGTCTTCGCCAGACTCGCCGGGGCCGACGTAACCCCGGACGACGTACTGATCACGGCAGGCGGGCAGAGTGCCTTGTCGATCGCCTTTCGGGCCATCGCCGGCCCCGGAAGCCCTGTCCTGGTGGAAGCTCCGAGCTATCCGGGTGCTCTGGCCGCGGCGCGTGCCGCCGGTCTCAGCCCAGTTCCCGTGCCTCTCGATCAGGAAGGCGTGCGTCCTGACCTGCTGGCAGAGGCCTTCGCCAGGTCCGGGGCGCGCCTGCTCTACTGCCAGCCGACCTACCAGAACCCGACCGGCGCAGTACTCGCGGCCGAGCGCCGGCGGCAGGTGGTCGAAGTTGCCCGGGCCGCAGGCGCCTTCATCCTGGAAGATGACTTCGCCAGGTTGCTCGGCCATGGCTCACCGGTCCCCAAGCCATTGCTGACCGAGGATCGCGACGGCACGGTCGTCTACCTGACCTCGCTGACCAAACCGGCCGCGCCGAGTCTGCGGATCGGTGCGCTGATCGCCCGCGGGCCGGTGCTCGAGCGCCTCCGGGCGATCCGTCAGGTCGATGACTTCTTCGTACCGCGTCCGCTGCAGGAGGCGGCTCTCGAACTGGTCAGTTCGCCTTCCTGGGAACGGCATCTGCGCGGTCTCGCGACCTCGCTGAGGCAACGCTGCCGCGAACTCGCGACCCAACTGGCCGACGTGCAGCCGGACTGGACGATCAACCGGCCACCCGACGGCGGTCTCCACCTCTGGGTCCGCCTTCCGCCCGGCATCGAGGACACCGAAGTCTCAGCCGAGGCCAGGCGACTCGGAGTGCTGGTCAGCGCCGGCCAGCGCTACTTCGCCACCGAGAAGCCCGGCGCGTGGCTGCGGTTCAACTTCGCCGCGGCCGCCGACCTGGCCGAACTCACACTGGCCGCGCGACGCCTTCGCGGCATCTGACCTCATCGAGCAGTACCCGTTGACAACGAAGGCATCCCAGCCGCCGAGCCGACGTCGGTGACAATGGGGGCATGCGTGCCACCGTCAAAGACGTCGCCAAGCTGGCCGGGGTCTCCCCGAAGACGGTGTCCAACGTCATCAACGGGATCGTCTTCGTCCGTCCGGAGACCCGTGAGCGGGTCGAGCAGGCCCTGGCCGAGCTGGACTACGTTCCCAACCTGAGCGCGCGCGGCCTGCGCAACGGCCGCTCGGGGATGATCGGTCTGGCGCTGCCCGACCTGCTCCGGCCCTACTCGGCCGAGATCACCCACCTGGTCGTGGAGTTGGCTCACCAGCGCGGCTGGGGAGTGCAGATCGAGCAGACCGCGGCCGAGCCGAAGCGAGAGTTCGAGTTGCTCTCGAAGGCTCGCGCGAACCTCGTCGACGGCCTGATCCTCAACCCGGTCAACCTCGACGACAGTGCGGTGATGACCGCCGGTCCACTGCCCGCCGTCGTCCTGATCGGCGACGTCGACCAGGACGTGGTCAGCCAGGTGGCCATCGACAATGTCGGCGCTGCCCGGGAGATGACGCAGCACCTCATCGAGCAGGGTTTCCGCCGGATCGCAGCGGTCGGCACCCCGGAGATCCCCCGCGGTGCGAGCGGCACCGGCCGCGTCGGCGGAACCGCAGACACCCCCGGTACTGCGGCCGCCCGGCTCCGTACGACCGGGTATCGCGAGGCGCTGGAGGCAGCCGGCCTACCCCACGATCCGGAGCTCGAGATCGGCCTCGACCGCTGGAGTCCGGAGGGCGCCGCCACGGTGGTCGGCCGCTACCTCGAGGACCACGAGACGCCGGACGCGCTGTTCTGCTTCACCGACACGATCGCGGCCGGAGCCCTGTCGGCGCTGTGGACGGCAGGGGTCGCAGTACCGGGGGATTGCGCGGTCGCGGGTTTCGACAACATCCTCGAGAGTCAGTACACCGTGCCGCCGCTGACGACCGTCGACTTCGATCGCCGGCAGTTCGTCCAGTCGGCCCTCGATCTGCTCGGTGAGCGGATGGCGGACAAGGATGCCCAGCCACGCCGGGTAGTCGTCCCGCACCGCATCGTCAGCCGCGCCAGCACGGCGCGCTAGCCCCCGCCGACCACATAAACGCACAAAAACCAAGACGTCTACCCTCTTGTCAACCTATTTCAACGATGTAATGATCGGTGCCGCCTGCGAAGGAGAGAGCCCATGGCATCGATCGATCGTCAGTTCTCCCGGCGCCGCCTGCTCTCCGGAGCGGCCGCGCTGGCCGGTGGTGGCCTGTTGCTCGGCTGCGCACCGGGAGCACGGAACTCAGCGGAAGACCTGACCTATTGGCACCTGATGAGCGGCGGCGACGGCGTCGTGATGGCCGGCCTGGTCGACGCCGTGAACGGCCTCAACGCCGGCTTTCGGGCGACCCAGACCGTGCTGGCCTGGGGACCGCCGTACTACACGAAGCTGGCGATGGCCTCGGCCGGCGGCAGAGCTCCCGACCTGGCGGTCATGCACGCCTCCCGCATCGCCGGTTACGCGCCCGGCGGTCTGCTCGAGCCGTGGGACCTCGACGAACTGGCCGAGGTCGGCATCCACGAGAGCGACTTCCCGCCGCTGGTGTGGCAGAAGGGCATGTACGACGGCAAGCTCTACTCGATCGCCCTCGACACGCATCCCTTCGTCCTCTACTACAACACCGACCACGCTCGGAAGGCCGGTGTCACCAGCGCTCTGAAGACGATGGACTCGCCCGAGGAGTTCGTCGAGGTCGCCCGCAAGTTGCAGCAGGTGACCGGCAAACACGGCTTGTCGTACGGCTACCTCGGCGACGGCTCGCAGATGTGGCGGCTGTTCTACACGCTCTATCGCCAGACCGGCGCGGAGATGAAACTCGTCCCGGGCAGCCCGGCCGACGTCGACGAGGCCGCCGCGGTGAAGACGCTGACCTTCGTTCGCTCGTTGCTGGACGACAACATCGCCAGCCGCAGCGGCGACGGCGGTACCGCGACCAGCGAGTTCCTGCACGGCGAGAGCGGCCTCTTCTTCGGTGGAGTCTGGGAGTTGCCCGTGCTCAAGGCGGCCAAGCTTGGGTTCGACGCGCAGCCCATCCCGACCCTCTTCGGTACTCCGGCCGCGTACGCCGACTCGCACACGTTCGTGCTGCCACGGCAGTCGAAGGTGTCACCCGAGCGACGCAAGCACGTGTACCGGATGGTCGCGGAGATCCTCAAACGGTCCGTGTCCTGGGCGGGCGCGGGCCACATCCCGGCGTACCAGCCGGTGATCGAGAGCCCGGAGTACCAGCAGTTGAAGCCCCAGTCGAACTACGCCGGCATCCCGGAGTACGTGAACTACGACCCGGACGCCTGGTTCGGCGGCGCCGGCAGCGACTTCCACCGGTACTTCGCCGAGAACGTGCAGAACGTGTACCTGGGCAGCGGCGATCCCGCGGCCGGGTTCGACGGATTCGTGAAGCGGTTGAACGTGCTGCTCGACCGGCCGCAACCGGTCTGACGCCTGAGAAGGAGATGCGTATGTCGACCGCCATCGACAGTCCCGCGGCCGCCACGCCGGTCGTTGCCCAAAGCAAGCTCAGGGCCAGGCGGGGGGAGACGCTGACCGGCTGGGCGTTCGCCGCGCCGTTCGCGGTCCTGTTCGTGCTGTTCCTGGTCGTGCCGGCGATCTACGGCCTGTACCTGAGCTTCACCGGCGAGACGCTGACCGGTTCCAACTCCGACCTGATCGGGTTCGCGAACTACGCCGAGGCCCTACGAGACCCGGACATGTGGCGTTCGCTCGGCAACACCGCCTGGTTCACCCTGCTCAGCACCGTGCCGCTGGTCGTGCTGTCGCTGGCCTTCGCGCTGCTGGTGAACCTCGGCCTACCGGGCCGGTGGCTGTGGCGGCTGTCGTTCTTCCTGCCGTACCTGCTCGCCTCCACCGTGGTCGTGCTGTTCTGGGCCTGGATGTACAACCCGAAGATCGGCCTGGTCAACGGCGTGCTCGCCGAGTTCGGGATCGCCCCGGTGGCGTGGCTGCAGGATCCGAAGGTGGCGATGATCTCGGTGGTGATCACCACCTTGTGGTGGACCATCGGCTTCAACTTCCTGCTGTACCTGGCCGCGTTGCAGAACATCCCCGAGCAGCAGTTCGAGGCCGCCGCGATCGACGGCGCGGGGAAGTGGCGGCAACTGTTCTCGATCGTGATCCCGCAACTCGCGCCGACCACCGCGCTGATCCTGACGCTGCAGGTGCTCGCGTCGCTGAAGGTGTTCGACCAGATCTACATGCTGACCAACGGCGGACCGGCCGGTTCGACCCGCTCGATCGTGCAGTACATCTACGAGTCCGGCTTCACCGGCTACCGGTTCGGCTACTCCTCGGCGATCTCCTACCTCTTCTTCGCGATCATCGTGCTGGTCTCGCTGGCGCAGTACAAACTCATCAACCGCAGGAGTGGCTCGTGAGCACCTACACGTTGTCCCGCGGCCTCAAGGGCAGGGGATACAAGCCGGGCGAGAACCCGTGGAGCGTCTCGCGGATGGTGGCGCTGCTGATCCTGGCGTTCCTGGCGGCCACCTGGCTGGTCCCGTTCGCGTGGGCGGTGCTCACGTCGCTGAAGAGCGAGGCCGACGCCGGTGCCTCGACGCTCAGCCTGTCGCCGCCGGACGGGTTCAGCCTGGACGCCTATCGCAAGGTGCTGTCGGCCGGCGACATCCCGGCCTGGGCGTGGAACAGCCTGATCACTTCCGCGGCAATCACTTTCGTCACCGTGGCCACCTCCGCACTGGCCGGATACGCATTCTCGCGAATGGATTTCCGCGGCCGGCGCTGGCTGTACGCCGCCATCATCGCGGCCATCATCATCCCGCCGCAGTTGCTGATCGTGCCGCTGTTCCGGCAGATGCTCGCCTTCGACCTGGTCGACACCTATTGGGGAATCATTCTGCCGCAAGCGTTTGCGCCGACCATGGTGCTCATTTTGAAGCGCTTCTTCGACCAGATTCCGGTGGAACTGGAGGACGCCGCCCGGGTCGACGGCGCCCATCGGCTCCGGGTCTTCTGGTCGATCGTGCTGCCGCTGTCGCGCCCGATCCTTGCCGCGGTGGCGATCTTCGTCTTCATCGGCGCGTGGAACAACTTCCTCTGGCCCTTCATCGTCACCACCGACGCCGACCTGATGACGCTGCCGGTCGGGCTGCAGACGGTAAAGAGCGCCTATGGTCTGCAATATGCGCAGAACATGGCGTCCGCGATCCTCGCCGCGCTGCCACTGGTCGCCGTTTTCCTCTTTTTCCAAAGGCAGATCATCAAGGGAATCGCGACCACTGGTTTCGGCGGGCAGTAGTAGTTCGGCGGACAATGGTTCCGGCAGGCGGGATTCACCGGGCGATCCCTTGAAAAGGTCGTCACCGTGAGCAAGGCTGCCGGGATCACTTCCGTGCCGAGTGGAGTACGGAGTGGTGCAACTGTTGCGCAGTACTGCGCAGTGAGGACCGTTGCGCCGTACTGACAGTTGCTTCGTCATCAACTGTTCCTCGGGGGAACGAAGAGAGGGGGATGTGTGTCACCGATGAAGAAGCTCGCCGAGCAGTGCCGTGGTGTGAGGAGTCACGGCACGCAAAAGCTCGGCCGGGCTGCGGTCCAACCGGCCGTCTGTACCGGGATCCACGAGGTGAGCTCGTCGATGCCGGCCGGTCAGCCGCGTCGCGTGGCGGTGCTGAGGCTGAGCAACGGCCTGACCAGCACACTGCGTCTGGGCGAGGGTGCGCGAGCGCCCGAGACCGGCGCGACCGTGTTCGTCCAGGGTGGCCGGGGGATGGGAGACCAACCCGCCTCAGGTGGGGTCACTCTCGCACCGAGCTGTCCGAGCTGACCGAAGCTGGGTAACACCGGCTGAGTCAGTGGCTCGCCGGTCTCAGGTCAACGCCGAGCTGAGACCGGCAAGTCCCTGGACAGCCGGTTCCTACTCCTCGAACGGCTCGGTGAGCGCACGGACCTCGACGGGTGAGTAGCGGGCCTCGGGCAGCCGGGCCGCGAGTTCCGTCGCGCGTTCCAGGGTGCAGTCGAGCAGGTAGTAGCCCGCCAGCACCTCCTTGGACTCGGTGAACGGCCCGTCCGTCACGGCCGGCACCCCGTCCTTGACCTGGACGACGCGGGCCCGGTCGGTGGTCAGTCCGTCGGCCGCGAGCAGTTCGCCGTTGGCACGGGTCTCCGCGAGCATCCCGCGGTGCACGTCGTAGACGGACTCGATCCCCTCGGCGGCCAGCGCGTCCCACGTGTCCGCGTTGCCGTAGATCAACAGCATGTACTTCACGGTGGCTCCTCTGTCGGGGTCTGACAGCGGGGACGTCGAAACACCGCCGCTCATCTCGACATGATGGCCTCTCGCCAGATCACCCGGGCGATCCTCGGCCGGACCGCGGTGGTGATCACGGCCATCACCCGGCGAACGAAGGCGTCACCGCTCAACTGGTCGAGCATGCTCGCCGCGAGGTCCTCACGGGCGGTGAACAACCCGTCGGCCTGGTCCTCCGGCAGTTCGTACGCCGTCGGCGCGTGGTTGCTGAACAATCCGGACGGCCGCACGATCGTCCAGTCGAGCCCGCTCGCGCGCACCAGTTGCTCCATCCGTCGCAGGTCGTCGTGGGTCGTCCGCACCATCACCCGGTTCACCACGGGATCGAGCACGTTGTTGAAGAAGAACGCGTTGCTGGGCCGCCACCCAGGCTCGAGAACGACCGAACTGACGACGAACAGCCGCTTGACGCCGTGCTCGTGCATGGCGTCGATGACCGTGCGAGCCGCCGTCGAGTGGAGTTCGACGGGTTGCCGGGTCGGTTTGCCTCCGACGACCGAGAACACGGCGTCGCTGCCGGCCACCGCGGTACGGACTGCGGCCGCGTCAGCCACATCGGCCCGTACTACGGTCAGCCCCGCGCGCGGCTCGACCTTCTCCGGATGACGAACGGCTGCCACCACCTGATGCCCCGCCGCCAGAGCTTGCTCGACCAGGACCCGGCCGGTGGAACCAGCCGCTCCGAACACGACGGTGCGCAAGGTCGCTGCCGCGGCCGAGGTCGACTCCGCGCTGATCAGCTATCACTTCGGATCGAAGCAAGGGCTGTTCGGGGAGGCGATGCAGTTTCGCTGCGGCAAGTCGGCCGCGATGGCTCGGGCGCTGCAGGGGGACCAGGCGGGGTTCGCTGATCGGCTGCTCGAGGCGGTGCTCGAGATGTGGGCCGACGCGCAGCCGCTGGCCGAGCTGACCCGGATGGCGCCGCAGGACGCGGACGTGATGCTGGTGCTGCAGGAGTTCCTCGAACGCGAGGTGCACGGCCGGATTGCTGAATTTCTGCGCGGTCCCGAGGCGACCGATCGGGCCACCGCCGCGGTCGCGGTGATCGGTGGCCTGATCCTCACCCGCTACCTGAACCCGCTCCGTCCGGCGTCGACGATGACGGACGCCGACGTACGCCGGATCCTGGCCCCGGCCCTGCGGGCGGCTCTTCAGCCGGCCCGGAGATCCCGGGCGGTGACGCCGGTCAGGGCCATCAGCCCCAGGTAGCGCCGGCGGGTTCGCGGATCGTGGTGTTGATGCGGTTGAAGAGGTTGGTCAGGCTGATCATCAAGATGATCGCGGCCAGTTGCTGCTCGTCGAAGTGGTCCGCGGCCTCGTCCCAGATCTCGTCCGTCACCGCGTCCGGGCGGTCGGCCAGCCGGGTCGCCGCCTCGGTCATCGCCAGGGCCGCGCGCTCGGCGTCGGTGAACAGGCCGGACTCCCGCCAGGCCACCACCTGGAACAGCCGCTCGTCGGCCTCGCCGTTCTTCCGCGCGCTCTTCACCCCGCTGTCCACACAGGCGCTGCAACCGTTGATCTGGCTGGCGCGCAGGTGCACCAGCTCGAGCGTGGTGGCCGGCACGCCGCCCTTGTGCATCGCCTGATAGAGGTGCTGGATCCCGGTCATTGCGTCCGGCAACACCTTCGCGGGGTTCTTCATCCTGACGGCCATCGTCGTTCTCCTCAGTGGTTTTCCGTTGCTGTCATCCCCCTGACGGATCGGCCAACGAAGATGTGACAGCTGCCTGGAGGTC
The DNA here is from genome assembly GCF_039530625.1 of Kribbella sancticallisti. Classification (NCBI taxonomy): domain Bacteria; kingdom Bacillati; phylum Actinomycetota; class Actinomycetes; order Propionibacteriales; family Kribbellaceae; genus Kribbella; species Kribbella sancticallisti. The sequence goes on along the minus strand of NZ_BAAAOS010000018.1, from coordinate 428,244 downwards.
GGCTCTCAGCCGCTCCTCGACCGGCACCGACGGGTCGGAGTACTGGCCGGTGAGGCAGATCGGGCCGGTGAAGTCCTGCAGGTGGCGGAAGACCGCGGACCAATCGGACAAGCCTTCGCCGGCCTGGACGAACCAGGGCTTCCAGCCACCGTCGGCTTCGACGTACTTGACGTTCTTGAGGTTGACGATCCCCAGGCGCTCGCGGACCAGCTCAAGGGTGATGGCGGGATCGTCGCCCGCCAGCGCATCGTGGGCGGCGTCCCAGACCACCTTGAACTGGCCAGGCAGTCCCTCGAGCAACTGCATGACCCCCAAAGACGACGACATGAACTTGCCGTGATGAGGCTGCACCCCAACCTGTACGCCGTACTGCTCCGCGAGCGCGGCTGTCTCCTCAAGCAGTCGCCTGGTACGCCTGACCGAGGCGACATATCCGTCGGGGCCCAGCGGCGCCATGATCCGGATCATCGGCACCCCTGCCTGCGCACACGCTGCGAACGTCGCCTCGGACAGGTCACTGGCGATGCTGATCGGTTCGACGCCCTCCGCGCGCAGTTGCGCGGCGAACTTCGGAAGCTCGGCCTCGGCGGTCGCGGGAGTCACGTAGGCGGTGTCGCGGACGGGGATCTCGGCGCCGGTGAAGCCGAGCCCGGCGACGAGCCGGCCGAGCTCGTCACCGGGGAGTTCCGGCCACGGCTTGGTGAAGACGGACCAGAGATAGCTCATATCAGCGGCCTCCCAGCCCGCTCATGGTGATGCCTTTGACGAACCAGCGTTGGGTCAGGAAGAAGAGCACGATCAACGGCACGGTGGTGATCGTCGCCGCCATCAGCAGCAGGTTCCACTGGGTGCCGTTGGTGTCCTGGAAGACCTGCAGCCCGACGGCCGCAGTACGGGTTGAATCGCTGTTGGAGATGACGAGCGGCCAGAGCAGGTTGTTCCACTGGCCGATGAACTTGAAGACGGCCAGCGTCGCGATCGCCGGAATCGCCAGCGGCACGATCACCCGGGTGAACGCCTGCCACCGGTTCGCGCCGTCCAGGCGGGCGGCCTCCTCGTAGTCGCGGGGGATGCCCAGGAAGAACTGCCGCAGCAGGAACACGCCGAGCGCGGTGAACGCGTGCGGCAGGATCATTCCCGGCCAGGTGTCGATCCCGTGCAACTTGGCGACCAGGACGAACTGCGGGATCAGCGTCACCTGTGACGGGATCATCAACGTCGCCAGGTAGATGCCGAACAACCAACTCCGGCCGGGGAAGTTCAGCCGGGCGAAGGCGTAGGCGGCCAGGGCGGCCGTCACGGTCTCCAGCAGGGTGGTGCCGGCCGCGAAGATGATCGTGTTGAGCAGGTAGCGGCCGAGCGGGACGAGGTCGAAGGCGCGGGTGAGATTCTCCGGATGCCAACTGCTCGGCCAGAACGACGGCCGCGCGGCCATCGACTCGGCGTCGGACTGGAACGCGACCAGCACCATCATCACGACCGGGACCAGCGTCACCGCGGTGACGACGAAACAGCCGAACACCACGAGTTTGCGGGTCGCGACCGGATTGCCGGCCAGTGACCGCCGCAGCGGCGCGAGGGCTTCAGTTGTCATAGTGCACGAGCCTCCTCTGGAGGAGGAACTGGGCCGCGGTGATCACCACGATGAACGCGAACAGCACCAGCGACTGAGCCGCCGCATAGCCCTGGTCGTAGTTCTCGAACCCGGTTCGGTAGATGTACATCACGAGCGTGGTGGTACGGGACCCCGGCCCGCCGTTCGTCATGATCAGGGCCTGGTCGAAGACCTGGAACGACCCGATCACCGACGTGACGACGACGAAGAACAGCGCCGGCGACAGCATCGGCAGGGTGACGCTGCGGAAAGTCTGCCAAGCCGAGCTGCCATCCACCCTCGCGGCCTCGTACAGCTGCTGCGGGATCGCCTGCAGCCCGGCCAGGAACACCACCATGCCGAAGCCGAAGCTCTTCCAGACACTCATCGCGATCAGCGCCGGCATCGCCCAGTTGTCGCTGATCAGCCAGGCGGGCCCGTTGATGCCGACCAGGCCCAGCACGGAGTTCATCAGTCCGTCGTGCGGGATGTAGAGCCAGATCCAGACGAACGCGACCGCCACCGTGATCGTTGCGTACGGCAACAGCAGTAGCGACCGGAAGACCGCCACCCGGCGCAGCCCCTGGTTCAGCAGCAAGGCCAGCCCGAGACTGACCAGCAGCGTCAGCGGCACGCTCACAAAGGTGAAGTACGCCGTGTTGCCCAGCGCGGACCAGAACGTCGGGTCGGGCCCGAGCCGGGCGAAGTTCTTCAGGCCCGCCCACGTGGGGGAGCTGAAGAGGTTCCAATTGAGCAGCGAGATCACCCCGGCCGCGACGACCGGCCCGGCGGTGAAGATCAGGAACCCGATCAGGCTCGGGAAGATGAACAGCCAGGCGGCGAGCGTCTCCTTGTTCCGCCAGCGAGGTGTCGGTCCGGTCGGCGCGGTCGCGCGCGGAGCAGTCCGCGCGGGCAGCGTGTCGACAGCCATTCGAGCTCACCCCTTCCGGGCTTGGGCTTGGCGGATGTTGTCCTGGTGCTGCTTCATCAGTACGTCGAGGCGCGGCGTCAGGCCGTCGATCACCTCGGGCACGCTGACCTGGCCGAGGAACGTGCGCGGCAGGTCCTGGCCGAGCAGTTGCTTGACCTGGTTCCAGTTCGTGGTGACGTCGAACGGGTGGCCGCCGGCGACCTTGCCCGCCAGGATCTGCTGCACCACGCCGAGGTTGTCCGGTGGCGGCTTGAACGCGCTGCCCGCCGCCAGTCGCGCCGGGTTGTTCCGGCCGGCCTTCGCATAGATGTCCAGCGCACCGGTACTGGTCAGCGTCTTGAGCAGCTTCCACGCCAACTCGAGGTCGTCGCCCTTGACCGCGGCCGGAATCGCGAAGGACGAGCCGGACACGCGGGGCGTACTCCCGGCCGGGCCGGCGGGGAACGGGATGACGTCCCAGTCGAACTTCGCCTTCCGGACGTTGACCACCTGCCACGGGCCGTTCTGCATGAAGGCGACGTTGCCCTCCATGAAATTGGACAGCGAACTCTCGGTGACCAGGTTGCTGATCGGCGGCGTCACCTTGTCCTTGACGAACAGGTCGATGACGAACTGGATCGCCTGCAGCGCCTCCGGGCGGTTCAGCGTGCTGACCGTGCCCTCGTCGTTCATGACGTTGCCGCCCGCGCAGTAGATCCACGAGACCAGGTCGTCGATCGCCGGCGCGCAGGTGAAGCCGAACTGGTCCGGCGGCCGGGTCAACTCCTTGGCAAGACCCCGGAACGTCTCCCACGTCATCGGTTCGGTCCGCGACGGCAGCGGGATGCCGGCCTTCGTCAGGAGGGACTTGTTGTAGTAGAGCACCGTCGGGGCGACGTCGAAGCCGATCGCGTAGGTCTGGCCGTTGAAGGTCGAGATCTTCCGGATGGCCGGGTAGAAGTCGTCGAGCCGGAAGTCGGGGTCGGCGGCGATCAGGTCATCGAGCGGACGGTGCGCGCCGCGGGCGGCGTAGGTGGGGATCAGGGTTCCGTTCAGCGCGGTCACCAGGCCGGCTGTTCCGCTGACGAGTTGCAGGTCGAGCTTGGTCGGGTAGCCGCCCGACGGGGTCAGGGTCGGGATCGACTCGACCTTCAGCGTGCCGGCGACGTACTTGCTGAAGTCGTCCCAAACCTTGCGTTCGGCCGGGCTGCTCGACCACATCGACCAGGTTGCCGCGCCGGACGGGGTGGATGAGCAGGCGGAGAGAACTCCGGTCGAGGCCGCGGCGAGTCCTGCCAGGCCGGTGAGTTTGAGTAGGCCGCGGCGAGACAGTTCGCTGCGTGGTGGGTGGGGGTTGGTGCGGGCGGACATGGCGACTCCTCAGCTGAAGAGCAGTTCGATCGACTCGGCGCGGATCCGCTCTTCGTCGACCTGGATGCCCAGACCGGGCGCGGTGGGGACCGTGGCGACGGCCTTGGTGATGGTGAGCCCTTCGACGTACAGGTCGGACAGCAACTCGGGTCCGTTCAGCTCGGCCGGCAGGGCCAGGTCGAGCTGGCTGAACAGATGCAGCGCGGCAGCGAATCCGATCCCGCAGTCGGTCAGACCGCTCGCGAGGATCTCCAATCCGCCCGACACCGCCACTTGCGCGGTCTTGAGCGCGTTCCGCAGACCGCCGGACTTGCAGATCTTCACCACGACCAGGTCGGCGGCCTCGAGCTGGATCGTCCGGGCCAGGTCCTGGGCGGTGAAGCTGCCTTCGTCGATCGCGATCGGCAGGTCGATCAGGTCGCGCAACCGGTGCATGGCGAGTGTGTCGGTGCTCGGAACCGGTTGCTCGACGCAATGAATGGTCCGGACGTGCCGGGTCCGGTCGAGCAGTTGCTTGAGCGCGCTCGGCCGGTAGGACTGGTTGGCGTCCAGCCACAACGGCTTGGCGCCGGCCACCTCCGCGACGGTCTCGATCGCGGCCGCGTCGGCGTCCAGGTCACCACCGATCTTCACCTTGTACGCCGAATAGTCCGACGACTGCCGGGCATGCTCCCGCACGGCCTCGGGCGGTCCGACCCCGATCGCCGAGCAGAGCGGGATCTCGTCGTGCAGCTTCCCGCCGAGCAACGCGTGCACCGGTACTCCGGCCAGCTTGCCGGCGGCATCGTGCATCGCGAGGTCCACCGCTGCTCGGGCGAACGGGAAACCGTTCGAGACCGACGGGCTCAACCGCTTCGTCGCCCGGCTGTGGAAGAGTTCGACGTCGAACGGCGTCAGCTCCAGCAGGATCGGAGCGAGGTGGCGCTTGATCACGACCGCGATCGTCTCGGCCGTCTCGTAGCTCCAACTGGGAAGCGCCCGCTGTTCTCCCCAGCCGACGATGCCGTCCTCGGTGGTGAGCTTCACGAAGATGACTGCGGCCCCCTGGTCCGTAGCCTGGCCGGGTGCGCCGACAGCACCGCTGCCGAGCACGAACTGCCGCGCGAACGGCACCGGGACCGGGAACACCTCGACCGATCGGATCCGGCTGCTCATGCGGCGATCGGCCAGACCGCGGGATCCACGAAGCTGGAGCCCCGGACGCCGTCGTCGAGCCAGCGCAGTACGTCGTCGATGACGTAGCCGGCGAGCGCGAGATGACCTTCGACGGTGTCCCCGGCGATGTGTGGCGTGAGCAGGAGGTTGCCCGCGGCCAGTACGTCAGGGCCGAACTTCGGTGGCTCCGGGTCGTAGACATCCAGCGCCGCGAACAGCCGGCCGTCGAGGCAATGCTCGAGCAGCGCCTGCTGATCGATCGCGGGGCCTCTGGACGAGTTGACGACGATCGCGTGATCGGGCAGTTGCTCGATCAGCTTGCGCGTCACCAGGCCGCGGGTCTCCGGCACGTCAGGAACGTGGATCGAAACGAAGCGCGACTGGAGCGCCTCCTCGAGTCCGGCTGTCCTGACGCCGAGTTCTGCTGCTCTCTCGGCACTCAGATAGGGGTCGTAGACGACGATGTCGCAGCCGAACGGCTTGAGCAGCGTGATCAGCGCCCGCGCGGTCGAACTGGCACCGAGGATGCCGACCGCCTGGCCGGCCAACTCGCCGCCGCGAAGGTGGCTCTGCTTCCAACCGCCCTGGCGCAATGCCTGATCGAACTGGGGGAGGCGCCGCGCCAAGGTGAGCATCGAGGCCAGGCAGTATTCGCCGACCGACCATGCGATCCGTGTGCCGGCCGAGAACACCGCCACGCCCTGTTCGAGGATGACTGGGTCGATCAGCTTCTTCACCGAGCCGGCCGCGTGGGCGACCGCCTTCGGGCCGTTGCCGTCGGCCCAGATCGCCTTGTCCAGGGGCGGAGTGCCCCAACTGGTCAGGACGACGTCGCTGCCGGCGGCCAGGTCGGCGACCATCTGCGGGCTGAGGTCGGAACCCGCCCAGCTGACCTCGAACCTGTCGGCCAGGAGCGCGCGGGTCGCCGGACTGCAGACGTCGTCGGCTCGTTCAGGTGTCATCACCACTGCCAGCTTGGACAACTGGACTCCTCTGAGTCGTGATAGGTCGTGAGCTTCCCTGGGCTCGAAGGTAAGGGCTTTCCGTTATGCTCGTCCAAGCCCATTTCCGCATCGACCGATACCGTGAGGGCATCAGATGGATCTTTCGCTCCAGGGACTGCGCGGCTTCGTCGCGGTGGCCGAAGAACAGCACTTCGGCCGGGCCGCTCAGCGACTGAACCTGACCCAGCCGCCGCTGACCCGGCAGATCCAGGCTCTGGAGCGCACGCTCGGCGTCTCGTTGTTCGACCGGACCGGCAGGGGAGTGCGGCTGACCGCCGCTGGTGAGGTGTTCCTGGAGCACTGCCGCCGGGTTCTGGCGCTGCTCGAAGTGGCGCCCGAGGCGACCCGGCGCGCTGCCGACGGACAGACCGGGACTTTGCGGATCGCGTTCACGGCGATCGGGGCGTACGCAGTACTGGCCGATTTTCTGGCGATGGTCAGCAAGCGGACGCCGGCGGTGACGTCGGAGCTGACGGAGTTGGTGAGCCCGGACCAGTTCGAGGCGCTGGCGAATCTGGAGATTGATATTGGCTTGGTGCGGCCGCCGATCCCGGAGCAGTTCGACTCGGTGCTGGTGCACTCGGAGGACCTGGTGCTCGCAGTACCGGCTGATCACAAGCTGGCCTCTGGCTCGGGCGTGGTTTCACTTGCCGATGTGACGGATGACTACATCGGCTACAGCCCGGAGGGGTCGCAGTACCTGCATGACATCTGCGCCGCGATGATCGGGATGAACCGGTACGCCGTGAGCCAACTGGCGTCGCAGGTGCCGACGATGCTCGCGCTGGTACGAGCTGGGTTGGGGTGCGCGTTGGTCCCGCGGTCGATCATGGCGATGGGCGTGCAAGGCATCCGGTACCGCGAACTGGACGCGGCCGACGCGCACTCGGTGACGCTGCACGCGGCGTGGAGCCCGGACAGCCCGAACCCGGCGCTCCAGCGGCTGGCCGAGTCGCTCAAGGCGAATCCGCACCTCGCCGCTTGACCTAGAGCCGGGTCTAGTCAACAACGCCGGCATCATGGCCAGCCCCGAGACCCGGGTCGGGCCGGACATCCGCTGGGACGACCTGGAGTTCCGGCAGGCCCGCCACCCGCCACAAGAGCGGGCCAAAGCTGGTGGGATCCTGACGCCGTTGCAGCGGCATCTGGAGCGCTCTGAGATGGTCGGCTACGGCTGGATCGACGAGGAAGGCAATCCGCTCAACCCGGGATTCAAGTCGCCGGAGCAGGGCGCGTCGACCCAGGTGTGGGCGGCGACCTCCCGGCAGCTCGACGGCCTGGGCGGAGTATTTCTCGAGGACTGCGAGGTCGCCGAGGTGTCCACGGACGACGCGCCCGGCGTGCGGCCGTACGCGATCGACCCCGCCTCGGCGGCTCGACTGTGGACGGTCTCGGCAGAGCTCACCGGAGTGAACGCCTTCGGCTGAACGGGTGAGCGCCGTCGAGGGGTGAGGTGTCCGGTAGGGTTTGCGGGGTCGAATCGGATGCGAGTTGAGGAGGTGGGACCGATCACCGCCAGTACAGGTCGGGCGTTCCCACCTTTCGTCGGCTAGCAGAGTCGACAGCACGGGAGTGCCCCCAGCAGTTGAAGGGTTCTCGTTGTCACTCCTCATCCACTCCACCATCGTCAGTACCCTCCGCGCCGCCGGCTGCGTCTTCGCCGAGGACGAAGCCGAGATGCTGATCTCCTCGGCCCGTGACGATGCCGAGCTCGCCTCAATGATCGAGCAACGCGTCGCCGGGCTCCCGATCGAGCACGTCGTCGGGTGGGCGTCGTTCTGCGGGCTTCGGATCGCGGTCGACCCGGGCGTGTTCGTGCCACGGCGGCGTACGGAGTACTTGGTCGGCGAAGCGGTCGCGCTGAGCCGGCCAGGTGCCGTCGTCGTCGACCTGTGCTGCGGCTCCGGCGCGCTCGGCGTCGCGGTCGCGTTAGCCCAGCATGTCGAGCTGTACGCCGCCGACGTCGAGCCGGCCGCGGTCCGTTGTGCAAGACGCAACGTCGAGCCGATCGGTGGCCAGGTCTTCGAGGGCGACCTGTTCTCCGCCTTGCCCGGATCGTTGCGTGGGCAGGTCGACTTCCTGCTCTCGAACGTCCCGTACGTACCGACCGACGAGGTGCGCCTCCTACCCACCGAGGCACGTGTGCACGAGCCGCGCGTCACCTTGGACGGCGGCCACGACGGCCTGGAGATCCTCCGCCGAGTCAGCGCGGACGCTCGCTCCTGGCTAGCTCCCGGCGGCTCGATCCTGACCGAAACCAGCGAGGAACAGGCATCAACCGCCGCATCGATCTTCCAGCACGACGGCCTGACCCCACAGATCAGCACCTCCGAAGAGCTCTACGCCACCACCGTCATCGGCACCAAGGAGTAGCTCCGTGGACATCCGCCCGGCGACCGCCGACGACCTCGACGGGGTGGTCGCCTCCAGCGCCGCACTCTTCGCCGAGGACGCCGCCGCCCGCGACAAACTCCGCAACGCCGACTGGCCCGCCGCGTACGGCGCCCAGTGGTGCTCGGACCTGCTGGCTGATCCGCAAGCGCTGGTCCTCGCCCGTCCGTCGACGGCGGGGTAGTCGGCCACCTCGTCGGCACCTTCGCTGAGCCGTCGGACATGTGGACCGCCAGCCGGGCGGAACTGGTGAGCATGTTCGTCCGAGCCAGCCTGCGCGGGCAGGGCGTCGGGGGTCGTCTCGTCGACGCCTTCGTGGAGTGGGCGAAAGAACGCGGAGCAACCAGGCTGCACGTCACGGCCTACGCAGCCAATGAAGCCGCACTTCAGCTCTACCAAAGCCGAGGTTTCGCCCCACTGTCGATCACCCTCGCCAACGATTTGTGATTCAGACCCGGCGGAGTACATGCAACAAGTACTCGCGGCGGTTCAGCGGGTCGTGGTCGGTGCGTGGCCGACTTGGCAGTGGGCCGGTGACCGGCTGATACCGCTCGAAGGCCGACTCCAGGACGCCCTCGCCGCGGGACAAGCTCGGTAGCTGTTGCTCGAGTTCATAGACAGCGGCGGCGGGGATTTCCCCTTCCAGGACTGAGGTTTCCGACCCCAGCGCCGGCACCTGCGGGATTGCGCGGAGTCTGGCGAGGGCGGCGAGGACACCTCGGACCGTGTCCGTCGGGATCTCCACCTGGAAGCGGTGCATCGGCTCGTACACCGTCGTGCCGGCCTCCTGCAGCGCCGTCATCAGCACCAACGGCGTGAGGTTCCGGAAGTCCCCGGCCGTGCTCGACATGCTCTTGTCGAAGACCGCATGCGCGTGGCTCTGTCGCGCCGAGTACCCCGAATGCGTCATCACCACCTTCGCGTCCGGGATCTGCCAGCCGTGGATGCCTTGCTGCAGCGTCTCGTGGACGGTCTCCTCGACCGCCTTGATGAACGCGTACGGCATCGACCCGAGCTCCACCTCGAGGCTGAACGAGACCCCGGAGTTCACCGGCGCCGGCTCCACCCGCAGGCCGATCGTCGCCAGGAACGGATTCGCGTCCTTCTTGTTGAACTCGACCGCCGCGCCCGTGCCGTTCAGCCGCTCGATGCAGATCGTGGTCGTCTCCCGGAAGGTGACGTCGATGCCGAACTCGCCGGCCAGCGTCGTCTGGATGACCTCCTTCTGCACCTCGCCGTACAGCGACACATAGGTCTCCTGCCGGACGTCGTCCTGGCGCAGGTTGATCAGCGGATCCTGCTCGGCCAGCTGAGCCAGCGCCACCTGCAGGTTGCCCTTGTCCGACCGACGCGTCGGCGCGATCACCGTCTCCAGCGTCGGGGGAGCGAAGTACCCGCTCTCCGCCGGGTGGTCGCCGACCCCGATCGAGTCCCCGATCTGGATCTCGCCGAGTCCCCACAGCTTGCCGATCTGGCCCGCGGACACCTCCGGCCGGGTCAGCACCGAGCCCGCGTCGAACACGCTGATCGCGGTGACCTTCGACTCCTTGCCGCCCTGGAAGCGCAGCCGGTCGCGGGTCCGGATCGCGCCCGAGAACATCCGGACGAACGCGATCTTCTCCCCGGCAGGTCCCCGCTCGACCTTGAAGACCGACCCGGAGACCGGTCCGTCGGTGTCGCCCTCGGTGGCCGGGAGCAGTTCCCGGATCGCCGCGATCAACGCGTCCGTGCCGGCACCGGTGATCGCCGAACCGAAGTACACGGGATGCACCAGTGCCTGCTGCGTCTGCTCGGCCAGGCGGCCGCGCAGCGCGTCGTACGAGAGCGCGTTCTCGTTCTCCACGTACGTCGCCAGCAGTTGATCGTCGTGCTCGGCGAACAGGTCGATCATGCTGAAGGTGAACCCGGCATCGTCTCGCCCGTACGGCGTGAACGCGGCCGCGCGGGTGCCGAGTCCGTCGGTCGAGCCCATCGGGATGATCGCCGCTGACAGCTTCTCCTCGATGCTCTTCAGCAGCGACCCGTACTGCGCTCCGCCGCGGTCGAGCTTGTTGACGAAGATCAGCGTCGGGATGCGCAGCCGTTGGAGCGTGCGCATCAGCACCCGGGTCTGCGCCTGGACGCCTTCCACCGCGGAGACGACCAGAACCGCGCCGTCGAGCACGCTGAGAGCGCGCTCCACCTCGGCGATGAAGTCCGGGTGCCCCGGGGTGTCGATCAGGTTGACGGTGATGTCGTCGATGGCGAACGAGACGACCGCGGACTTGATGGTGATCCCGCGTTGCCGCTCCAGCGCCAGCGAGTCGGTCTGGGTGTTGCCGTCGTCGACGCTGCCGACCTCGTCGATGACCCCGGCGGCGTACAGCAGCCGCTCGGTCAGGCTGGTCTTACCGGCGTCTACATGCGCCAGGATTCCCAAGTTCAGTGTTCTCACGCAGCTTCATGTCCCTTGTACAGGTGGTTTTGCCTTTCCGGGTGGACATGAAGAGAGGTCGCATGCTGCGCTCCTAGCTGGTGGTGACTGAACACTGCGAGTACACCAGCCGCCGGCCACGCCCAGCAACGCATTTAGCCCAGACCTTCATTTGCTGGTGGTCAGCTGATCACGTCCCCGGCGTCAGAGGTGCTGATCATCTGGTCCAGGGAGCGGTAGGTGCGGTTGCTGGCGGCGGCGGCTCGTTGTTCGCGGCCGGTGGCTTCGATGTAGTTCTGGCTGGTGGCCAGGCTGGCGTGGCCGAGCAGTCTCATGATCTCCGTCGCGGTGGCGCCGTCCTCGGCGAGTCTGGTGGCGAAGGTGTGGCGCAGAGCGTGCAGGTTCGCGCCGACCGGGACGCGGTCGTGGAGGCCGGCCCAGCGGTAGCAGGACTTCACCAGGTATTCGAGACCGCCTCGGCCGATGGGTTCGCCGGTGCGGTCGAGCAGCAACTTCGTCGTTCGGGTGAAACGCTTGCTGGGGAAACGTCGGGCGCAGGAGTCGACGTACGTGTCGATGACCTTCTCCATGATCGGTTCCACCGGGATGGAGCGGTCGCGGCTGCCCTTGCCGTGGATGTGCAGGCGCATCTCGCCGGGGCGTCCGGCCAGTGAATCCGCTGTCAGGGTGCGCATCTCGGCCGAGCGGAGACCGGCGACGAGACCGAGCGCGATCACCAGGACGTCGCGCTCCGGCCAGGGGTCGCGGGACTGCCTGGTGCCGTCGGCGGCGGAGCGCAGCAGCTTCTCGGGGGTGTCCTCGCCGCGGAGAGGCTTGGGGGACAGGGGAGGGGTCTTGGGTCTGGCGACCGCTCCCATCGGGTTGCCCGCCAGCAGACCGTCGGACACGCAGAAGGTGAGGAACTGGTTCCACGTCGACCAGGCGCGGAGTACGGAACTCTTCGCGTGGTCGTCGGCGAACGCGCCGAAGGCGGCCCGGAGTACGGGGGCGGTGAGTTCGTCGACGAGGAGTTCGTCGGGGTCCTTGGCGAGGTTGTCGCTGAGCAGTTTGGTGATGCCGGCCAGGTCGCGGCGGTAGGCGTCGGTGGTGTGGGGGGAGTCCTTGCGAGGACGCCGGGCAGCGAAGAACGCCGACTGAGCTGCGAGAACCTTCATAGGGGAGTTGTACCGATCGCCACCGACAGTCCGGCTGACTCCCCCGGTCCATATTGTTGCGCGCAGCAACTATCGGTCATGATTGCTGCATAATGGTGATTATGCATGACAGAACGTCCGCGTCCGGTCGGTCGGAAACCTCCCGGGGGATACCGTTCGAGGATGAGTATCACCGTACGGGCGGAACTGACGGTCCAGGACGGCCGGCGAGACGATTTCCTCCAGGTCGCCCGGGCGCTGGCCGCGGCGACGGCTGACGAGCCGGGACGCTGAGATACGACTGGTTCGAGGACAACGACCCACAGAGGTTCGTGGTGATCGAGCAGTACGCCGACTCAGCGGCGGCGTTCGCTCACAACGCCCACTGTGAGCATCTGCTGGCCGAGATGAACCAACTCGCCGAGATGACGACGCTGCAGATCCACGGCGACATCACGCCGGATCTTCAGACGTTCGCCGACAGCCTGCCGATCGCCAAAACCTTCCCGGCGCTGACCTGACAGCCCCTCTCAGCGCCTCCCACAGAAATGTCCGATAAGCGACATTATGTCAACTAGAGTCCGCGTAGTGCTTCAGCTGAATCACCCGAGCAGCGTCTCGAGCTCCGGAAGTCGGCCGAACAGGTCAGGAAGGCCGCGCACGCCGTTGCGCACGGACTCGTGCGACAGCGCGAGGTCAGGGCCGGTGCTCGCCTCGACACCGGCGAGGCAACGGAGAAGGTTCCACCTCGTGTGCCCCAGCCAGCCGCCGATCATGAACACGAACCAGCTTGGACCCGACGGCGGCAGCGCTCCGCCCCCTGCGACGTAGCCGTCGAGGACCGCACGGAAGATGGTGGGCTCGATGTTGTCGAAGCCAGGTCCCTTCGCGAGGCTCAGCGCGGTCGAGCCCAGCTCACCGGACAGGTCGAGCATCCCCGAGAGCTCCCAGTCGAGCACCACCGGCCGGCCGTCTCGAGCGAGCAGGTTCCACGGCTGGATGTCCCTGTGGGTCAGCACGACGGGGCCTGGTCGTTCGCAGGTGTCGACGAAGTGGGCAATCGCGAGAAACGTCTCCACCCGGGAGGCGAGTTCGTCGGCCCACGGCTGTCCGGTCGCCACCGCCCGCTCGGCGAGCTCGGGCCAGTCCCGTGACGCCGGGTCCTCGATCGACAGGTGGTTCCACTCGACGTCGAGCGCGTGGATGCGCGCGAGGATCTCACCGATCTCGAACGCGTACGCCGCCGGCACCGGCGCTTCGGGCACCTTCTCCCCCTCGACCCACCGGTGGACGAGCGTGTCGTGGCTGACCGAGATCGGCTCTGGCATCGGGATGCCGGCGGCGAAGGCCGCGCGCTCGAACCTGAACACGTCCTCGACGTGGTAGGTCCAGCGGCGGTCGGCGAGGTTCAACTCCTTCACCGCGAACGATCCCTGGTCGGTGTCGAGCCGGTACATCCGGTTGGCGAACCCGCCGTGGACGCGGATCATCGGCCCGATCGGCGCACCGAGATGCGAAAGGTTGGAAGGCACGTCCGCGGTCACCCCACGCAATCTATGGCTCGCAGTTCATCGACGCACCGGAATTACCCGGGGCCTCGCGGGTAGGACAAAACGGCTGAATCAACGGCGCAGGCTCCACGCCGCCACTACCCCGTAAACGACGTCGCCTACCGAACCTGGGCGCGCTACGCTGGCCGACGCGTCGGGCCCTCGAAGACACAGAGGCGCTTGGCAGCCTGTCCACTGGTAGTGGAGGGAACGGCATGACTTCTCGACTCTCCGCGTTGTGTTTCGACGCGAACGACCCGCTCCTCCTCGGGCGCTTCTGGGCCGGCGTGCTCGGGTGGGAAATGACCGAGGACGCACGCGACGGCATCGTGCTGCTGCCGAGCGACGACACCGGGTTCCGGATCCGGTTCGGTTCCACCCAGGAGCCGAAGACCGGTCCGAACCGGATCCACTTCGATCTGACCAGCACGTCGCTGGAGGCGCAGCAGGAAACGGTCGCGCGGGCGCTCGCGCTCGGCGGCCGGCACCACGACGTCGGTCAACTCCCGGAGGAAGATCATGTAGTGCTCGCCGACCCCGAAGGCAACGAGTTCTGCGTCATCGAGGCGGGCAACAACTTCCTCGCCGACTGTGGGTTCATCGGAGCGCTTTCGAGCGACGGCTCGCAGGACGTCGGGTACTTCTGGAGCAAGGCACTGGGCTGGCCATTGGTCTGGGACCAGGATCAGGAGACCGCGATCCGCTCACCGCACGGCGGCCCGAAGGTCACCTGGGGCGGTCCCCCGTTCCGTGCGAAGACCGGGAAGAACCGGCTGCACTTCGACCTCGCTGTCGACGGCGAAGAGGAAGCCGAGATCGATCGTCTCCTCTCCCTCGGGGCGACTCGAATCGACTTCGCGCACGGCGAGGTCGGCGCAGTGGCGATGGCCGATCCCGACGGCAACGAGTTCTGTGTGCTGACCCAGGCGTGAGCACTCACCGAGTCACCCGAAGGTGACATCCTTCGTTTCAGCGACGGCGGCGGTGCGGCCGGGGGCTTTGTGGTACTGCCAGTAGAGGTTGGTGTGGGCGATCACCTTGTCGGGTGTCGGCGCGCCCCACTCGGACTGGTCTTCGGTGGTGTGGGCGTCGCCGACCAGCGTGACGTCGTAGCCGCGGACGACGGCGCCGTGGATGGTCGAGCGGATGCACTCGTCGGTCTGGGCGCCGGTGACGACGAGGTGGCCGATGCCTGCGGTCGCCAGGACGTCTTCCAGGCTGGTTTCCTCGAACGAGTCGGCGTAGGTCTTGTGGACGAGCGCCTCCGAGTCCTGCCGGACGAGCTCGGGGACGTACTTCCAGCCGTCACTCCCCTGCGGCAGGTTCTCCGCGCTGGAATGCTGCACCCACACCACCGGCACACCTTCGTCGCGAGCCTTGTCGACGAGCGTGCTGATGTTGGCGACGACGGTGTCGCGCTGGTGCGCGCCGGCGACCACGTCGTTCTGGACGTCGATCACGACGAGCGCGGTGTTGGGCCGCTCGGACAGCGTGGTCATGGCGAGACTCCTTCGGCTGATCGGACGGGGTACTCCCCCGGCGGTCAGGCTAACGCCGCCCTCCGACAGAAAGCACGGAGAGGCAAGTACGCGAAGGAAAGTAGTCAGCTGATGAGCACTTAGTTTGCGAGAATCGGGGCATGCGCGCTGATCGGCTGGTGGCCACCCTGCTCCTGATGCAGGCTCGTGGACGGGTGACCGCAGCCGAACTGGCCCAAGAACTGGAGGTCTCCGTGGCGACAGCGCGCCGCGACCTCGAGGCGCTGTCGACCGCAGGCATCCCGGTCTATCCACAGCCCGGCCGCAACGGTGGATGGTCGCTGCTGGGTGGCGCGCGGACCGACCTGAGCGGACTGAACGCCACCGAGGCACAGGCCTTGTTCCTGCTCGTTGGCCCGGCCGCATCAGTGGCGCCGGAAGCGAAGGCCGCCCTCAGGAAGCTGGTCAGAGCGTTGCCCGACACGTTCCGGGCTAATGCCGAGGCGGCCGCCGAAGCCGTGGTGATCGACCCCGCTCGCTGGGGTGCCCGCGTCAAAGAACGTCCCGAGATGGTACGCCGACTACAGGACGCGGTCGTGCGCCGGCTGAAGGTCCGGATGACGTACTCCGGCCGCAGCCGCGACGTGTCCGAACGACTCATCGATCCACTCGGCCTCGTCGACAAGGACGACATCTGGTACCTGATCGCCGGGACCGAGAAGGGTCAGCGCACGTTCCGGGTCGAGCGGATCACAGCGGCCGCTGTCACAGACCTGCCCGCTGAGCGGCCCCCGGACTTCGACCTGAACGAGGCGTGGAGCCTCGTCGTCGAGGAGATGGAGCACCGGCGATCGTTGCTCGCGGCCACTTTGCTGATCGAGGAGCGCTACCTGTGGGTGGTGAAGGATCAGCACGGCCGGCACCTCGAGGTGGTCGGGCCGGTCGGGGACGGGCGGATCAAGGTGCGGTTGACCGCCCCCACTCCCCTGATGATCGCGCAGCAACTGGCCGGCTGGGGCGCGTTGATCGAAGTACTGGATCCGCCGGAGGTGCAGGCCGAACTCGCGCGATTGGGCCGGGAATTGGCGACCCGCTACGGCAACGGAATCGTGTAGAGGATGAATCCGCGGTTTTCGGCGACCTGGTCGTAGAGGCGGCGGGCGGTGTTGTTCGATTCGTGGGTCGACCAGTAGACGCGGCCGCACTTGTTCGCCGTCGCCCAATCGGTGACGGCGGCGATGAGTGCCCTGGCTGCGCCGCGGCCGCGGGCCTCAGGCGCCGTGAACAGGTCCTGCAGGTAGCAGGCGTCGGCCGAGGTCGTGCTCGCGTGGGTGAGGAAATGCGCGATCCCGACCAGTTTGCCGTCAAATCTGGCGCCCAGCGCGTGCATTCTCTCGTCGGCGCTGAATTCGGCCCAGGAATGGTCGAAGAATTCGGGCGGCATGGTTCGTCCGTAGAATTCGTTGTAGCCCGCGAACAACTGCTGCCAGACCTCGCGGTCAGCCGGAACCAAGGGCTCGATGGTCAGGACGCTCATGCGGATCTCCTTCGAACGGTGACGGTTGGGAAGCACGTGGTGACTACTGGTAGGCGCTGCGTTGAATGGCCTTCGGTGACCTTTTCAGCTGAGTAGGGTGCGCTGGTCGGTTTTGTCCCAAATCGAGTAACAGGAATCTTCGTGACGACTCTCCCGCCGCAACCGCCCCAGCATCAGAACCCGCACCCAGCGCAGCCACCCGCCGGCTACGGTCCCCCGCCCGGTCAGCCGCAGTACGAGCAGCAGTACCAGCAGCACCCTCCGTTCCCCCAGCAGACCATGCTGCAGTGCCGGTTCTGCGGTGCGGTGCCGGCCGTGCCGGCGACCGTCCGCGGGCACGTCGGGCTGATCGTCGTGATGCGCTTCCTCAAGCTCGAAGGTCCGTTCTGCAAGACCTGCGGCGTCGCGACGATCCGTGAGATGACGTCGAAAAGCATGCTGCAGGGCTGGTGGGGTATCGGCTCGGCGATCGTCAACCCGATCACCATGCTGGTGAACCTCGGCACCTACTCGAAGTTCAAGAACCTGCCCGAGCCCGCTCCGGGAATGCCCGGACGGCCGATGGAGCCGGGCAAGCCGCTGTTCAAGCGGCCGGCCGTGTTCGGTCTACTGGTCCCGGTCGCGGTGATCGCCCTGCTCGTCTGGGCCAACACGGGCAAGCCTTCGTCTGCCGACGTGGGCTCCTGCGTGGTGAACAAGGGCACCGACTCGGCGCCGAAGGTCAAGGTCGTGGACTGCGGTTCGAGCCAGGGCGAGTTCAAGGTGATCGCGAGGCTGGAGAACTCCACCAACGCGATCGAGTGCGAGAAGTTCGAGGGCGTCACCAGGTCCTACACCGAGCAGCGCGGTTCGAAGAAGTACACCCTCTGCCTGGCCGGCAACTGATCAGGCAGCCAACTCTGATCAGGCGCCAACTGATCAGGCGCCGGTGACGACGCGGGCGTAGTAGGCGCGGGCGTCCTGGGTCCGGCCGGCGCCGAGGACCCGGAGCGCTTCGGCGAGATCGGGGTAGCGGTCCTCCAGCAGGTCCGCGGCTCCCTGCAACTCCCCCGCTGACGCGACGTGGCGGAACAGCGACTGGATCGCCGTGACCGGATCACCCGGTTGCGGCGGTTCGGTCGACGACGCCGTACTGCTCTGGTCGATGGTCAGGCTGGATCGCTGGGCCGCGCGAACCTCTTCGAGTCGCCGCTCCTGCTCCGCCCGGGAGAGCGCGTCCCAGCCCCGCTCCCCCACCATCGCCTCGATCTGGAGCAACCTCGAGAGGACGGCCGGATTGCTGATCTTCGCTCGCTGGCCCGACATCAGTTGCGACAGCATCGGCGCGGACAGGCCGAGTAGCCCTGCCAGCTGGGCCTGCGACAGGCCCAGCCGCATCAGGAGGCGGCGGAACCGATCGCCGAGGGGTTCGCCGTACCACTCGAGCTGCAGTTCGAGGTTCCGCGCGTGCGCGTCGGTCACTCCGCCTCCATCGATTACGGTTTGCGAATTGCATATGCAAACGCTAAGTTCGTGCTTGACCAGCCTCAAGCTCCAGGAGACGCCATGATACGCCGATCAGCCGCCCTCGTTGCGGCGTCCGCTGTGATCGCAGCATTCTCGTTCGCGAACGCCCCGGCCGCCTCGGCCGAGGGTGAGCTGTCCCCTGTGATGGTCGTGCTGGACTCCTCCGGTTCGATGACGGCCCGGGACGCAGGCGGCAGCGGGACCCGGATGGACGCCGCCAAGCGCGCCGTCAACTCGATGGTCGACGGCCTCCCCGACCAGGCCCAGGTCGGTCTCGCGATCTACGGAGCCGGGACGGGATCGAGTGGCTCCGAGAAGGCCGCCGGCTGCAAGGACGTCCGGGTGGTCCAGCCGGTCGGCGCCGTCGACAAGCCGGCCCTCAAGCGCGCGGTCACCGCGACGAAGGCAAGCGGCTACACCCCGATCGGCCAGGCCCTGCGGACCGCCGCGGCTCAACTCCCGAAGGAAGGGCAGCGCTCGATCGTCCTGGTGTCCGACGGCGAGGACACCTGTGCGCCGCCGCAGCCCTGCGAGGTGGCGAAGGAGCTGAGCAAGCAGGGCGTCGACCTGCACGTGCACGCGATCGGGTTCCGGGTCGATGCGAAGGCGCGCGCCCAACTCGCCTGCATCGCGCAGAACACGGGCGGCACCTATCACGACGCGGCCGACGCCGACTCGCTGCTCGGCGTCCTGGGCCGGGTGACGGAACGCGCGCTGCGGCACTACGAGCCGACCGGCAAGCCGATCACCGGTACCGCGGATCCGTTCACGGCGCCCACGATGACGCCCGGGCAGTACCTGGACACGCTGAGCCCGGTGGAGGAACGCTTCTACGCGGCCGACCTGCAGGCCGGCGACACGGCGTACTTCGCGGCGACGGCGGTGTTTCCCCGAGGCAACCCCCGCCGCATCGAGGTCGTCGACATCAAGATCACCGGTCCCAACGGGGCCGATTGCTACCACCGCGAGCGCGAACTGCACACCCGGGCGAAGGACGACGGCGGGGCGTTGACCGCGGTGCTCAGCTGGAACGGCACCGCGGCCGGCTCCTCGAAGCCGAAGGGCTGCAGCGTGCCCGGCAAGTACGTCTTCCGCATCACCCGGGACGCGAAGGACGGCATCGACCGGGTGCCGGTCGAGCTCCAACTGCGGATCGAGCCGCCGGTGACCGGCAGCATGGGTGAGCCGGCCCAGACGAGCGTGGTCGAGTTCGCCCAGCCGCCGGCCGGTGCGGTCCGGGCGGTGCGCGGCGGCGGATCGTTCAACGAGGCGACCACCCTGCCGGGCTCCGGCCGGTACGGCGAGACGATCTACTACGGCGAGGAACTCTTCTACCGGGTGAAGCTCGACTGGGGTCAGGGTCTGGCCTACCGGATCACCTTCGGCGGCAGGCCGGACGGCAAGACGACGAACATCCGGACCGGGCTGTTCAGTCCGGTGAGGTCGGAGATGCGCTTCGACACCACGGCCTACACCGGGGTCACCAAGATCCTGCCGACGGACGGCAAGCCGATCGCCACGCCGCGGGTGGTCTACCTGAACCGCAACGCGAACAACGCGCAACTTCGCAAGGCGGGCGTGGACGGCTGGTACTACCTCGTGGCGAAGCTCGGCGCCCCCTCCGGAAACGACGCGCCGGGTGGCGTGCCGGTGACGATCGACGTGGCCGTGGCGGGCGACAAGGTCGCCGGACCCGAGTACGGCGCCTCGACGGGTGAGACTCCGGCCTCCCCCACGCCGTCGGCCGGCCCGAGTGAGCCGACGCCTTCCAGCACGGGCACCCAGGGCACCGGTGGGGTCGAGCCGGGCGGCGACGCCAAGCCGGTGGCGGCCGAGAGTTCGTCGTCGTTGCCCTGGATCATCGGCGGAAGTGTCCTGGTGCTCGCGCTGGCAATCGTCGTCGCGGCGCTGATCCTTCGTCGGCGTAAGCCGCCGGCGCCGCCGATGTATCCGAACGGTCCGGCGCAGGGCTGGTCTAACCGGCCTTGACCCAGCGATAGGACGAACCCTGCTGACGGCACTCGACCCGGGTGCCGTCAGCGGTCGTCTCCACACTTCCCGCCTCCTGCCAGCCGCAGGTGCCGCCGAGCTTGATCTGGGGGTTCGGGACGGGTGTGACAGGTCCGGTGGGGATTGACGGCAAGGGCGTGGAGGACAGCCCGGTACTCGGCTGTGGCGAGCCACCGCCGTCGGGTGAGCCATCCAGTGCCTGTACTGCGATGGCGACCGCGGCAGCAAGTCCTACGAGCCCACCCGCCGCCAGCAGTACCCGTCTGGCTACAGGCCTCCGGGTGGACGGCGACGAGGGCTGGAACGGCTGAGACGGCTCCAGCGCCTGCGGTGGCTGAGACGGCTCCGGCGGCTGCGGTGGCTCCGCGGGCGCGGCCAAGTGCTCGTACTCCAGTGGCGGTGCCGGTAGTTGGTCGAAGACCTCGATGAGCTCGCCATCGCCCGTGTACGCCGGGATCCGCAGCGGTACAGCCAGCAGCGGAGCAAGCGCGGTGAGCGCCGCGCGGGCTGATTCCGTGCGCTCGACCGGATCAGCACGGACCAAGTCCTCGATGACATCCCACAAGATGCTCGCCCCAGACGGCCGGGACGGCAGTCCCCCGGCGACCGGAGGCTCCTCGCCGGTCAACAACTGCCAGCCGGTCACGCCAGCCGCATACAGATCTTGCCTGATCGAAGGCAGCTCACCAGCGAGTGCCTCCGGCGCGACGTACCCGGGTGTACCGACAACCGCACCCTGCTGAGTAAGACGTGGTTCCCCCAGCGCCAAAGCGATACCGAAGTCACTGAGCCGGAGTACAGGAAGTCCGGTGCCGGTTGCCTCGAGCAGCAGGTTCGCCGGCTTGACGTCGCGATGGACGAGTCCGGCGGCGTGGACCTGTTCCAGCGCGCTGAGCAACTGAGCCAGCAGTTCAGCCGCGTACCGCTCGGGCAGCGCGCCGAAGTCAGCGACCAGGCTGCTGACCGAACCACCTCCGACAAGGTCCATCGCGAGCAGCGCCTGGTCGTCGTCGGCGGCCCACCCGTACGGGCTGACGATGTTCGGGTGGTCCAGGCGAAGCCCTTGCTCGCGGACGAAGCGGAGCAGTACGCCGGCGTGGCGCTGGCGCAGTACCTTGGCGGCGCACAGCCGTTCCAGGCGACGGTCCCAGGCGCGCCAGACGGTGCCGCTCCCGCCGGAACCGACCGGGTCGATCAGCTCGAACCGGCCCGCGAACACGTCGGGCACCAGCGGACTCCTCTCACCCGGGTCGCGGCATACCTTGCCAGGCTGCCGGGTCCCGGGCGAGTCGGGGTCAGCTGTAGTAGCCGTCGACGGGGACGCGCGCCTCGTCGTGCAGGGCGGGGCCTTCCTCTGGGACCGGGGCGAAGCCGCCGCCGGGCTTGAGGCCGTCCAGTTGGTCGCCGGACAGTGCGTACACGACCCGGCCGAGGCCTGACCGCGCGATCGCGCCGGCGCACATGCCGCAGGGCTGGCAGCTCGTGTACATGGTGGTGCCGGCGGCGGTCTCCGGGTCGAGCTCGCGGGCGGCCCACTTGGCGAGCTTGAACTCCGGGTGGGCGCTGATGTCGTTGTCGGTGATGCTCGTGTTGTGGTCCTCCGCGACGACCGTGCCGTCCGGACCGACCAGGAGCGAGCCGAACGGCGGGTTCCCGGACTTCCGGGCGGTCGCGGCGAGGTCGATCGCGCGGCGCAGGAACTCCTCGGCTTCTGGGGTCACTTCTGTTCCTTTCCTCGGTGCCACGACGCCGCGACGGTCGCGAGGTCTCTCCAGGCGTTCTCAGGGCGCTCGGTCTCGGCGGGATCGCCGGCGAACGGATCCAGTACGACGGTCTGCGCGCCCAGCAAGCGGAGCTCCGTGAGGTCTCCGATCACCTGCTCGAGCGACCCTTCGCCGGCGACACGTTCTTCGTCCGGCAACGGAGCAGGAGTGAGCCGCAAGAGGATCCGCGGCGCGAACCCGGGCACGGCCAGGCCTTCTTCATCGGCGATCTCCTTCAGCCGGTCCAGCTTCCCGCGCATCCAGTCGACGCGTTGGCGGAGCGGATGCCACGCGTCACCAAGCCGTACCGCGCGGCGCAGGCCGGCGTCGCTCGCACCACCGATCCAGATCGGGATGTCCCCACTGCGGTAGTCCGCGTCGTTCTCCCAGGCCGCGCGGACGTCGCGGACCAGTTCGTCGGTCAGCCTCCCCCGGCGGCTGAAGTCGACGCCGAGTGCCTCGAACTCCTGCTTGGCCCAGCCGATGCCGAGGCCGAGCACGAACCGGCCGCCGCTGAGCTGGTTGAGGTTCGCGGACATCCGTGCGACCAGCAGCGGATGCCGGTACGGCGCGATCAGTACGGTGGTTCCGAGCCGGATCGAGTCGGTGATTCCGGCCAGCCAGCTGAGGGTGGTGAACGGCTCGTAGAAGGGCGCCGGGTACTGCTCGGCGACGTCGGGGGTGATCGCGACGTGGTCGGAGACCATCAGCAGGTCGTAGCCGAGCCCTTCGACCGTGCGGGCCCAGTCGCGGAGCCGGCCGGGGTCTGTTCCAGGGCCGAAGTTGGGGACGTTCACAGCGAGTTCCACCCCTTCAGGCTATCCAGCCGGAAGGGCCTGATTGAAGAGATTTCCCCGGGTAGATCGGCTCGACCACCGTGGATTTGCCGGTATCTTGGCGGAATGACCGAGACTCTCGATCCGACCGACTGGGCCATCCTGGTCGAGCTCCAACGGGACGGCCGGATCCCGCTGACCGAACTCGGCCGGCGGGTGAACCTGAGCGCGTCGGCAGCCACCGAGCGGTTGAAGCGGCTGGAGTCGACCGGGGTGATCAGTGGCTACCGAGCGGACGTGGACCTGGCGAAGGTGGGGTTCGCGGTCCTGGCCGTAGTACGGCTGAAGTATCCGGGGAACAAGCACGGCCCGTTGCACAAACTGTTGGAGCAGCGGACCGAGATCCTCGAGTGCCTGCGGACGACCGGCGACGACTGCTACACGCTGAAGGTCGCCGCCGGGTCGATGGCCCATCTGGAGGACCTGGTGAACGAGTTGACCGAGTTCGGCAGTACGACGACGAACCTCGTCTACAGCCAGACCCAGCCGTTCCGCGGCCCCCAGGCGCCGCCGCCTTCGGGCTAGGACCAGGGGGGTGGCGTGGCGGGGTCCCAGATCGGACGGACCTCGATCGCGCCGTAGCGGGCGGAGGGGTGCCGGGCTGCGAAGGCAACTGCTTCCTCGAGGGTCGGACAGTCGAGGATGACGGTGCCGCCGATGAGTTCCTTCGTCTCCGCGAAAGGGCCGTCGGTGATGGATATCTCGTCGTCGTCGACGCCTGGACGGACCCGGACGGTGCGGGCGGCCGCTGGTGCGTGCAGGCCGGTGCCGCCACCCTGCAGGACGCCCCGGCGCTGCATCTCCTCGGTCCAGCCTTCGCAGCCTCGGGCGAACGCGTCGTCGGGGACCTGGGTGGGGTCGGCGCAGATCAGCAGCAGGAACTTCACGTCAACGGCTTGTCGAACAGCGTGGTGGTGACCGGGGTGCCGAGTTCGACCGTACGGCTGACGGTGCACAACCGGTCGTGGGACATCTTCAGCGCCCGCGGCAGCGCCTCGCGCGCCTTGTCGCCGTCCTCTCCCTCGGGGAACGTGACGGTGAAGTCGACCACCAGGTTCTCCATCCGGTTGCCCTGCTCGGGGTCACGCAACTTGTCACCGCTGACCACCGCGCGGAACTCGGTCGGCTCGGCGCGGCGGCTGGTCACCGTGTCCACGTCGATCGCCGTGCAGACGCCGATCGCGGCCAGGAACAGCTCCACCGGAGTGAAGTCGGTGCCGCCGCCGGAGCCGACGGTGAGGCTGCCACCGCGCAGGTTGCGGACCTCGTACGTGTTGCCGGCGGTGCGCTCGAAGTGCACCTGCCGGAGGGTTTCGTCGCCCATCTATCCGTCACAATCTGTTGCCGCTGGCAACGTCAGAGGTTCTTCAGTGCGGCGGCGATCGGGGTGTCGCCGCCGATCAATTCGAGGGTGCGGCCGATCGAGGCCCGGGTGTCGCACAGACCGGCCAGGACCGATGCCACGTCGTCGCGGCTGATGCTGCCGCGGCCGGTCTTGTCGGCGAGCAGGACCTGACCGGTGCCGGGGTCGTTGGTGAGGCCGCCGGGTCGCAGGATCGTCCAGTCCAGGTCGCGGCCGCGCAGGTCGTCCTCGGCGGCCTTCTTCGCCTTGAGGTAGATGGTGAAGGTGTCGTCGGGGTCGAGTCCGTCGGTCTGGTCGGCGCCCATCGAGCCGACCTGGATGTGCCGCCGTACGCCGGCGCGCTCGGCCGCCTCGGCGAGCAGGACCGCGGCGCCCTTGTCGACCGTCTGCTTGCGGTCCACCCCGCTGCCCGGCCCGGCGCCTGCCGAGAAGATCGCGACGTCAGCGCCCGCCAGTACTTCGGCAACCGCGTCCACCGACGCCTGCTCCAGGTCCAGTACCGCGACCGAACCGCCCACCGCGGCGATGTCGGCCTCGTGGGCGGGGTTCCGCACCAGCCCGACGACCTGGTGCCCGTCGGCGGAGAGGATCTTCGTCAGCCGCAGCGCGATCTGTCCATGTCCACCAGCAATCACGACTCGCATAACCCCGAGCCTAGGTCACTGCCGAAGAATAGGGCGGAGGGCGTCGAGCACGGTGGCGTCCTCGATGGTCGAGGGCACGGGTTCGTCGCGGCCGTCGGCGATGCCACGCATCGTCTTGCGCAGGATCTTGCCGGAGCGGGTCTTCGGCAACGCCTCGACGATGGAGACGTCCCGGAAGGCAGCGACAGGACCGATGTCGCGTCGTACCGCGGCCACCAACTCCTCCTGCAGCGTCTCCGGTGAGATCGCGGCGCCCGCCTTCAGTACGACGAGGCCGCGGGGCAACTGGCCCTTCAGCGCGTCGTGGACGCCGATGACCGCGCACTCCGCGACCGCGGGATGGGCCGCCAGCACCGCCTCCATGCTCCCGGTCGACAGCCGATGCCCGGCCACGTTGATCACGTCGTCGGTCCGGCCCATCACGAAGACGTAGCCGTCGGCATCGATATAGCCGGAGTCGCCCGTCAGGTAGTACCCGTCGTACCGGCTCAGATAGTTGTCGATGTAGCGCTGGTCGTCTCCCCACAGGGTCGGGAGCGCTCCGGGCGGCAGCGGGAGCTTGATCGCGATCGAGCCCTCCTCCCCCGCCGACTGCTGGACTCCTTCGCCGTCGAGGATCTGTACGTTCCACCCCGGCAGCGCCACGGTGGCCGAGCCAGGTTTCACCGGGAGTGGTTCCAGTCCGCGCGGGTTGGCGACGATCGGCCAGCCCGTCTCGGTCTGCCACCAGTGGTCGACCACCGGTACGCCGAGCTTGTCGTGCGCCCAGTGGTACGTCTCCGGGTCGAGCCGTTCGCCGGCCAGGAAGAGCGTGTTGAACCGATCGAGCCCGTACTTCGCCAGTTCGGCGCCGTCCGGGTCCACCTTCTTGATCGCGCGCAGGGCCGTCGGAGCGGTGAACAGCGCCTTCGCGCCGTGCTCGGAGATCACCCGCCAGAACGCGCCCGCGTCCGGAGTACCGACGGGCTTTCCCTCGTAGAGCACCGTCGTCGCGCCGACGAGCAGCGGCGCGTAGACGATGTAGGAGTGGCCGACGACCCAACCGACGTCCGACGCGGTCCACCAGACATCACCTGGCCCGATGTCGTAGACGGCGCCCATCGTCCAGGCCAGCGCGACCGCGTGTCCGCCGTTGTCCCGGACGACGCCCTTCGGTTTCCCGGTCGTACCGGAGGTGTACAGCACGTAGAGCGGATCCGTGGCTGCCACCGGGACGGGATCCACTGGAGTCGCCTCAGCGATCGCGGTCTCCCAGTCGAGATCGAGCTCTCCGAGCTTCCCGGGCGCCATCTCGCGTTGCAGCAGCACGGTCCGCTCCGGTTGGTGCGTGGCCAGTTCCAGCGCGGCGTCGATGATCGGCTTGTACTCGACCACCCGGGTCGGCTCGATCCCGCAGGACGCCGCGACGATCACCTTCGGCGTCGCGTCGTCGATGCGCGCGGCGAGTTCCTTGGGTGCGAACCCGCCGAACACGACCGAGTGGACGGCACCGAGGCGTGCGCACGCCAGCATCGTGACGACGGCCTCGGGCACCATCGGCAGGTACACGATCACCCGGTCGCCCTTGCCGACACCGAGCGCCCGGAGTGCCCCCGCGAAGACAGCGACCTCGTCCCGGAGTTCGGAGTAGGTGTAGCTGCGGCCGGTCCCGGTGACAGGCGAGTCGTAGATCAGCGCGGTGCGATCCCCGTGTCCGGCTTCCACGTGCCGGTCGAGCGCGTTGTACGACGTGTTGAGCTCGCCGTCCGGAAACCATCGGTACAGCGGTGCGCCCGAGTCGTCCAGCGCGCGGCTCGGTGGTCGCGTCCACGAGATCGCGCCGGCCGCCTCCAGCCAGAAGGTTTCGGGATCCGACAGGCTGCGGCGGTAGCTGTCCTCGTAGGCACCCATGGGGGCAGTCTAAGGAGCGTGGCAGGGTTGGGTCATGACCGTGACTCGCGATGACATCCAGCTCGCCGCCCAGCGCATCACCGGCCGCGTACGCCGTACTCCGGTGCTCCGGGTGTCGCCGACGCTGACGCTGAAGCTGGAACTCCTGCAGCACGTCGGGTCGTTCAAGCCGCGCGGCGCGTTCAACCGCCTGCTCAGCGCCAAGGAACAGGGCACGCTCACCGGGCAGGGAGTCGTCACGGCCTCGGGCGGTAACGCCGGACTGGCGGTCGCCTACGCGGCGCGGGAGCTCGGCGTACCGGCCCGGATCTTCGTGCCGGTGAATGCTCCTGCCACCAAGGTGGCGCGGCTGCGGACTCTCGAGGCGGACGTGGTCCAGGTCGGGAACGAGTACGCCGAGGCCTATGAGGCGGCGCTCGTCGCGAGTGAGGAGTCCGGGGCGCTGATCGTGCACGCCTTCGACCAGCCGGAGGTCGTCGCCGGGCAGGGCACGCTCGGTCTGGAGTTGCTGGCGGAGCTGGACGGGTTCGACACGGTCCTGGTCGCTGTCGGTGGTGGCGGGCTGATCGCCGGGATTGCGACCGCGATCGGGGACCGGGCTCGCGTGCTGGGCGTCGAGCCTGAGCTCGCGCCCACTCTTCACGCGGCGCTCGAGGCCGACCGGCCGGTCGACGTCCAGGTCGGTGGCGTGGCGGCGGACTCGCTCGGTGCGCGCCGGCTCGGCGCGCTGGCCTTCGAGGCGGTCAAGGCCAACGACGTCCGGTCGCTGCTGGTCGGTGAGGACGCCATCGTTGCTGCCCGCACCGAGCTGTGGCGCGACTACCAACTCGCGGTCGAGCACGGCGCCGCGGTGACGTACGCGGCGCTGCGGAGCGGTGTCTACCAGCCCGCAGCCGACGAGCGTGTCGTCGTGGTGGTGTGCGGTGCGAACACCGACCTGTCAACGATCGGCTAGCCGCAGGGTGAGGTAGGCGATGGTGGCCCCCGGCAGGACGTAGCGCTCGAACTCGACGAACCCGTGCTTCTCGGCGAACCGCAGGCCGTCCTGGTTGGACTCCAGAATGATCGTCTCGATCGTCGCCGCCAGGTCGCGTGCCTCGGCCAGTTCGCTCTCGTACATGGCGGTGCCGAAGCCGCGCCGGCGGTGCTCCGGCAGGACGCGGACGATCACGGTGGCCGCCGTTGTCTCGTCCGAGGGCGGCCGGACGGTCGAGCAGCCGACCAGCAGTTCGCCCGAGTACGCGACGGTCAGGCGGTTGCGCCGGGCGCGCTCGCGGATGTCGTCGAGGGACAGCGGATCCGTCGGGATGATCTCGTTGTGGACGTGCTGCCAGTCGCGCAGGGTTGCGTCGTCGCTGACCGGCTCGATGCGGAGGCTCACCACCGCATCCAATCAGATGACGGGTTTGCTCTTCGGCCGTTCGTCGGTCAGCACCCAGGCGGCGAGGACGCCGGCGATGCCGCCGAACAGGTGGCCCTGCCAGGAGATCCCGTCCTGTGGGAGCAGGCCGCCGAGCAGTGCGCTGCCCCAGACCAGCACCACGATCACGCCGATCAGGACCTGGCCGATCCGGCGGTTGAAGGCGCCGCGGGCGATCAGGTAGGCGGCGTAGCCGAAGACCAGGCCGCTGGCACCGATGGTGATGGTGTTCGGCGGTGAGATCAGCCAGGTGCCGAGCCCGCCGATCGTGGTCACGATCGCGGTCACCGAGAACAGCCGCATCGCGCCGCTGACCGCGATCAGCGCGCCCAGCGTGACGAGCGGCAGCGTGTTCGAGATCAGGTGGCTGAAGCCCAGGTGCAGGAACGGCGCGGTCAGGATGCCGAACAGGCCTTCGGGATCGCGGGAGATGATCCCGTACTGGTCGAGCTCCCCGTTCAGCGCGGTGTCGACCAACTCGCTGATCCACATCAACCCGACGAGCAGCACCAGCAGCTTGATGCCGCTGCTGATCTTGGCGCCGTCGACGACGGTGCCGCGCCGCCGGGCCGGAGTCGAGAAACTCATGCACCAACAATGCCCGATCGGGCCAAACCCGGCCCGCCGACCGCGTTTCGCGAAAATTGCAGCTTTTGTCACCGTCGGTAGCCGGTTGCGGCAGTGCGCCGTCGCGGCGGCTCCGCCAAACTGGGACGATGCCGCTCGCCGTGTACATCCTGGGCCTCGCCATCTTCGCCCAGGGCACGTCCGAGTTGATGCTGGCCGGGCTGCTGCCCGAACTGGCGACCGATCTCGAGGTCTCGATCCCGGCCGCGGGCCTGCTGATCTCCGCGTTCGCCGTCGGCATGCTGCTGGGCGCCCCGATCCTGGCGGTCGCCACCCTGCGCCTCCCCCGCCGTACTGCGTTACTGGTGTTCCTCGCCATCTTCGCGCTGACCCACGTCGCGGGTGCTCTCACCCCGAACTACGCCGTACTGCTGGCAACCCGCGTGGTCGGCGCTTTCGTCTACGCCGGGTTCTGGGCGGTGGCGGCGGTCACCGCGGTCGGGCTGGTCCCGGTGAACGCCAGGGCCAGAGCGATGAGCGTGGTCGCGAGCGGGCTCACCATCGCCACCATCATCGGTCTGCCGGCCGGCACGGTGATCGGTCAGCACCTCGGCTGGCGGGCCGCCTTCTGGGCGGTCGCGATCCTGTCGACCTGCGCGATGGCCGGCGTGCTCGCCACCATCCCGCCGGGGCGGCCGGACCCAGCGGTCACTCCGCACCTGCGGACCGAGCTTCGCGCGATGGTGAATCCGCGCCTGTGGCTGTCCTACAGCACGACCGCTCTGGTCACCGCCGCGATCCTGGTCATCTTCAGCTACCTCGCTCCCCTGCTCACCGAGGCCACCGGTCTCGAGCCGGGAGCCGTTCCCGCCGTCCTCGCCCTGTACGGCGTGGGCTCGCTGATCGGGATCACCATCGGCGGCCGTACTGCCGACGCCACCCCGTTCCAGACCTTGTCGATCGGCATCCTCGGGCTGACGGTGCTCTCGGTCGTGGTGGCGCTGTGGGCGTCGATCCCGGTGGTCGCGCTCGGCGCGATCTTCCTGCTCGGCGGCTTCGGGTTCGCCGTCAACCCGGCGCTCAACGCCCGCGTCTTCAGCCTGGCCGGGGAGGCACCGACGCTGGCGACGGCGATCAACTTCTCCTCGTTCAACGTCGGGATCACCATCGGCCCGTGGCTCGGCGGGCTGGCGATCACCGCCGGTACCGGCTATCCGGCGCTCGGCTGGATCGCCGCAGCTCTCGGATTGGTTGCCTTGGGCACCGTCGTACTCGCCGCGCTGCTGCCGGTCCGCCCCGACATGGGTCCGGTGGGCACCGACGCGGTGCCCACCGGACGCAGTACTGAGGTCTAGAAGGACCGAGAGCTAGTTGACCGGGCCCCTCGGATCCAGGTGGGTCGGGTCGAAGTCGGACTTGCGGTTGAACACGTACTTGTTCAGCACCCAGGTGAGCGCCCACAGCCCGATGCCGATCAGCATCAGGTAGCCGGCGATCTTGTAGTCGTCCTTGGCGCGGCCGGACAGCGGGCTGGCCAGGTACACGCAGAGGATGAGCCCCAGCACCGGCAGCGCGGTCGGCGCGTGGAAGTGCTTGTGCTCCACCCGGTCGCGCCGCAGTACCAGGACGGCGACGTTGACGACGGCGAACACGCACAGCAGCAGGAAGGCCGTCGTCCCGCCGAGCGCGGCGAGGTCGGCGTACCCGATCAGCAGGAAGGCCAGCAGGGTGGTGAAGATGATCGCCACCCAGGGGGTCCGGCGGCGCTGCAGCACCCGGCCGAGCGGGCCCGGCAGCACCTTCTCGTGGGACATGCCGTAGAGCAGCCGGCTGGCCATCAGCATGTTGATCAGCGCGGAGTTGGCGACGGCGAACATCGTGATCCAGGCGAAGACCTGCAGCGGGAAGTCCGGTGCGCCGGCCTGGATCACCTTCAGCAGTGGCGTGGCACCCTTGTTCAGTTCCTCCGGCGAGACCAGCGCGACCGCCGAGATCGCGACCAGCACGTAGATGACGCCGGTGATGCTCAGGCCGATCAGCATGATCTTAGGGAAGATCCTGACCGGGTCCTTGGTCTCCTCGGCCATGTTCACCGAGTCCTCGAAGCCGACCATCGCGAAGAACGCCAGCGCGGTCGCCGCCGTCACCGCGCCGAAGGCCGTGTCGCCCTCGGGTGTGTTGAATTCGACCAGCCGGCCGGTGTCGCCGTTGCCGTTGGCCAGCGCCCAGGCGCCGACGGCGATCACGATCAGCAGACCGGTCAGCTCGATGCAGGTCAGTACGACGTTCGCCTTCACGCTCTCGCCGACGCCGCGAAGGTTGACCAGGGCAATCAACGCCATGAACGACAGGGCGGTGATCATCAGCACCGAGCCGCGGTCGGGGTTGATCTTCAGTGCGGAGAAGAAGTTCGCCGCGAACGCCTTGGAGGCACTGGAGGCCGACGTCAGACCCGAGCACATCACCGCGAAGGTGAGCAGGAAGGTGAGGAAGTGGATGCCGAACGCCTTGTGCGTGTAGACCGCGGCGCCGCCGGCCTTCGGGTACTTGGTGACCAGTTCCAGGTAACTCGTCGCCGTCAGCAACGCGACGATGAACGCGCACAGGAACGGCAGCCAGACCGCGCCGCCGACCTCACCGGCCACCTTGCCGGTCAGCGCGTAGACGCCGGTGCCGAGGATGTCTCCGATCACGAACAGCAACAGCAGCCCGGGACCCATCACCCGCTTCAGTTCGGGGCGGTCCCCGGTCGCGGTGGGTGCACTCGCGCTAGCGCTCTCGCTCATCCTGCCTCCCAGGCTCTCGACTGCCAGCAGTCGACCACAGTCCGGGGCCACTCGCCTACTCTTCGGCGTGAGCTTCGGCGTGGCTCGAACCTTGTTCTTCATCGTCGCACCGGATCTGGGCGCGCACATCCGGGACACGCGACGAGAAAGGCCGGGTGCGCGCGTTTGAGGCTTGACCGGGCGTCCCCAGTCCGGTCCGCGCGCACCCGGCCGGCTTTGGTCACTTCACCGGAATCGCTCCGACCACGGTCTGCTCGATGGTCCCGCCGGCCGCGTCTGTCGCGGATGCGCGAAGCGAGAGGCTCTTTCCCGGCAAGAGCGCCCAGGGCGGAACGATGGCTCGGTAGCTGCCGCCGATCGGCAGTACCTGCGCTGGTGTCCAGTGCTTGCCGCCGTCGTTCGAATAGGACAGCCGTGTGTCGGTGACTCGACTAGGGGCGGAGCCGCCCAGGTGGTCGACGTACAGGTTGAGTGGGAGTGGTCGCCACGCCGCTGCGCGTCCGTTGCCGTCGACGTCGGCGTCGTAGTCGATGCGCAAGAGCGGTGGCGTGGTCGCGTTGGCCTTGGTGGGATCCGGCGGCGGCGCCGAGGCGAAGGTCCAGACGGTCGAGGCCTCGGTCGAGACCGGGTAGTTCGCCGCGTCCAGGCTCCAGGTGTGTTCCAGCCGGAAGTTGCCGCTCCCGTTGGGAATCTGGAAGTAGGTGGAGCCGTTGCCGGTCTCCCCCACGAGTGCGCCGTCGCGGAACAGCTTGAGTTTCCTGCTCTTGTACGCCGCCGCCGGCAACTTGCCGTGGTGGTACGCGTCGGCGATTCCGACGTCCGCGAACAAGTACGTCGGGGTGTGCGAAGCGGCGTAGGCGTCCGGGTGGATCGCAGTACCGAAGCTGCGGCTGATTTTGGCGCCGGTGGGCAACGCCAGGTTCTCGCGGCCACACAGCCGCGTAGTACTGGTTGGAGTGAACGTCAGGCACTGGTTCCACTTGGCCGCGGGATCCGCGGTGAGCAACTCGACCCGCGTGGACGGTACGGCGACCGGGCGGCGGGTGACCCAGCCGATGCTGGTCCCACCCGTCGACCACACTCGCTCGACCGTCTGCGTTCCCGGTCCGGTGAAACTGCCGAAGGTGTTCTCCACTCGGGCCATCCGCGACAGCGCCCGCCGGTCCAGCCGCGGAGTGAGCGGCAGCGAGAACCGGTCCCGGGGATAGAGCAGTTCGTACACCGCCGGATCACCCGCCCGAACAGTGCCGGTCGGTTCGAGCCGCCATCGGGTGGATGCCTCGAAGGACCCGTGCGAGGTGGTCGTGGTCGGCTGCACGAAGACCGTGCCGGCCTCGATCTGCGCCGGGGTGAAGAAGTAGAAGTCGCTCAGCCCACGGGTCGCGCTGTGCCTGGAGATGCTGATCGCGGACTCGATCACCGCGGTCTTCACCTTGTCCACCGCCGGCGGCCGCAGCACCTTCGCCTGCCGGGCATCGACCACGTACGTCGTGTCGCGCAGAACCGGGATCTCCGCGGTCCCGGCGAGGGCGAACGTCTCCGGCTGGTCACCGACGGCAGGAGTGGTCACCGCCGAGAAGATCCCGTAGTGGCCGCGATCCATCCGGATGAACCCAGTGCCGTCGGCATCGAGTCGGAGGGTCGCCGATCCGCCGGTGTCGTAGTTGAAGACAGTCGCCTGGCCACCCGCGTACGGCGTACCGGTGCGGTCCAGGACGCGAACGGTGAGGTCGTAGCGTTCGGGTTCGTCGAAGGTGCCGAAGGCGAGGCGGAGCAGCCGTTGCTGATCGGGTCCGACGAAGTCGACGCCGCCTTGCCAGTTGCCGTCGGGCAGCACCGCGGGGTCGACGGAGACAGTCGTACTGGCGGTTCCGCCCGCGGGGATCGTCAGCGTCGAGGGCGTGGCGACGACCGCGTCGGCCGGTGCCGTGCTGCTCTGCTCGTTCTTCTGCTGGTCCGTGATCGAGACGGTCGCCGGCTCCGAGCCGGAGTTCGTCAACGTCACCACCCGGGTCCGGACCGACTTGTCGGGCCAGCGGAGGTAGGCGAAGTCGAGCGAGGCGACATCGGCCGTCAGGCCCGTGCCGGTCGCCCGCTGCAGGTCGAGCCTGCCGGCGCCGTGGGTCCAGCCGCTGAAGATCGGCGTCGGGTCCGAGGCGTTGGTGAGATGGGCCTTCAGTTGCTGCCAGGTGCGGTCGGGGTTCTGTTGCAGCAGGAGCGCGGCCGCTCCGGCGACGATCGGCGTCGCCTGCGAGGTACCGGACATCGCGACGTAGAGATTGCCGTCACGGGCACCTGCCTTGGCGCCGAGGATGTTGACGCCTGGAGCAACGACATCGGGTTTGAGGCGGTAAGAGCCGAGGGTCGGGCCTTCGCTGGAGAAGCCCGCTTGCCTGTCCGCGGCGTCGACCGCGCCGACGGTCAGGGCCGAGGCGGCGACGCCCGGGCTGCCGATCGTGTACGGGTTCGACCCGAAGCCACCGCGGTTTCCGGCGGCGGCGACGAACAGGGTGCCGGTGTCGGCCGTCAGTTCGTCCAGCGCGACGGCGACGGGATCGTCGCCTCGCGAGGGCGCTGAGCTGAGGCTCAGGTTCACCACGTCCGCGTCCTGGGCGGCGGCCCATTCCATCCCCGCGATGACCCAGGACTCCTGCCCGAAACCGTCGTCGGCCAGGACCTTGCCGGAGATCAACTCGGCGGCCGGGGCGACGCCTTGCCGGGCACCGTCCGAGCCGGCCCCGCTGCCGACGATCAAAGAGGAGACGTGGGTGCCGTGCCCGTTGCCGTCCGCCGGCCCGGCGCCGTCGGTGAAGTTGGCCTGGGTCGACACCTTGCCTGCGAGCGCCGGGTGATCGGCGTCCACACCGGTATCCAGTACTGCAACCTTCACGCCGCGGCCGTCGAGCCCGCGGTCCCAGGCGGCGGAGGCCTTCACCTGGCCGAGGTAGCCGTCCTGGGCGGCCGCTCGCAGCGCGTGTTGTGACGATAAAACGGTCGCGCCGACCGGCCGATCGAGCCAGACTTTGCGGATGGTGGCGCTGGGGGCGGCGAGTCGGGTACCGAATTCCGCTGCCTTCGTCTTGGGAAGGACGCCCGCGACCGCGTCGATGCTGGCCAACTCCCGGTCGCCTCGCAACTGTCCGCGGACCGCGGCCTTCGCCCCGACCGGAGCGCTCAGGTCCTGGCGCACGATGACGGGCAGGTCGGCGCGGTGCGCGTCGTCGTACCCCATCTCCACGAGACCGGTGACGTCGAACAGCGCCGGGTCAAGGACGTCCGGGACCAACTTCGCCACGTCCTGTGGAATCACGGAGACGCGCCCGGCGTCCCGGCGTACGGAGAAACCGCCGGCGCCCGGCGTGCGAGGCTCGACCTGTACTGATGGTTGGCCGTCAGGCCCCGGAGCGCCCAGCGTCACGCGGTCGCCGGTCAGCAGCGTGACCGTGGCACCAGGCGGCGCCGCCCCGATCGACGCTGCGGCGGCAGGGCGAGCAGCGGCGGAAGGACGCGGCGCGGCCTGGCCGGAGACGGGGGCGCTCAGGGGGAGGACCAGCGCACCCGTCAGGAACAGGGACAAAGCCGGGGCGGCGAACTTCATTCCCCTGTGGTATCGAATCCGCGGTGGTCCACGCTACGAGATAGCTTGTCGCATGCCGGACATGTCATGAACTGGTCAGGAGGTCGCATGCTGGAGACGGTCGGGGTGGACGCACCGGACGAGGAGGCCTACCGGACGCTGCTCGCCAATCCTGGCTGCCGCGTCGACGACCTGGCCAAACGGCTCGGCAGGGATCTGGATGACGTCGTCGCCACGGTCGAGCGGCTGGAGGAACTCGGCCTGCTCACCACCGCGGGCGACGACCCGGTGCGACTGCTGCCGACCCGGCCGGATGTCGCCATCGACGCGCTCGTCGCAGTACGCCGGGCAGAGCTCGACCGCGTCCGTGCGGAGGCCCGGGTGATGTTGTCCGAACTGCGGGCGCAGGAGCAGCATCGGCCGGAGAACCTGGTCGAGGTGATCGTCGGACAGGAAGCGATCGCCGCCCGGTTCGCGCAATTGCTGAACGGCACCGAGGAGCAGTTGCTCGTCCTGGACCGGCCGCCGTACGCGTCGGAGATCGAGAAGTCCGATACGAGCGTGCGCGGGTTGCTGCGCGAAGGAGTCAGCGTGCGGGGCATCTACTCGCCTGACTCGCTCGACGTGCCGGGCGGTGTCGACGAGGCCTACAGCGCGGCTGATGCCGGGGAGACCTCCCGGGTCCATCCCCAGGTTCCGATGAAGCTGGCCGTGTTCGATCGCAAGGCCGCGCTGCTGCCGCTGTCGGTGGACCAACTCGTCGACAGCGCGCTGGTGGTCCATCCGTGCGCGCTGCTCGACGCGTTGATCGAGATGTTCAGCCTGCTCTGGGACCAGGCCGTCCCGGTGGTGCCGGCGCGGATGGATCCGCTCGACGCTCGGCTGATGACGTTGCTCGCCGCCGGGTTCAAGGACGACGCGATCGCCCGGCAGTTGGCACTGAGCAGCCGCACTGTCGGACGTCGCGTCGCGGAACTGATGGAGTCGCTGGGCGCCCGCACTCGCTTCCAGGCCGGGATCCACGCCCAGCGCCGGCGCCTCCTCGAAGGCGCGTGATCAGCAGGCGTTGAGCATCTGCTGGAGCGCGGTCTTCTCGGCTGACTGCAGAGACAGGCCGTAGACGTACTTCACCCAGATCCACTCGCGGGCGTAGATGCAGTGGACCGACGTGTTGGTGGGCTTCCAGGACGCGGGATCCCGGTCGCCCTTGGACCGGTTGCTCGAGGCCGAGACCGCGATGAGTTGGGCGATGCTGAGGTCGTTGGCGAACTGTTCGCGCTTGGCGGTGGTCCAGGTGTTCGCGCCGGACTTCCACGACTCGGCCAGCGGCACGATGTGGTCGATGTCGACCGCGGAGTCGTCGGTGACGTAGATGGCGTCGTACACGCTGTACCAGCGGCCGGCGGTCGGCTCGCAGTTGCTGTCGACGGTGACGCCGGTACCGTCGCGCTTGAGCACCTGGTCCCGCGTGTCGCAGGTGCCGGAGACCGTGTGCCAGTGCGGGAACTTGTCCCGGCTGTAGCCGGTGGTGGTTCCTTCGGCCTTCACGGTGAGACTCGCGAGCTGAGAGGCCGCAGTACTGGCTGATGGTGGGGTGGGCGGGTAGGCGAGCGCGGGTGTCGCGCCGACCAGCCAGGCGGTGACGAGGGCAAGTGCGGTGACAGTGCTGATGAGCAGACGACGCATCTCAGGCCTCCGAGGGTTGGGCGGATCCCCCTCACGAAGCCTTCCCCCGCCGGGTGAAAGCTAACTGGGCGAAAGC
This sequence comes from Kribbella sancticallisti, assembly GCF_039530625.1. Taxonomy (NCBI): domain Bacteria; kingdom Bacillati; phylum Actinomycetota; class Actinomycetes; order Propionibacteriales; family Kribbellaceae; genus Kribbella; species Kribbella sancticallisti. Next base: position 391,563 of record NZ_BAAAOS010000018.1, on the reverse strand, counting down.
TAGTCGTGCTCCACAACGGTGAGCGTCCAGCCGGGGCCGGTCCGCTCGAGTTCCGCGTTCCAGCGCTCGGAGATCAGTTTGTGGAGTGCCTTCGGGGTACCCGGGTCCTTGCCGGACTCGAGCAGGTGCCGGGCCACCAGGCCGCGGGTGTGTTTCGCGTTGTGCGACACCACCGAGCGGACCCCGCCGCGCTCGCGGACGACCGATACAGCGACCCACTTCGCGGCCTGGTCACCGATGGGTCGCCACGCGGCGGCGTAGGTCGACGAGCGGCAGTCCACGATTACGGACTTCCCCGCGGCCTCCTCCAGCGACGTCATCAGCGGATCACGCCAGACCGACGCAAGGGGCCCGAGCCCCGGCAACGTCGTACCCATCGACAACCGGTACGGCGGTACGCGGTCGCCCATCCGCAACGCACCCCAGGCCGCCGACACCACCAGCAGCCGGGAATTCGCCCGCCGCTTGGTGCCGGCCGGCAACGTCGAGTACCCGAGCGCGTCGTACAGCACGCCCGAGTACAACTCCGACACCGGAACAGCCGGCTCCGACCGCCACCGCGTGTTCCGCTCGACCTCCGCCTGCAATGACCGCCCAACCCCCAGTACGTCGTACGCGTCGCTGGAGGCGCTCACCTTGTGCAGCGTGTCCAGCACGATCTCCCGGACGTCATTGAGCTCCGGGAACGACAGAGCAGGCAGGTGCACCGCCTTGCCCCGGGTGCGACCGGCCTTGCCCTCGGAGGGCGGCAGCAAGATCAGTGTCATGGGGCCTCCCGGCCTGGACTGAGGAGAGGAGGGAGCGCAGCGACCGGAGCGACGAGGGAAGGCCGGGAGTCAACGCCCCATGACACCCGCGCCGGAGGCGCGGCATTCAACACGGTCACGTCAGCTCGTCCAGTACAGCCAGGTCCTCGACGGTTGGCTCCCACAGGCCGGCCGCGACGTTCTGCTCGATCTGCTCGGGCCGGGTGGCTCCGGCGATCACCGACGCGACCGCGGGCTGCGCGGCCAGTCCACCGATGGCGACATCCAGCAGAGTCAGGTCACGCTCGGCCGCGAACGTGTCCAGCGCCTCGATCTTGTCGAAGTCGGCCCGCGCCAACCGGTCCGGCATCTTGGCCAGCCGGGTGCCCTCGGGCGCGTCCTCGCCCCGCTTGTACTTGCCGGTCAGCAGGCCCGAGGCGAGCGGGAAGAACGGCAGCACGCCGATGCCGAGATGCTCGCAGGCCGGGATCAACTCGTCCTCGGCCTCGCGCTCGAGCAGGTTGTAGCGGTTCTGCGCACTGATGAAGTGCTCCGACCCGGCGGTCCGCGCGGCCCAGTCGGCGTCGACCACCTGCCAGCCCGCGAACTGGGAGCTGCCCAGATAGCGAACCTTGCCCTCGGCAACCAGCTCCGACAGCGCCGCCAGGGTTTCCTCGATCGGTGTGACCAGGTCCGGCACGTGCAGCTGGTAGAGGTCGATCCAGTCCGTGCCGAGCCGGCGGAGGCTCGACTCGACCGCCTTGCGGATGTAGCGCCGGGAGCCGCGGACGCCCCAGTCCGGGCCGTTGTCGCCCTTCATGTCGCCGCCGAACTTGGTCGCGATCACCGCCTCGTCGCGCCGCCCAGCGAGTGCCTTGCCGAGGATCTCCTCGCTCGATCCCTGGTCGCCGCGGTACACGTCGGCGGTGTCGAACAGGGTGATCCCGGCGTCGAGCGCCGCGGTCACCACGGCGCCGGCCTGGTCGGCGTCGATCCGGCCGCCGAAGTTGTTGCAGCCCAGGCCGACCACGCTCACGGTCAGCCCGGAGTCACCCAGCTGCCGGTACTCCATCACTACCGTCATGGGCAAACTGTATCGATGCCTCTGCCGGACGGTGGAACGACCGCATAGAGTGCACCGCATGCCGAGTCTCACCGTCGACGGCGCCCGCACCCGGGCCGCCGCCCTCACCGTCCACTCCTACGCCGTCGACCTCGACCTGACCCGGGGCGATCGGACGTTCGGATCGACCACCAGGATCGTCTTCTCCGCCGCCGCGCAGACCAGCTACCTCGACGTGAAGCCCGACGAGCTGACCTCGGTCACGCTGAACGGGCAGCCCGTCGACGTCGCCGGCCTGACCGACGGCCGGCTCGCCCTGACCGGCCTGGCCGCGGAGAACGAACTGGTCGTGGTGGCCTCGATGCTGTACTCCAACGACGGCGAGGGCCTGCACCGCAGCGTCGACGCGGCCGACGGGCTGACCTACCTGTACGCGATGTCGTTCCTCGACGCCGCGCCGAGGATCTTCGCCTGCTTCGACCAGCCGGACCTGAAGGCCCCGTACAAGCTGAAGGTGACGGCTCCGCCGGAGTGGATCGTGCTCGGCAACGGCGCCGCCACCCAGGTCTCCCCGGGACGGTGGGAGCTGGCCGAGACCCAGCCGCTGTCGACGTACTTCGTGACGTTGGTGGCCGGGCCGTACCACCAGATCAAGGACGAGCACGACGGCATCCCGCTGAGTGTGGTCTCGCGGCAGTCGCTCGCCGAGGCGCTCGACCGCGAGGCCGAGGACATCTTCACGGTGTCCAAGCAGTCCTTCGACGAGTTCCACCGGCTGTTCGGCTACCGCTACCCGTTCGGCGAGTACCACCAGGCCTTCGTGCCCGAGTTCAACGCCGGCGCGATGGAGAACCCGGGCTGCGTGACGTTCCGCGACTCGATGGTGTTCCGCTCCGCGGTGACCGACGGCGAGCGCAGCAACCGGGCCCGGACCGTGGTGCACGAGATGGCGCACCAGTGGTTCGGCGACACGGTGACGATGCGGTGGTGGAACGACCTGTGGCTGAACGAGTCGTTCGCGGAGTACATGGCCCACCGGGTCGCGACCGAGGCGACGCGGTACACCGACAACTGGATCGACTTCGCCTTCATCCGCAAGTGGTGGGGACTGCAGGCCGACCAGCGGTCGTCGACCCACCCGGTCGCCGCCGACGCGGTCAAGGACGCGCTCGCCTCGCTCGACGACTTCGACGGCATCTCGTACGCCAAGGGCGCGGCCGTGCTCAAACAGCTCGCCGCCTACCTGGGTGACGACGTGTTCCTGGCCGGCGTCCGCGCGCACATCAAGTCGAACGAGTTCGGCAACGCCACCTTCGCCGACCTGGTGGCCAAGTGGACCGAGGCCGGCGCGGTCGGCCTGGACGCGTGGGCGCAGAACTGGCTCCGGACTCCCGGCGTCGACACGATCAGCGCCGAGCGGACCGCGACCGGGATCAAGCTCCGCCGCCAGGCACCCGCCGACCACCCGGCGGACCGTCCGCACCAGCTCACGGTCGGTGGGTTCGACGAGTCCGGGACCGCCGTGTCCGTGCCGGTCCTGCTGGACGCCGACGAGGTCGAGGTGGAGCTCGACCCGTCGCTGGCGGTCGTCGTACCGGACGCGTCCGACGACACCTGGGCGAAGATCCGGCTCGACGCCGACAGCCTGGCTCGGTTGACCGCGGTACTGCCGAAGATCGAGGACGGGGTGACCCGGGCGGTCGTCCTCAACAGCCTGCGCGACGCGATCGCCGACACCGAGCTCGACCCGCGGCTCGGCTTCGACGTACTGCTGGCCACGCTGCCGCACGAGACCAGCGACATCGCCGTGTCGACGATGGTCCGCTGGGCGGAGGCCTGGCTGCTCGGGATCTACCTTCCGCTCGAGCCGTACCGGGCGAAGCTGGCCGAAGTACTGACTGAGCGGCTCAGTTCGACTCCTCAGGGCAGCAGCCTGCAGCTCGCCGTGGCTCGCGGAGCCGTCAAGCTGACCGACGACGTGAAGCTGCTCAAGGGGTGGCTCACCGGAGTCGACGTACCGGAAGGTCTGTCGATCGACGCCGACCTGCGCTGGCTGCTCACGCTGCAGTTGGCCGGTCTCGGCGCGATCGGCGACGCGGAGATCGATGCCGAGCTCGCGCGCGACAACTCCTCCGAGGGTGCGGTGCATGCGACCCGATGCCGGGCCGCGCTGCCGACCGAAGAGGCCAAGGAACGCGCCTGGAAGCTGATCATGACCGACGCCGACGCGGCCAACTACGACCTGTACGCCGCCTGCGAGGGCTTCTGGAATCCCGCGCAGCTCGAGCTGACCGCGCCGTACGTGAACCGGTACTTCGAGGAGATCGCGGGCACCGAGAAGCTCCGGTCCGGCTGGGTCGTCGCGCGCAGTGCGAGCCTCGCGTTCCCGTCCTACGCGATCGACGACCGGGTGGTCGGGCTTGCCGCCGCACTGATCGCCGACGAATCGGTCGCGGCCGGGGTCCGGCGGGCCGTCGGGGACGGCCTCGACGACCTCAAGCGCGCCCTCGCCGTCCGGGCCGCGTACCCCGGGAGCTGATCGGTTTGGAGGACCTCGCCGGCATGGTCACTCAAGGTTGTGACTAGTGTGACTGATGTGACGACAAGGACCCTCCTGAGCAGGCAAGATGGGGTTTCGTGACATAACCTCCACAATGACCGGCGGGCACGGCGCGCCGGTCTTGGTCGAGGCGCAGGTATCGGGAGAGACTGTCGAGAACCGCACAGGAGAACAAAGGCAATGCGCGAGGCGAGGCTCGTTGGCCTGAGCCAGGATGGCAAGCAGCTCATCCTGGCGCTGGCAGAGACGGGTGAGGAGTTCGCCATCCCGGTCGACGACCGGTTGCGTGCGGCCCTGCGCGGCGACCGTGCCCGACTCGGCCAGCTGGAGATTCAAATGGAGAGCGCGCTCCGCCCACGAGACATCCAGGCTCGAATTCGAGCCGGTGAAAGTCCCGAGGCGGTCGCAGCCGTCGCGCAGATGCCGATGGAACGCGTGATGGCGTTCGCCGGCCCGGTTCTCGCTGAGCGCGACCACGTCGCCAACCTCGCGCAGCGCGCCTCCGTCCGCCGTCGCGGCGGCGGTGACGCACCGACCCGCAACCTCGGCGCCTGGGTCACCGAGCGCCTCCGGATCCGCCACGTCGACCCCGCCTCGGCCGAGTGGGACGCCTGGCGCCGCGACGACGGCCGCTGGGCCGTGCGCGTCTCCTACTTCGTCGAGGAGAACGACGAGAAGGTCGCGATGTTCGCCTACGACGCCCCGGGCCGGTACGCCGTACCCGACGACGACGAGGCGCGCTGGCTCGTCGGTGAGCAGGCCCAGGTGATCGCGCCCGCGCAGCAGAACGAGCGCCGGCTGACCGCGGTCGCCGACTTCGATCTGAGCCTTGCTCCCGACCACGGCGCGGACAGCTACGAGGCCGGGTTCGAGGACACCATCAGCCTGCCGCGAGGACGCGCCGCCCAGGCCGATCGCGACGCGAACCGGGACACCGGGCGTGGGTTCGGGCGCGACACCCCGGACCTCGGGCGCGAGGGCCTGCCCGGATGGGAGCCGCCGCGGGAGACCGCGCGGGACGCTTCGCGAGACGACCGTGGTCCGCGCCGGGTGCACTCGGTGCCGAGCCCGGACGAAGAGCCGACGCTGATCGACGTACCGATCGAGCAGCCGCCGACGTTGCGGCCCGCGGTACGGGCGGTTGAGCGGCCGGCGCAGTTGCCGCCGGAGGAGCAGGCCGCCGCTCCGGAGAACCGCTTCACCGAACGGCGGATGCCGGCTCCGGAGCGCCAGGCTCCTGCCGAGCTGAGCCCGTTCGAGCAGCGCCAGGCCGAGCAGCGCGAGTGGGAACAGCGCCAGAACGAGGAACGCCAGGCCGAGGAACGCAAGGCAGCGCAGCGCGAGGCTGAGCGGCGGGCATCGGAGCAGCGGGCTTCTGAGCAGAAAGAAGCTGACCGACGGGAAGCCGAGCGGCGGTCTGCTGAGGCAAAGAAGGCTGCGGATCGTCCGCGGCCGGCCGACCCGCGGCAGTTCGCGCCCAAGCCGGCCGATCCCCGTCCGAAGCCGAAGCCTCTCGCCGAGACTGCAGCCGTGGCAGCGCAGGAACCACAGTCCACGGAACAGACCGAGCAGGCGCCGGCTGCCGAGCCCAAGAAGAAGCCCGCCAAGCGCGCTTCCAAGCGCGCCAGCGTCCCGAGCTGGGACGAGATCATGTTCGGCAAGAAAGCCGACTGAACGGCTTCTTGCCGAGCATCCGGAATCATGAACGCTCCCCGTATCGAGCAACCTGCCGATCTTGACGTGGTCCGGACCTCCTACGACCGCGTCGCCGACAACTACGTCGAGCTGAACCTCGGTGACATCACGACGTATCCCTGGTTGCGGACGGCGATCGACGGCTTCGCAGCCGCGGTGCACGGTCTTGGCCCGGTACTGGACGTCGGATGCGGTCCTGGAGCTGTTACCGCCTACTTGGCCGAGCGCGGCCTCGATGTCTCCGGGGTCGACCTCTCGGCCCGGATCATCGACCACGCCCGGCGGTTACACCCCGACCAACGGTTCGCCGTCGCCTCGGCAACCGACCTGAATCTCGCGGACTCGTCGCTCGGAGGGATTCTCGGGTGGTGGTCACTGTTCAACCTGCCCCGGCACATTCTTCCCCCGGTCCTCGAATCCTTCGCCCGAGCCTTGGTTCCAGGCGGGCACCTCATCATCGGAACCCACCTGGGTGACGGCGATATCCAACGAACCGAGGCCTATGGCGCGGTTCCGGTCGCCTGGACCACATACCTGTGGCAGCCCGACGAACTGTGGGCCCTGCTGGCCGCGGCGGGCCTCGATCCGGTGGCCGAACTGCGCCTTCCCCAGAGCGTGGCCGGGGTTCCCTCCTTGGTGCTGGTCGCGCAGCGTCCCTGAGCCCGGTTACGGACAGCTGTCTCAGATCGCGGTCGGTCTTGGCACGGCGCCGTCGCCTCTGCCATCATCATCCTCATGCGAAGCTCGCTGTGTTGTTGCTGTTGTTGTCGCTGACGCGCGCCGTCTGAGGCGCGCGAGGCCCTGCTCTGTTTCCCAGGCCCGCCCGCCGACACCAGCACTCACAGGATTCCGGAATCCCGTCATGAATCTCAGCGCTTTCGCCGATCTCCTCGCGTCCCGTGGACTGCGGCTGCTCCCCGGCTCCCACGCGGTCCCGGTCGAACTGCTCGTGCAGTTGCCGGATGGAACGATCGCCCGGTTCACCGCCCGCGGCACCAGGCTGCGGCTCCGGCACTACTCCCCCGACGCGCTGACGTCACTCACCATCGAGGCCGAGTGCGGCTGCGGCGACCACCACCCGCAGACGGGCCCGAACCGCGTCACCCTGAGCGCCTTCGCCGTCCCTCTGGCCGAGCACACCATCGATGGTGAACTCCTCTTCGGCTGGCAGCACCACGAAGCCGGCGCCCTTCGCCTGGCCGACGCAGCCACGCACTTCTTCACCCTGCTCCCCCTCCTGACCCCGACGCGCACGCTCGTCGGAGTCGCCTAGCTCGCCGCCTCCTTCAGCGGCACGGAGGGAGTCGAGGTCGCCACGTACGCCAACCCGTCGTACTCGCGGCTCAGCAGGGTCGGCGTGAACTGCATCCGGTACGTCCAGCGCTGGACGTAGGCGCCGAAGCTTCGGAACATCTGGGGCTCCTCCAGCCAGCGCTTGACCGCGGCCGGCGCGTCGCCGGTACCGCGTAGGTCCAGCAAGTGGTCGCCCGGCGTACCGGCTGCCAATTGACCCTCGAGGGCGTTGAAGCCGCCGCGGTCGATGCTGTTGACGACGACTGGGCCGTCCAAAGGCCCTGGCCACGGCCCGGGACGCAGACGCCGCGCACGGAAGCCGCCAGAGCCGAACAGCAGCGCCAACGCGTAGTACTCCGCTCCGAACCGTTCCCGCAGATGTTGTCCCATCGGGCGCAAGCCCGGCGTCTGCCGACTGGCCGCGAGGTGGCCGTTGTGGGCCCAGACCGCGATCTTCCGCGCCGGGTCCTCGTCAGCCAGTCGGCCGACCGCCTCGGCCATGAACGCGTCCCGGGCGGCAAACACTGTTTCGGCCGGGTCCTTGTGCTCCTTGGCCCGGCTGACCAGGTCGGCCGCGCGCTGCAGGATCCGCGCATGCCGGACGACCTCCTCGGAAGCACCCTTCGCCTCGAGGAAGGGGATCAACTGCTCCGCCTCGCGGACCACCAACCGCTCGGGGTCCGGCCGCGAGCCCGGCTGCGCGTCCGAGAGAAACCCGAAACCCTCCTCGAACGCGTCCAGCCGATCAGGAACCGCCTCCGCGAGAAACCCCCGCACGGCGGCCACCGACGCCGAGCACCGCTGCGCGTCGATCCCAGCAAAACGAACTTGCTCCGCTGCCGGCCGGCCCTTGTTGTAGGAGCGCATCCACTCGACCAGCGCGACGACTTCCTCGGTCCGCCAGGTCCAGAACCCCAGACCGGCCACCACCGACGCGGCATCTCCGACGCCCTCGCGCACATACGCGTCGACCGCCGGCGCAGCGGATTCACTGGCCTCCATCGCGAGCACCGAATAGCCGAGTTCGGTCACCAGATACTCGAACAACCGGTGCTTGAGCTGGAAGAACTCCCGCGTCCCGTGGGTCGCCTCCCCCAGCCCGATCACCCGTACTCCGTCGAGCGCCTTCCCCAGTGGCCGCAGATCATCGACGGGTGATCCGGCGACCAGGCTCGCCAACGGGTTCGCAGTACCGGACAACCACTGCTGGATCTCGGCCGAGCCCTCGTTCGCCACGGGAAAAGCCTATCCAGCCGGGCCACCAGTGCCGGCCATCACCCGCTCTTGAATAAGTAACACGCATGGTTTAACTTACACGAACACTACCGCTACGTGTGCGGCAGATCACGTCCCGCCGCCCGTCCTAGCGGATCCCTGCTTGCTCCCGGCCCGCCACCCGGAGGTTCCCCGAATGACCAGACGCCTGCTGGCGGGACTACTCCCCGCCCTGCTGCTGACCGGCGTACTCGCCGTGCCCGCGGCCCATGCGGCCACGATGTATCCGAGCGGCGTCGGCGCCGATCTCGGCCCGACACCCACCACGCTCGGCGTGCGGCCCGCCGCCGGAGCCGATCCGGCCGGCCTGCAGACCGGCACCGAGCACGGCCGCACCTACTGGCGGACGAACCAGGCGGCCGGCACCGGCTACTTCAGCTTCGACGTCGACCGCGACTACGTCGAGGAACTGAGCACCGACGACGTCGTCGTCACGGTCACCTACCTCGACAGCGGCACCGGCACGCTCCAACTCCAGTACGACGCCGCCGCCGACCCCGCCGCGGAAGCCGACGACGTCCAACTGAAGAACACCGGGCTCTGGCAGACCGGCACCTTCGCCCTCGCCGACATCGGCTTCACCGACCGTCTCGGCGGCGCGGATCTTCGCCTCCAGGGCAGCGCGGACATCACCGTCGCCGCCCTGCGCATCAGTACTGCGGGCGCGTCGGTCGAACTCGGCGCGTCCCCGCTGCAGAGCGGCATCTCCCCGCGCGCCGGCGACCGCCCGGAGAACCTGGTCACCGGAGTGCAGGACGGACGGCCGTACTGGCAGACCGACCGGACGGCCCCCGCGCCGGGCACGAACTTCCTGTACATGAACGTGTCCGACACCTATCTCTACGACAACCGCAGCCTGGTGCTGATCAGCATCGACTACTTCGACGAGGGCAACGGCCAGTTCGGCCTGCACTACGACTCGCCCGGCGAGACCATCCCGGAGAAGTTCAAGAACTCCGAGGTGATCGGCTACGGCGACACCAAGACCTGGAAGACCCACACCTTCGCGCTCGGCGACGCGGTGATGACGAACCGGTCCAACGGCTCCGACTTCCGCATCCACATCGGCGACGGCGCGGCCGACCTCAAGGTCGCGGCGGTCCGGGTCGCGAAGGTGGCGACCGTGCTCGACGTCACCGAGGGCCTGGTCGATCTGATCGACGAGGCGGCCCGGGTGCAGAAGCGCGCCCGCGAAGGCAGTCGCGACGGTCAGTTCCCGGTCGGCAGCCGCGCGACCTTGCTGCAGGCCATCGAGGACGCTCAAGCGATCGCGGCCACGCCGGGCGTCACCGACGTTCAGGTGAAGGCTGCTCTGACCACCCTGCAGGCCAAGCTCGACGCGTTCACCGCCTCCGTCGTCGACACGAACTTCGCACCCACCGGTACTGCGACCGCCGGCAACGGCACCGGCGCCACCAACGCGAACGACGGCGACCACCAGACCGAGTGGACGAGTGGCGCGGGCGACTCCTGGCTGCAGGTGGATCTCAAGCAGCCGCGCGCCGTGAACGACGTCCGGGTGGAGTGGGCCCAGGCCTACTCCCCCGACTACACCGTGCAGGTCTCGAACGACGGCATCAACTTCACCACGGTCGGCCGCACCGGTTCACCCGGCGCCAACCAGTTCAGCAAGACCCGCTTCGCGACCACCGAGGCCCGCTATGTCCGGGTGACGATGACCGGAGCCGACAGCTTCGTTGTCAAGGAACTCCAGTTGCGCGAATCGCCGGTGGTCACGCCCAAGCCGACGCTGGTCGACACGCGGCATCCGACCGAGGACGCGGTGATCGCCGACTTCGACGCCACGAAGTACGGCGCGGACCGCAGCGGCAAGAAGGACTCGACCAAGGCGATCCAGCAGGCCGTCTACGCGTGCCAGGACGCCGGTGGCGGGACCGTCTGGCTCCCGGCCGGCAAGTACCTGGTCAAGGACACCGTCGAGGTCCACGCGTTCTGCACGCTGCGCGGTGACCGTCGGGATCCGGACGACGCTGACAAGGGCCGAGGCGACTACGGCACCGTGATCGTCGCGGATCTTGCCTCCGGCAACGACGGGCCGAGCCTGTTCCGGATCGGCGGCTCGGCCGGCGTGATCGGCGTGACCACCTACTACCCGCGGCAGAGCGCGGCCCAACCGATCCCGTACAACTACACCTTCGAGGTCCCCGGCGGCGCCTGGATCGGCAACGAGAACTACATGATGGCGACCGTCTCGGACGTCACCATGCTCAACTCGTACCGCGGTATCGGCATCAGCACGTTCGCGAACGACCGGGGCTCGGCGCCGAGCTCCGGCCAGGTGCACGAATCCACCACGATCCGGAACATCCGGGGAACCGCTCTCTTCGAGGGTGCCCGTGCCTACAACGGCGCCGACGTCGGCACCTGGGAAAACGTCACCTTCAGCAACACCTACTGGGCATCCGCCCCGAGCGCCTACAAGCCGCCGGCGCGCGCCACGCTCGACAGCTGGACCCGCGCGAACGGCACGGGCCTGGTGCTCGGCGACCTCGAATGGGACCAGTTCCACCGGATCACGCTCTCCGACTACCAGGTCGGCATCCACGTGGTGGCGGGTCAGCGCGCCCAGTTCACGGGAAGCTTCCTGCAGCCGGACATCCGCCGTACGGACATCGCGGTCAAGGTCGACGTGATGGACGATCGGTGGGGGATGACACTGGCCGGTGGGCGGATCGAGGGCAGCATCCAGGCGATCAAGAACGACTCGCGCGGCTACGTGAAGGTCACCGGCACCTCGGTGACCGGGACTGTCAGCGGGATCGTCCACCGGATGTCCGGCGTTGCTCCCACCTACACGCAGAGAGCGCTTCCTGGTCCGGCTCGCAGAGCTCTGTACGTCGTGAACGTGCCGCACGGCGTCGGGTATCTGCCCGCGGCTGACGCGACAGGCGCAGTACAGAAGATGCTGGACAAGGCCGGCCGCGCGGGCGGCGGCATCGTCTACCTCCCGGCCGGGTGGTACCGGATCAGCAAGCACCTGACCGTTCCGGCGAAGGTCGAGCTGCGCGGCGCGTCCGCAGTACCGAATCGGGATCAGGGCGGGGCCAGCGGCGGGACCGTGCTGCACGCGTTCGAGGGGCGGGCCACCTCGGCGCCGGACACGGCGACCGCATTGGTGACGCTCAACGGGCAGCAGGCCGGCGTCCGTGGCCTGCGGGTGTTCTACCCGGAGAACAACCCCGGCCTCGCCGAAGGAGTCGTCGCCTACCCCTACGCCGTCCGCGGCAAGGGCGCGCAAACCTACGTGATCAACGCAGGCTTCCCGAACGCGTGGAACGGCCTCGACTTCACCACCCACCGCAACGACGGGTTCGTGGTCCGCAAGGTGGCCGGCGCCTTCTTCGACCACGCGATCGCCGTCGGCCGCAGTACCGGCGGGCGGATCGAGGGCGTGCTGTCCAACGGCAACGCGGTCACCAGGATCGGCTACCAGCAGCCGCACTGGATGAACGAGGGCGGCATCTTCGAACTCGTCATCGACAAGTACATGCGCAAGACCGCCAAGATCGTCACCGTCGACGGCGCCACCGGGCTGACGCTGTTCAACGTCTTCGCCTACGGCTTCCACGACGGGCTGGTCGTCAACGACGGGCAGGTGGACGCGTTCAACCTCGGCACCGACAACCTCGGCGAGGGTGGCTTCACCGTGAAGGTGGTCAAGGGCGACGTCGAGGCGACCAACCTGGCCCGCTACAACGGCGCCACCAGCACCGGCCCGGTCACCCTGCACAACGTGATGGTGATCAACGTCGTCCAGCGGGCGGTGTCGGTCGCGGCCGCGGGCAACGGCACCGTGAGCATCGTCGGGAACGAGTCCGAGCCGGGCACGTACGAGGTCGGCGCGCAGGTGACGGTGACGGCGGCGCCCGGATCGGATAGCGTTTTCCAGAACTGGACCGTGGCCGGCGCGGTGGTCTCGACCGACGCGTCGGACTCGTTCCCCGTGGCCACGGACCAGGTGCTGACGGCGAACTTCACCACGAAGTAGGAGTGAAAGGGCGAGATGTCTGACTCGACGAACAACCACCAGGTCGCCATCGTGGGCTGCGGCATCATCGGGCGCACCCACGCGGACACCGTCGCGGCGCGCTCGGACGCGGAAGTGACCGCGCTGGTCGACGGCGACGCCGCCGCCCGGGAAGCGCTGGCCGCCAGGCTGAAGGAAGCCGGGCAGCCCGAGCCGAAGGTGTACGACGACCTGGCCGCGGCTCTGTCGGGATCGGACATCTCGCTCGTCGCGATCTGCACGCCCAGCGGCACGCACGCCGCGCTGGCCGAGCAGGCGCTGAACGAGAAGAAGCACGTCGTCATCGAGAAGCCACTCGACGTCGACCTGATCCGGGCCCGCCGCCTCGGCGCGGCGGCGACCCGGGCGGCCAACCACGGAGTCGTCTCCTCGGTGATCAGCCAGCACCGCTTCGATCCGGGCAGCGCGTCGGTCGCCGAGGCGATCCGGACCGGCCGGTTCGGCCACCTCACCTCGGCCGTCGCCACGGTCGCGTGGTGGCGCAGCGACGAGTACTACGCGTCTGCCGGCTGGCGTGGCACCTGGGCCCAGGACGGCGGCGGTGCACTCATGAACCAGGGTGTCCACACCGTCGATCTGCTGCTGTGGTTCATGGGCCGCCCGGTCAACATCCAGGCCCAGGCGCTCCGCGCGGCGCACCACGAGATCGAGGTCGAGGACACGGTGGTGGCGACCCTGACCTTCGAGAACGGGTCCGTCGCCACCCTGCACGCGACCACCGCCGCCTTCCCCGGCGGCCGCACCCGCGTCTCGGTCCACGGCACGGCCGGGGGCGCCGAACTCGAGGACGACCTGCTCCGCCGCTTCACCGTCGACGGCTCCACGGACGACGTGGCCGTCGAGGCGGAGAAGCCCGGCGGCCACGTGGCGCAGTACGAGGACATCTTCACGGCGATCGACAACAACGAACAGCCCGGCATCACTGTGCACGACGCGATCGAGGCGCTGGCCACGGTCCGCGCCGTCTACATCGCCTCGACGCTGCAGCGTCCGGTCAAGTTCATCGACGTCCTCGAAGGCCGCTACGACGATGTCGACGTCAGCCGCGGCGTCCGGCTGCCGCCGGCCTGATCACTCGCCGGGAGCGCGCGTGTTGAGGATGCGCTGGTAGAGGTGGCTCGTGCTCCAGGCGCCATCGATGTGCAGGTAGTCGGGAGCGGTGCCGATCCGGGTGAAGCCGCACTTGTCCAGGACGCGTTGAGAGGCGACGTTGTGGGTCACGGTGCTGGCTGCGATCCGGTGCAGCCTCAGCTCGGTGTCGGCGATCCCGGCGACGGTCTCGACCGCGGTCGAGGCGAGCCCCCTGCCAAGGGCTTCGGCGTCGACCCAGTAACCGAGGGCGGCGCTGCGGAACGGGCCCGGCACGATGTCGGTCAAGGTGATCGCACCGACGACCCGGTCGCCTTCCACCATCAGCCAGGGCACCACCTGGCCGCGCTGGTAGCGCTCCAACTGACCCTCCAGGCGCTCGGCCTGAGCGGCGGCGGTGAACCACTCCTCGGACCGTCGCGGCTCCCACGGACGCAGATGCTCACGGTTGCGGACTTGCGCGTCGGCGATCGCCTGGGCATCGCCCAGGGTCGCCATCCGCAACTGGATCTCGGGGGTCAGCGAGCGGGCGGCGATCACTTCGGCAGCTTACGAGCCTGACTCGATCCGCTCACCCGGGGGGTGAACGCGTCGTGGAAGATCGTCGACGCGGCCCCGACCGCGGCCGCGTCGGCCTGCAGCATCGACTCCTCCACCGCGACCGTCCGGGTGCCTTTCGCGATCGGGTGCGAATTCACCGCCCGGTCGATTTCGGAAAGAAACACCCCGGCGATTTCCTGGTCGAACGCCGGGCCGCCCAGCACGATCAAATCGATATCCAGCAGATCGACCAGGCCGACGGCACCCTGGGCAATCACCGAGGCCACTTGGGTCACCGCCTTCCGGGCCGCTTCGTCGCCACTCGCGGCGGCTTTGCAGACCGCTTTGTAGCGCTTTGCCTCGTCGGTCGCGTCCGGATCGGTCTCGACATATCCGAAACCTGCCGCGATCACCGGCAGCGACGCGGTCGGATTGCACTCCGCCATCATCCGGGGACCGCCCTTTTCGTCCCACTCCCCCATCTTCAGAGCGCACAACTGGCCGAACTCGCCGGCGTTCGCAGTACCGCCGCGGTAGATCGAGCCGTTCAGGATCAGGCCGCTGCCGACCCCCGTCCCCAGGTACAGGTAGGCGAAGTCGCGGGCCCGGGCCGAGCGGCCGATCCAGCGCTCGCCGATAGCGGCCGCGGTGCCGTCCTTCTCGACCAGGACAGGGTGGTTGAGCTTGCCCTGCAGCAGGTGGCGGATCTCCAGACCTCGCCAGGCCGGCTGCAGCGGCAGGTCGAGCAAGGTGCCGTCGGCGTTGATCGGGCCGGGCACCGCGACGCCCACGCCGAGCATCGATTCGGGGTCCACCTGGCTGATGCTCAAGGCGGCCGACACGGTGGCCGCGGTCAGGTCGACCAGGCGCACGGCGTCCAGGTCGGCGGGCAGGTCGACCGTCTCGCGGCGCACGATCGCGCCGTCCAGGTCGACGACCGCGACCGTCAGCAGTTCGGGGTCGATGTGGATGCCGACCGCGTGTGCCGCGTTCGACCGCAGCCGGACCGGGGTGCGCGGTTTGCCCAGCCGCTCGGCCCGCTCCTGGGCCTCCTCGACCAGCAGGCCCTGCTGCAGCAGGATGCGCAGGATCCGTGACACCGACTGCTGGGTCAGCCCGGTCCGCCGGGAGATCTCCGTCCGGCTGATGATGCCGGCCAGCCGGATCGTCTCGATGATCACGGCCTCGTTGAAGGAGCCCAGGTCGTACTGGTTCGCGCCGGAACGCGTCGGTTCGTCGAGTACCGCCGAGTCACTGTCAGGCGTGACCATCGCCCACCTCCTCATCCATGACTTTCCCCGCTGACAAAAGACCTCGCCCCCGGACTAGCCGAGATCGTACCCCGCTGCGATCGCCAGACCGGTGAGGTATTCGAGGTTCGCCGCCGTTCTTTCCGGTAAGGACACGGCGGTGGAGAAATCCTCCACCGTGACCCAGCCGTCGTAGCCGACCGCGGCCAGTGCCCGGAACAATTCCGGCAGGTTGGCCCGGCCTTCCCGCAGCGGTACCCATTTCGGTTCCCATCGCAACGTGCCGTCGCTTTCCACACCGGCCAGATGGAATGCGCAGTTCTTCACGTGCACGTGCGCCAGATACTCGCCGAGCAGGTCGAGCGAGTGCGCTTCCCACCCCTCGATGACCAGGTTGCCGATGTCGTGGATCACCCCGACGTACTGCGGGTCGAGGCCCTCCAGCAACCGCCGCGCCGCCGAAGCACTCGGCGTCAGGCTGTCGAAGTGCAACTCCACCAGCGCCCGTACGCCGTGATGGCGGGCGCGCTCGGCCACCCACTCCCAGTCACCCCGGTACGCCGCGAACGCCTCCCGGTACGTCTGGCCTTTCTCCACCGGCAGCCCCATGATCCGGACCTGGCCCGCGCCGAGCGCGGCAGTCGCGGCCAGCATCCGATCGACATCGTCGCGCTGAGTCGGTGGGACGAACCCGCCGAGCGACGCGAACTCCAGTCCCGCATCGCGGGTGACCGTGCGGATCGCCTCCAGGTTGTCCTCCAGTCCGGTCAACGGCCAGGTCGCCCGGTTGCCGGCCCAGAACCCTGGGGTAGCGGACGCCTCCTGGTCAGTGATCCGCCATTCGATGCCCTGCCATCCCTGCCCGGCCAAGAGCTTCGCGGCCTCCTCAGGAGTCCACTCCGGCGTCGAGTCCGTGAACACGGCGAACTTCACGGCGCCTCCAGCGCCCCATCGATACGCCGTACTCCGGCCGCCCACTCGTCGTGGCCGGACAACTGCGCGGGATAGCGCGCGGCCGCCTCCAGGTCGATGTCGATCCCCCAGCCGGGGGCCTCGTTCGGGGTCAGCCAGCCGTCGACGATCCGCAGCGTGCCGGGGAAGACCTCGTGGGTCGCGTCGTTGTAGATGTGGCCCTCCTGGATGCCGAAGGCGACGGAACTCACGTCGAGCGCGACGTTCGCGGCGGCGCCGATCGGCGAGGTGTCGCCGGGCCCGTGCCACGCGGTACGGACTCCGCACAGTTCGGCGAGGCCGGCGATCTTGCGGGCCGGGGTGAGTCCGCCGATGTCGGAGATGTGCGAGCGGATGAAGTCGACGCCACCGTCACGCACCAGCCGTACCGCGTCGCCCATCGACGTGGTCAGCTCACCGACAGCCAGCGGAACCGGGGAGGCCGCCCGGACCTCCGGAAGCCGGTCCCAGTGCTCGGGCGGCAGGACATCCTCGAGGAAGAACAGCCGGTACGGCTCGAGCGAACGAGCCAGCAGCACCGCTTCTTTCGGGGTCAGCCGCGAGTGCACGTCGTGGAGCAGTTCGACGTTGTCCGGGAGGGACTGCCTGGCCGCGGCGAACAGGTCGGGCGTAGTACGGAGGTAGTCGCGGGCGCTCCAGCCATTGCGGTACGGCGCGTCCGGGTAGAGCGTGGCCAGCCGGGGAGCGCCGTACCCGCCTCCGCCCGGGGTGGAGACCTGCAGCCGGATGTGACGCCAGCCCTGCGCGACGAACTCCTTCGCCTGTTCCAGGGTCTCCTCGATGCTGATGCCACCGGCGTGGATGTAGGTGTCGGCGGCGGCGCGGACCTTGCCGCCGAGAAGCTCGTAGACCGGCATCCCCGCGCGCTTGCCGGCGATGTCCCACAGCGCCTGGTCGATGCCCGAGATCGCGTTGTTCGTCACCGGGCCGCCGCGCCAGTAGCCGGAGAACCCGGCCAGCCGGACCAGGTCGCCGATGTCGCCCGGATACCGCCCGATCAGCAGCCGGGCCAGGTGCTCGTCGACGAAGGTCTGCACCGCCTTCCACCGCTGGGTGAAGGTCGCACAGCCCAGTCCGTACAGCCCCGGCTCGGTGGTGTCGATCTTCACCACCACCAGCGGAATGCCCTGGGGTGCGGTCACGATCGCCTTGACCGCCCGGATCCGGACGTCGTCGCGGACCGGCCAGGGCTGGGCGAAGGTGGCGGGCGTCTCGTGCGGCATTCAGCTCTCCAGTCGATCGGTCGGAAGGTCGAGTTCGTGCTGCGCCCGGAAACCGAGCACGGTGCGGGCGGCCGTCAGGTCGATCGGTACCTCGCGCCCCACGAAGCGCCGCAGCCGCGGTACGCCGGGCGCGAAAGCATCCAGCAACGCCTCGGTCTCGTACGGCGCGTTGGTGGTGCCGGCGGCAACGAAGAAGGTGTGGGCCCCCGACAACGATGCCGTCAGCCCCAACTCGATCGCGTACGCCGCGTCCCGGGTGTCCAGGTAGCTCCACGCCTCGCGGACTCCGGGTGCCGGATCCTCGCGGAACCCTCGGGCCTGCCGCTCCAGCACGTCCGGTGAATTCACGTGCGGGAACCGGAAGGAGACCACGTCGATCCCCCAGCGCCGCCAGGCCATCCGGCAGGTGTTCTCGTCGTTCTGCTTCGACAACGAGTACCAGTCGGCCACGTCCGTGGGGATCTTCTCGTCCAGCGGGTAGTAGGCAGGCCGGATGTCGTGCGGGTTGAACGGCACCCCGTACGCGTTGATGCTGCTGGCAACCACCGCGCGCTTGACGCCCAACGCACCCGC
This sequence comes from Kribbella sancticallisti, assembly GCF_039530625.1. Classification (NCBI taxonomy): domain Bacteria; kingdom Bacillati; phylum Actinomycetota; class Actinomycetes; order Propionibacteriales; family Kribbellaceae; genus Kribbella; species Kribbella sancticallisti. The sequence continues at coordinate 373,236 of NZ_BAAAOS010000018.1, read as the reverse complement.
CTGCGCGAGCACGTTGAAGGTGGACACCACGTTCGTGCTGTACACGTCGTACGGCGTACCGGCCGACGGGTGCGGGAGAGCGGCCAGGTGGACGACGAGATCCACCTCCGCCAGCGCGGCCGCGACATCGTCCTCCGACCTGGTGTCGCCGATCACCACCCGGTCGGCCTTGAGCTCGGGATCCTCGGTGATCGACAGCGCCGTCACCAGGGCGCCGAGCTCGGTCAGGTGACGGGTGGTGACCGAGCCGATCCGGCCCGCCGCCCCCGTCACCAATACCCGGCGCCCGGCCAGCGAAGAACTCACTCCTTGATACCTCCTGACATCCCCACACCCTTCAGGAACTGCTTCTGGAATATCAAGAAGAGCACTACTGGGATCAGGACCGCCAGGAACAACGCGCTCATCTGCAAAGAGATCTCAGTGGTCTCCGCCACTCGCGGCAGGGCGACCGAGATCGGCTGCATCTTCGGGTCCGGCAGCACCAGCAGTGGCCAGAGGTAGTCCTTCCATGAACCGATCACGGTGAGCAGCGCGACGACGCCGAGGATCGGCTTCGACAGTGGCAGGATCAGCGAGGTGAAGAGCCTCAGGTTGCTCGCGCCGTCGATCCGCGCCGCCTCGATCAGCTCCCGCGGGATCGCGTCGAAGTACCGCTTCATCACCAGGATGTTGAACGCGCCCGCGGCCTGCGGCAGCCAGACCGCCCAGAACGTGTTCTGCAGGTTGACGCCGAGGACGGGCATCTTGAGGATCGTCAGGTAGAGCGGGACGAGCGAGATCACGCCGGGCAGGAAGAGCGTGGCCAGCACGGCACCGGTGATGATCGGGCCCCACTTGGGCCGCAGCACGCTCAGCACGAAGGCACCCGTCGTACAGACGAACAGCGTGGAGATCAGCGAGCCGATCGCGATGATCGCCGTGTTGCCGAGGTACGAGCCGATCTGGACCTGGTTCCAGGCGTTCGGGATGTTCTGCCACTGGATTCCGGACGGCCACAGCTGCATCGGGCCGCGGAGGATGTCCTGGCTGGTCGACAGCCCGGACTTCAGCAGCCACAGCAGCGGCCCGACACCCGCGATGACGACCCCGATGAAAAGCAACACCTGGATGATCGGCAGCCCGTACTGGATCAGAGGCCGGCGTCGGTCGGCGGGCGAGATGATCCCGCGCTCCTGCGGCTCGGCCGTACGGCGCTTGCGCCGGGCCGGAGCCGCCGCCTCAGGGCTGGTGGCGACCTGTTCGGTGACCGGGAGACTCGTCATGTCGTGCTCCAACGCCGGGTGAGGAAGTGGTACACGACCGACAGCACGCACAGCACCAGCGCGAGCAGCACGCTGAGCGCGGTGGCGGCACCGAAGTCGCCGTTGATGAACGCGTACCGGTAGATCAGCAGCAGGATCGTGGTGGTCGCGTTGTCCGGGCCGCCGCCGGTGAACAGGAACGGCTCGGTGAACACCTGAAACGTGCCGATCAACTGCAGCAGCATCATGATCAGGATGATTCCGCGGATCTGCGGCAGCGTGACGTGCCAGACCCGCGACCAGATCCCGGCCCCGTCCAGCTCAGCCGCCTCGTACAACTCGGTCCGTACTCCGGTCAGCGCGGCCAGGTAGATGATCGAGGTGGCACCCGCGCCGGCCCAGGTCGCCTCCAGCACGATCGCCGGCATCGCCAGGTCGGGCGAGTTCAGCCAGGAGAACGGCCCGATGCCGAACCAGCCGAGCACCGAGTTGAAGAGCCCGGAGGTGCCCGGGTCGTAGAAGATCTTCCAGAGCAGGATCGCGACCACCGGCGGCACCACCGCCGGCAGGTAGGAGAGCACGTTGTAGAGCCAGCCGGTACTGCGTAGTTCGCTGATGAACACCGCCAGGAACAACGGCACCGGGAAGCCGAAGATCAGCGCGAGCAGAGCGAAGTACAGGGTGTTCACGGTCGCCTGCGGGAGCTGGGGATCGGTCAGCACGTAGCTGAAGTTCGACCAGCCGACCCACTCCGGCGTGGTGACGAGGTTGTTCTTCTGGAAACTGAGCACCAGCCCGCGCACGATCGGGCCCCAGGAGAAGTACAGGAAGACCAGCACCAGGGGCAGCGCGAAGACGATACTGCTCAGCCCGCCGGAGCGGAACCAGGTGGAAAGGCTCCGGCCGGACTGAGAAGCAGGGGTGCGGGTGAGGACAGCCATCGAACTACCGCGCCAGGCGGGCGTCGATCTTCGCGGCGGCGTCGGCGAGTAACTTGTCGATGTCCGCGTCCTTCTTGGTCAGCACCTGCTGCACGACCGGGTCGAGCAGCGCGTAGACCTCTTGTCCCTTGTTCGACGGCTCCGGCAGCAGCTTGAGCGACTTCGTCGACTCGACGTAGCCCTTGAACTGCTCGACCGGCACGTTGTTGTAGGGCTCGCGCCACTTGTTGTACTGGTCGTAGGTCTCCTGGCTCAGCGGCGTGACGCCCGGCCGGCCGACGAAGCCCTTGTCCGCGATCGCGTCCTTGGCGTTCTGGATCGCGACCGCCTGGTCGGTGTACTTGTCGAACTCCTGCGACTTGATCCACTTCAGCGCGGCGACGATCTCGTTCTTGCTCGACTTCGGGTTGATCATCTTGATCGAGCCACCGGTCAGGGTGCCGTGCGGGCCACCGTCCTGCGGCAGCGCGCCGTGGCCGTAGTCGGCCGGCTTCATCCCGAAGTTCTTCACCGCCATGTCGTAGGCGTCCGGTGCCTGCATGATCATGCCGATCTTGCCGGCGGCGAAGTCCTGCCGAACCTCCTCCTGGTTGTAGAGGAAGTTGGTGCCCATCGTGTTGTCGGTCCAGCGCATGTCCTTCAGCAACTGCAGCGCCTTCTTGGCCGGCGCGTCGTTGAAGGTGCTCTTCTTGCCGTCGTCACTCTGGACGGTGCCGCCCATGCTGTAGGTCATCGTGGTGAGCATCCAGCCACCGGTGTTGTCCTTGGTCAGCTGCGCGTAGCCGGCCTTGCCGGTCTTCTCGGTGATCTGCTGGGCGTACTGCCGGACCTCGTCCCAGTTCGTCGGCGGCTTGTCCGGGTCCAGGCCGGCCTGCTGGAACAACGCCCTGTTGTAGGCGAGCCCGACGGAGAAGGCCTCGAACGGTACGCCGTAGATCCGGCCCTTGTCGTCGGAGACCAGCTTGAGCGTCTCGGGGTTGAGGTCCTTGGTCAGGTCGACCAGCTTCAGCTCGTCGGTGATGTCGGGCAGTTGCTTGTTCGGGATCATGTTCAGCGGCTCGGTGAAGCTGATGCTCATCACCGTCGGCAGCGAGCCGCCGGCCACCTGGGCCTGGAAGGTCTGCGCGTCCCAGGCCGTCTCGGTCGACAACACCTTGATGTTCGGGTGCGCGTCCATGAACTTCTTCACGTTGCGATCGAAGGTGGCGACGTCGGCCGGCTTGTCCGGCTTCGGCCGATTCCCGACGGTGATCGTGACCGGAGCGTTCTCGTCGACCGATCCGCCGCTGGTCGCCGCCGGTGTGTTTCCATCCGCGCAGGCCGCCGCGGTCAGCAGCGCGGCCGCCGACGTCAGGGCTACAACCAGCCTTGCCGTTCTCGTCATCGGAACTCCTCAGGGGTGTGGTCTGGGCCACAGAGAGCCAAGTCCCGAGTAAGTTAAACCATGCGTGTTACTTTATCAATGCCAAGGGACATCATGGTTTTGTCGAGCCGGGGACAGATACTCCGACCTAGGTGGTGACACTATGGGAGGAAAAGATGGCAGACGCGGTGGTGCACTTCGAGATCATCGGCACCGACCCGGCCGGACTCAGGCAGTACTACGGGGACCTGTTCGGCTGGCAGTTCGCGACGGATGACGCGGTCACCGACAAGGTTTCGGCGCCCGGTCAGTATGGCTTCGTCGACGGCGCTACGACCGGTAAGGGAACCGGGCTCAACGGCGGCGTTGGCGGTGGACCCCAGCTCACGCCGAAGTCCCTCTTCTACGTCGGCGTACCGGACGTGGAGGCGGCTCTCGCCGAGGCCGAGCGCCTCGGCGGCCGACGCGTCTTCGGGCCGGAGGGCGTGCCGGGCCAACTCGTGGTCGGCCAGTTCACCGACCCTGAGGGCAACCTGATCGGCGTCGCCGGCACAGCCTGAGCGAAATCGGATGGTGACGGCGGTCGCCGTGGGCGAGGATGGCTGAATGTTCCTCAGAGCGGCGACCGCTGACGACCGTGGATTCCTCGAGGAGATGTTGCTGGAGGCGTACAACTGGGACGGCCAACCGCGGTTCACGATGGAGCAGTTGCGGGCCGAGGACCACGCCTGGCGGTACGTCGACGGGTGGATGCGGCCGGGTGATTTCGGGGTCATCGCCGAGGACGGCGGGCCGATTGGTGCCGCGTGGGCGAGGTTGCTGACCGCGGACCGGCCGGGCTACGGGTATGTGGCGGACGACGTACCGGAGCTCAGCATCGGGGTGGCTCCCGGCCAGCGAGGACGTGGGGTCGGCCGGGCGCTGCTTGAGGCGCTGGTCGCGGCGGCGCCGGAGTACGGGTCGCGGTTGAGTCTGAGCGTGGAGCCGGAGAACCGAGCGGCGGACCTCTACCGCTCGCTCGGTTTCCGGAAGGTCGGCCGCTCCGGCGGGTCCGACACGATGGTGCTCGAGGTCTAGCCGAAACCCCGCACCCGGAACTGCATGACGCGGTACGGCCAGCCCGAGTCGGTCTTCCACTGGCTCACGGCCAGGTGCATGTCGCTCAACGTCGAGCCGGGAATGATGTAGCCGCCGTACAACTGCGCGACGTGGTTGTTGTTCTCCGCACCCCAGGCGCCGCCGTAGACGAGCGTCTGCCGGTACGCCGTGTAGAGGTTCGAGGTCGGCGTGTCCATGATGATCCCGTCGATCCGGTAGTCACCGGCGTTGAACCACGTCAGCACCCACTTGCCGCCGAGCGGGCGCAGGCTCATCTCCCCGAAGCTGCCGGTCAGGATCGGCGTGGCCGGATTCCCCCACGCCCAGACGCCGTTGCGATACCCCCACGGCTCGTACGCCGCCGGGTTCGCGATCTGGTTGCTCCGGACCCGCTTGAGGATGATCGGTTTGTTCCGCTGGAACCCGGTCGAGTACACGTACACATAGCCGTCGTTGCCCTCTCCCCAGGTCAGCAACTGGAACAGCCCGCCGTCGAGGTCGCTCGGGAACTTCGCGCCCGTGTGATACCAACTGGCCCCGGAGTTGTCCGACCGCCAGATCTCGGTCCAGACGACGTTTCCCAACCCCTTGTTCACCATGGCGTGCAGGTACATCGAGCCGCCGATGGTGATCACGTCCGACGGCAGCACGGTCGAGAACGTCGGGTTGTCGTGCGGGTAGTCCCACAACTGCTGCGCCGCCGCTCCCCCGACGGCGCCGGACCACTGCACTCCCCCGGCCAGGTTCGTCGTGGTCGACCACAACGCGACCGGCGACCGCCACCAGCCGCCACCGACGACCGGATTCTCGAACGTGTCGCCGAACATGAACAGCATCCGCCCGTCGGGCGTCCGCACCGGGATCCCCAGATCCGTCGCCGCCATCCGGAACCGGTCGGTCAGCCCCGGCCCGGTCAGGTCGGCCACCTTGTTGGTCAGCACCGCCTGTACTCCGGTACCACCTCGGGTGGCCGCCTCAGCGGCTCCCGGTACGGCGAGCAGCGCGCCGGCGCCGACCGCTGCCTTCAGGAAAGTGGATCGTCTGAGCGTCGGTTCGGGCGGCATCGTCACTCCTCGGGGCGGTGAGAAATCGATTGCCCACGACGTTTCCGCAGCCTGCGGAGGAAGTCAAGGACTCACTCCGGAGCCAGCCTGCGGCCCTTCGACCCTGGTCGAAAGGCCAGGGCGGGAACCGCTAGGAGCGCCCGGTGGCGATCGGCCGGGTCGGGTCGGTGATCCACTCGGACCACGAGCCGATGTAGACGGGCGCCTCGATGCCGGCTACTTCCAACGCCAGGGCTTCATGCGCGGCGGTGACACCGGAACCGCAGTACGCGCCGACCGGCTTCGAGCCGTCCGCGCCGAGAGCGGTGAAGCGGGCGCGGAGGTCGTCGGCGGGGAGGAAGTGGCCGTCCGCGCTGACGTTCGCGGTGGTCGGGGCGTTCACCGCGCCGGGGATGTGCCCGGCGACCTTGTCCATCGGCTCCACCTCGCCGGCGAAACGCTCCGGCGCCCGCGCATCGAGCAGTACCCCGCTCGAAGCGATCTCGGCGGCTCCCGCGGCATCGAGAACCGGGATGTGCCCGGCAGAGGCGACGAAGGAACCAGCAGCGTCGGCCGGTACCTCGGTACTGACCTCTCCCCCGGCTGCCTGCCAGGCCGCGAAGCCGCCGTCCAGGACACGGACGTCGCGCAGCCCGAAGTACTGGAAGACCCAGCGGGCGCGGGCGGCGGCCATCGAGTTGGCCGCGTCGTAGACGACGACCGCGCTGTCCTGGTCCACCCCGGCCCGGCGCAGCGCCGCCTCCACAATGCTTGCCGACGGCAACGGATGGCGGCCGCCGTCACCGGGCGGTCCGGCCAGCTCGGTCTCCAGGTCGACGAAGTACGCGCCGGGCAGGTGGCCGGCGTCGTACGCCTCCCGGCCGGGCGGGCCGGCCAGGTTCCAGCTGACGTCGATCAGCACCGGCCGGACGGTGTTTTCGCCCACAGGGGCCGACAGCAACGAGGAAGCAGAGATCAGCGGGCTCACAGTGCGCCTCCGAACGGCAGTACTTCGGGTGACAGGGTGGCACGGGCACGGGCGGCGGTCAGCCGGCGCCGGTGGTGACGACGGCAGAGCACCTCGTAGGCGACGTCCGCCGCGTTGGTGACCATGTCGCCGACGACGAGTTGCTCGCCTTCGGTGACCATTTCACCACCGACGGTCCGGGCGTTGTGGGTGGCACGCTCGCCACACCAGCACAGCGCCTCGACCTGGAGCAGTTCCATCCGGTCCGCCAACTCGACCAGCCGGGCCGAGCCGGGGAACATCCGGGCCCGGAAGTCGGTCAGGATGCCGAAGCAGAAGACGTCGATCTGCAACTCGTCCACCAGCCGGGCCAGTTGCTCGACCTGCTCGGCCTGGTAGAACTGCGCCTCGTCGCAGACGACGTAGTCGATCCGGCCGCCCTGGGTCAGTTCGTCGACGACGTACTGCCAGAAGTCGAAGTCGGGCCGGACCTCGATCGCCTCGGCCTCCAGCCCCAGCCGCGAGGACAGCGTCGACTCGCCGGCGCGGTCGTTGCTGGTGAAGATCCGGCCGATCCGGCCGCGCGCTTTGTGGTTGTGATCCATCTGCAGTGCCAGCGTGGACTTGCCGCAGTCCATGGTCCCGGTGAAGTAGAGCAGATCAGCCACGGGCGCTCATCCTGCCAAAGTCGTCTCCGCGTCAGTGACACCGGGGGTCACGCGGGGAATGCCGACCGCCGCCGGGAGTGCGTCGGCTTTCGCAATGCACCTCCCGCGGGTTCTACTTGAGCGTGCGCAAAGCCCTGATTCTCTTCCTGACGCTGTGCCTGAGCCTGCTGACCTCGACGGTGCCGTCCACCGCGGCTCCGACGCGGATCGAGGCCGGGCTGCGCGCGTACTTCGTGATCACCGCCCCCAAGCAGACGGCCGGAGTCACCGCCGGAGTGACGTCCAGCGGCGGCACTGTCTACGCGGCGTACGACGCGATCGGCGTTCTGGTGGTGCACTCGGCGGCGGCGGACTTCGCCGCCAAGATGCGCGGGGTCAGCGGCGTCGAGAAAGTCGGCGCCACCCGTACGTCGGACCTCCCCGCCGCCGTCGCGAACCCGGCCATCCCGACGGCTCCAACCGAGATCGCGGACCGCGCACCCGAGACCGCCCGGCCGGACATGACGATGATCGGCGCGGACAAGGCCTGGGCGGTGAACCCGGGCTCGAAGGCGATCACGGTCGCGGTACTGGACACCGGGGTCGACGACCTGCACCCGGACCTGAAGGCGAACTTCGACGCGGCCAAGTCGGCGTCCTGCGCGTACGGCAAGGCCGACGTGCGGCCCGGTGCGTGGCGCCCGGTCGGTGAGCACGGCACCCACGTCGCCGGCTCGATCGCGGCGGCCAAGGACGGCAAGGGCATGGTCGGTGTCGCACCCGGAGCCAAGGTGTCGTCGATTCGCGTCGCGGAAGCCGGCAGCCAGTTGTTCTTTCCGGAGAACACGGTCTGCGCGTTCATCTTCGCCGCCGACAAGGGCGTCTCGATCACCAACAACAGCTACTACGTCGACCCGTGGCTGTTCCTGTGTCCGACCGACCCCGACCAGGAGGCGATCGCGGAGGCCGTCCGGCGCTCGGTCGCGTACGCCGACTCGAAGGGCGTCGTGAACGTCGCGGCCGCCGGCAACGAGGACTACGACCTGGCCGCGAAGACCACCGATCCGACCAGCCCGAACGACTCCACGCCGGCCATCCGCCAGATCACCAACGAGTGCATCACCCTGCCGACCGAACTGCCGAACATGATCGTCGTCGCCTCGGTCAACCCGCAGAGCGGCAAGTCGAACTTCTCGAACTACGGCACGAACAAGATCACCGTCGCCGCGCCCGGCGAGGACGTCTACTCGACCGTCCCGGGCGGCGCCTACCAGTCGCTGGACGGGACGTCGATGGCATCGCCGCACGTCGCGGGCGTCGCCGCGCTGGTCCGCAGCGCGAATCCGAAGCTGACGCCTGAGCAGGTGCGGGCGCGGCTGACAGCGCAGGCCAACGACATTCCCTGCCCGGCCTCCTCGGCGGGTGAATGCACCGGCACCGAGGAAAACAACTCGTACTACGGCGAAGGACTGGTCGACGCCGCGGAGGCTGTCGGCGTCGCCGGGCAGGCTCCGCGGACCGGGGTCAGTATCACCAAGCCGTCCGAGCAACTCGGCGTCGGCGGTGTTCCGGCGATCCCGCTGCTCATCAAGGGCCTCAGCTCGTCCGGCGAGATCAGCTACACGGCGACCGGGCTGCCGCCGGGGCTCAGCATCGATGCCGAGCGCGGCTGGATCACCGGTGTCCTCACGCCCGGCTCAGGCCGCTACAAGGTGACGGTCACCGCTCGCGACGCCGAAGCCAAAACGGCTCAGTCCAGCTTCTTCTGGAACGTGTGGAGCTTCTAGCCCGCGTCGACCAGTAGCGGGATCATCATCTCGTCCTCGGTCAGGGAGCCGTGCAAGCCGATCAGTCCGGCCTCCTGCGGGTACCGGCGGCCGGCCACCAGCGCCAGCGGTCCAAGAGCCGCCACCACGACATCACCGAGCCGAGGCGCCACCCGCTCGTCGACCGGGCCGAACCACCCGCGCGCGATCGCCTCCTCGCGGCTGAGCACGAGTGCCTTGTCCCCGACCCGCTCGCGGTACGTCGCCAGTACGTCGCCGGCCGCGCCGTCCACGCAGTACAGGTGACGGAAGCGGGACTCGCCACCAATCAACCGCAGCCCCTCTGTCAGCGCCGGTTCCGCGTCGAGGTCGACCCGGTTCTCCGGCGCGACGTCGATCATGCCGTGGTCGGCGACCACCACGAGCACGGCATCGCGCGGCAGCGCCGACCTGACCTGCGAGGCGAACGCATCAGCCGCGGCGAGTTCCTTACGCCACTGCCACGACTCGCTCCCCTGCCCGTGGCCGGTGTAGTCGAGTTGCGAGTCGTACACGTAGACCAGCGATGACCTGCCTTCGCGGCTGGCGAACCTGGTCGCGTCGAGGCGATCCTCGACCGTGTCGGCACCGCGGTGCGCACTGCCCCGGAAGGCGGCCGCCGTCAGGCCCGAGGTGTCGAAGCGCGCCTTGCTCACGTTGCGCACGGCGACACCCGCTGCGGCGACGCGCTCGAACACTGTCCGATGTGGTTGCCACTTGCGTGGATCCACCGGGGCGTCCCATTGCAGCGCGTTCAGCAGCGCACCCGTCTCCGGCACGATCGAGGTGTAGCCGACGATGCCGTGAGCGCCCGGCGGAAGTCCCGTGCCCAGGCTGGTCAGGCTCGCCGCGGTGGTCGACGGCACTCCGGCCGTCAGGCTGCGAGCGGCCAAGGACGACAGGTACGGCGCGACCTCCGCGTTGCGGCGCAGGAGATTCCACCCGAGCCCGTCGAGCAGCAATACGGCGTACCGGGGTGCTGGTGGCAGGTCGAGGATGTTCTGCTCCTCCGGCACCGACAGTGCGCCGGCGACGGACGGGAGAACGTCAGCAAGGGACCCGCCGCCATAAGCAGGGAGGTTGTATCCGTAGGGACCAGCAGGCGTCGGGTCAGCCACGGCGCTACTTACTGGTCGTCGCGAAGGACAGTGCGGCCGCGAAGTCGAGCACCTGCTGGATCCCGGCCGGGCCGTCGGCCGCGGCGCTGATCCGCAGCGAGATGTCGTCGGACGCGACGGACCCGGTGTACCCGTGGTCGGCCTCGCAGTTCGGGTCGGCGCAGACGGCCGGCTCGAGGTCGATCCGGTTCACCATCCCCCAGCCGATCGTCAGCACGACCTCGCCGCCGGCGGCCGGGTCGCGGTCCGCCTTGCCGGAGGCGTACCCGGCCGGGTTCGGCACCACCCGGTTCACCACCACGGCGTTCACCCGGTTCAGCGGGATCGCCTCGGTCGAGGTGGACGCGTAGGGCGCCCGGATCAGGTCGTCCGCGGCATGCTCGTCGGTGTGCCCGACGATCAGCCGGCTCGGGGTCAGCGCCAGGATGGTGATGTGGCGCCGGACCTCGTCACGATCGAAGGTCGGCTCGTGCTGGAGCACGAAGGCCCGGATCGGTTCGCCGGCGATCGCCACCGCGAGTGAGTCCGTCACGACGTCTGGGTAGTAGCCGCACCGGTCGATCGCGTCGCGAAGGTCGGACGACGCGTCCGCGAGCTCCGGGACCGGCGCATTCAGGTCACGCATGACCTCATCCTTGCATGCGCGGGGCCCGGAGCTTTATCCGTCCTGTGGATAGCTGCCTGACCGGGGCGGCGGGGTGGGGAAGGTAGTTGTGCAGCTCAGCCCGCGCTGGCCTTGCGTAGTACAGGCGCTCCGGCGGCTCCGGCGACGAAGACCAGGACGAGGCCGATGATCACCTGGCCCACGAGGAGAATCACTCCGGAACTGCCTTCGGTGATGACTTGTCCGCCGCTCACCGCCAATCCGCACAACGCGCCGAACCCGACCACCGGAAGCCCGACACCGACCACTGGCACGACGGCTGCCAGCCGCGCGGATCGCTCGATCACCTGCAGCGGTACACCGGATCGCCGCAGCGCCTTCGCCGGAGCGGCCTGGTCCAGCGCGGTCCCCACCGCACCGGCAGCGGTGGACGCGGCACCGGTGACGAACACCAGCCCGAGCAGCAACGCCACGCCGAGTCGCAGGTCCAGGTAGATCCCGGCCTCCTGCTCGTCCTTCTCCCAATCCGTCAACGGCACCTGGCTAGGGACGACGTCGTAGAGCACGGTCCGTACCTTCTCGCGATCGGTGGTCGAGACAGAGATGGTCACACTCTGGTCGCCCGTCTTCACGTCGCTGGTGAACCCGGCCTCGGTGAGCCGCTTCTTCGCGTCCTCGGCGACAGCGACGCTCTGACCCTGCTTCGGGTAGAGCTGGAACTGGGCGTTGGTGCTGTCCTGGGAGATGCCGTACGGCATGAACAGGGCGAGGAACCCGGTCACGAACCCGCTCAGCACCAGGGCCGCCACCGGGCGGAACGCGCCCTTCGGGTCGTCAGCCAGACGCCGGCCAGCGAGCAGCGCCACCGGGCCCTTCGCAGTACGGGCCATGATCTTGCCGATCAGCTGGACCGCCCACGGACCGACCACGCGGACCGCCAGCGCCGCCATCGCGATCCCGATCAGCAGCGGCAGGATCGCGCCGCCCGTGCCCAGGACCGCGAGCATGATCGGGCCGATCACCAGCAGCCCGAGTCGCAGCGCGCTGGTGGCCTTGCGGGTCTGCCCGCGGACGACGCCGAGCGGGGTGATGCTCACCCGGCCGAGGCCGATCATCGCGCTGAGCACCGACAGCACCGGTACTGCGACCAGCACCACGAGCACGACCCACCAACTCACGGTCAGGTCATGCAGGTACCACCGGCCGCCGCCGAGCGGGATACGGGCGATGAGCGGGCTGAGCAGCGTGTAGCCGATCAGACCGGCGATCGCCCCAGCGAACGCGAGCACTGCCTGCTCTACCGCGCTCAGCCAGAGGACCTGGCTCCTGGTCGCTCCAGCGAGCCTCAGCGCGGCCAGGCGATGTTCGCGCCGCTTGGCCGCGACGCCTGCCGCCTGACCGACCAGGCTGAGGAGCGGGAACAGGACCAGGGCAATACCGAAGGCGACCAGTGCAAGCAGCAGTGCCATCCGGTCGTCCAGCGTGGTGCCGCGCCAGGTCTCCAGGTACTTCGGGCGATCCGCCGAACCGACGCCGGGCGAGTTCTTCTCGACACCACGGATGACGACCAGTTCGTCTGGTGAGGACAGGCCTGCCTCGGAGATCGTGCCGGTGGGCTTGTCGACCTGGTAGCGCCTACTCAGGTCTGCCGACCACTGCTTGGCCAGTTCGGGTGAGACGAAGACCTCGCCGGGCTTGGGTGCGCTGGGCAGGCCGGGAGGCGGCGGCAGTTCACTGTTGCGCTGCGGGTTGTTGATGGCGAGGTCGTAGCGGGTGAACGGGACGCCATCGGCCATGTCGTGGACATCGTTGACCACACCGACGGCTGACTTGGCATCGCCGTCGTTGGTGGTGCGCCAGCCGATCCGGTCGGAGCGGTGGGTCAGGCCGAGCGAGCCCGCGATCAGGAATGTCACGAGCAACGCGACCACCGCGGTGGCGCCGAAAGCCGCGAGATTCGCCGCCCGGCCGCCGGGTCCCGGGCGCCGGACGAAGCGCAGCCCGAGATCGGTCATCGGATTCATCGCTCGCTCACCCGGCCGTCGACGATCCGTACGACCCGGTGGCAGCGCGCGGCGACGGCGTCGTCGTGGGTCACCACGACCACGGCCGCTCCGCGCTGGGTGGCGGCGCCGACGAGCAGGTCGATCACCTGGGCTCCGGTGGTCGCGTCGAGGGCGCCGGTCGGCTCGTCCGCGAAGACGGCCTGCGGTTCGCCGACGAGGGCGCGGGCGATCGCGACCCGCTGAGCCTGGCCGCCGGAGAGTTCGCCGGGGCGGCGGTTGACCTCGTTGGCCAGACCGACCTGAGCGAGCGTGGCACGTGCCCGGCCGATCGCGTCGCGGCGGGACATGCCGTCGACCATCAGAGGTAGAGCCACGTTCTCGTCTGCCGGGAGTTCGGCCAGGAGTTGGTTGTCCTGGAAGACGAAGCCCAGCCGCCGGCGTCGCAGTACGGTCCGGGCGGCGTCGCCGAGTTGGTCGACCCGTTCGCCCGCCAGCCAAACCTCGCCCTGGTCGGGACTGAGGATGCCGGCCAGGACGTGCAAGAGGGTGGTCTTTCCGTTGCCGGACGGGCCCATCACGGCGAGGGCCTCCCCCGCCCTCACGGCCACGTCCACCCCGGCGAGGCCGACCACTTGGCCGTAGTACTTGACGAGGCCGCGGCCGGCGAGGACAGGCGGTTGCGGCTGAGTTGGTTGCTGGTAGGTCGTCTGGGGACTCGGGAAGCTCATATCCGAAGGCTTTCGCGAAGCGAGCCTTGGAGCGTCGGCCTGCGGACCGGTTCTCGGCGCGTCTTTCGACGTCTTCCGGGTGGTCCGTGTACTACTCCGGTCGTACGGCGGAGGGGTAGGCGTCCCGGTAGCTGATGAGCTTGCCCGCGGGGGTTTCGACGGTCTCGGCCGCCAGCATTCCGCGGACGATGGCGCGCGCCAGGGTCCGCGCGCCGGCCGCGAAGACTGTCTCCAGCCGGCTCAGCGCGGCCGGGTCGGTGACGCTGAGGCGAGGTGGCTGCCCGGTCGAGACCGCGAAGATCGCGTCGCCGTCGAGGAGGGTGTGCACAGGGTCGATCGCGCGTGCGAGGCCGTCGTGAGCAACCATCGCCATCCGCTTGGCCGCGGCCTTGTCGAGCGGCACATCGGTCGCCACCACGGCGATCACGGTGTTCATCACCGGAGCCGCCTGCTCGGCCCGTCCGGGTGGCAGCGCCGGCTCACCCAGCCCTCCCGGTGAGGGCGGCGTCGGCTCACCCGGCGGGGGCGTCCCTGGCCCTTCCGGCGGAGGCGGCGCCGGCGCGGCCGGCGTTGCGTGGTCGGGGAGGTTGGGTGGTGGCTCGGTGGGAGTTCGCAGGTCTGCGAACTCTTCGGCCAGGCCGTACGGGCTGCCGAGGAGGCGGCCTTGGGGATCTACGGCGGAGCCGACGGCGTTGACGATGACCAGGGCGCCGACGGTCGTGCCGTCTGGCAGTCTGATGCTTGCGGTGCCGACACCGCCTTTGAGATCGCCCGCTCTTGCCCCGGCTCCGGCGCCATGGTTGCCCTCGGCAACGGGACCGTTGCTTGCAGCCTCGATCGCGCTGCGGCCCCAGCCGTGGTCCGGGCGGGCCTGGAAACCACCGCCCCGGCCGAGGTCGAAGATCACCGCCGCCGGGACGATCGGTACGACGTCCCGCTCCCCCGGCCCGACCCGCACACCCTGCCCTTGCTCCTCGAGCCACGCCATCACCCCCGAGGCAGCCTCCAGGCCGTACGCACTGCCGCCGGTCAGGACGATCGCGTTCGCGCCCGGGTTGGAGTTGACGGGATCGAGCAGGTCGGTCTCGCGGGTGCCGGGCGCCCCACCGCGCACATCGACGCCGGCGACCGCGGTACTCGGCAGGTACACGACCGTAGTACCGGTCAGGTAGGGCGGGTCGAGGCGCTCGACCTGGCCGACCAGCACGCCCGGGACGTCGGTGATCGCGTTGTGCGGGCCGGGCTGCTCAGTCGTCATGGGCTCTGTCTAGCATCCGGGGAAATCCAGTTGCCACCGACCTTACGGTGAATGGCATGAACGCCGACCTGCTCTGTGGATCACTGGCCGAACCGTCGCGACTGCGGACGTACTCCGCCGTCGTCCTCGGCGCGCGCAGCCCGGAGGAGATCGCCGGAATCACCGGACTCGACCACGCGGCGGTCCACAAGTCTGTCCAGCGGCTGATCAAGACCGGCCTGCTGACAGCCGCCGGTGACGGACTGCGCGCCGACGAGGAGATCTTCAAGGAGGCGGTCCGCGCCCGACCGGAGCGAGAGCCGCTCGATCCGGATCCGGCCCGCGACAACCTCCTCCGCGCCTTCATCCGCGACGGCCGGCTGACGGGCTTCCCGACGTTCCCGGCGAAGACCCGGATCGTGCTCGAGTACCTCGTCAACTCGTTCGAGCCCGGCCGTAGCTACCCGGAGCCGGAGGTCAACGCCATCCTCAACACCTGGCACTCCGACCACGCCGCCCTCCGCCGCTTGCTCGTCGACTACGGCCTCCTGACCCGCACCGACAGCGTCTACCAACGCCCGGCTTGAGGCTAGGCGGCCTCGACGGGCGTCACGTGAGGCGGCGGGCCGGGGTGTCCTGGCGTGGTTTTTCGTTGGGGGCGATGCGGATGGAGGTGTCGAGGACGGTCGCGCCCTGGGCGGCGACCAGGACCGAGCGGAGGTCGAGGCGGACGACTTCCTCGAGTTCGAGGGTCAGCCGGGAGACCCGGTGCAGCAGGTTCTCGATCGCCGGGATGTCGACCGGGTCGGAACCGCGGTAGCCGTAGAGCAGCGGCGCGGCGCGGACCTCGCCGACCATCTCGGCGGCGTCGACTGTGGTCAGCGGTGGCATCCGGTACGAGCGGTCGCCGAGCAGGTCCGTCGCCACCCCGGACAACCCGAACGTCACCACCGGCCCGTACGCCACGTCCTCCAGCGCCGAGATCACCACCGGTACTCCGGGCGGCGCCATCTTCTGTACGACGAACTGCGCCCGCCCCGGATCCGACGCCACCCCGAAGGTCCGGGTCATCTCGGCCCACGCCTCGCGCATGTCGTCCTCGTCGTGGATGTGGCGCCAGATGTCGGCCAGGTCCGGGCGCATCCGCCACTGCTCGGCGGTCGCCTTGAGGATCACCTCGAACCCGAGGTCAGCCGCTCTGGCCACCGCCTCGTCGGCCGAGAGCACGGGGAACGCGGGCAGCACGCTGATGTCGTAGAAGCTCAGCAGCCGCTGCCGATCCGCGTCGTCCAGGTCGGCGCCGTGCGGATGGCGCTGCAGGAACTCCGCGACGAAGTCCTCGGCGCCGACCGTGTCGATGTCGGGGAACTCGGGGATCCTGCTGTCGGCGCGACGCCGCCACTCGGCGTACTGGGTGGCCTTGGCGAGCGCGCCCACGGCGTACTGCGGAGACGAGAACGACGGGATCGAGCCGCGGGCGGCGCCGCCGTGTTCGTCGGCGACCCGGAGTTCCTCGGGCACCCGGCGGGAGGCGAGGAACGTGGACAGGACCGGCTTCTCGGAACCGGCGGCCGCGGCGGCGAGCACCTGCGCGACCTCGGCACCGTTCGACTGGACCGGCGGGGTGAAGATCACCACGACCGAGTCGACCTGGTCGTCGGCGAACACCTCTCGCAGGGCCGCGTCGAAGTCGGCAGCCGAGGCCTCGGCGTTGAGCGTGTGCGCTTCACCGGCGACCGCGAGCCCGCAGCCCGCCATCGTGTCCAGGGCCTGCAGCGTCAGGGCGTCGGAGTTACTGACGATGGCGACCCGGCGGCCCTTCGGCAGCGGCTGGTGCGCCACCAACTGGGCGACGTCGAACAGTTCGCCCGGGGTGTCCACGCCGATCAGGCCGCTCTGCCGGAACAGTGAGTCGATGGTTGCCGACGGCAATTGACTGCGGCGGACCGTGTGGCCGAGCGGCACGCCCTGGGTGGCGCGGCCGGTCTTCAGCGCGATCACCGGCTTGCGGCCGGCCAGCCGGCGGGCGACGCGGCTGAACTTGCGCGGGTTGCCGAGCGACTCCAGGTAGAGCAGGACGACCTCGGTCGCCTCGTCGGAGTACCAGTACTGCATCAGGTCGTTGCCTGACACGTCGGCGCGGTTGCCGGCCGAGACGAAGGTGGACAGGCCGAGTCCACGGCCGACCATGTCCGCGAGGATCGAGACACCGAGGGCGCCGGACTGGCAGAAGAACGCGACCCGGCCGCGGCTCGGCATCAGCGGCGACAGGGTGGCGTTCAGCGAGACGCCGGGCGCGGTGTTGATCACGCCGAGCGCGTTCGGGCCGATCACGCGCATCCCGTACGACCGGGCCAGGCCGACCAGGTGCCGCTGCCGCTTGCGGCCCTCGTCGCCGATCTCGGCGAACCCGCTGGACACGACGACCAGACCGCGGACGCCCTTGAACGCGCAGTCGACGATCACGTCGGCGACCTGATCGGCCTTGACCGCGACCACGGCCAGGTCGACGGTCCCCTCGATGTCGCGGATCGTCGGGTACGCCGGGACGCCGTCGATCTCGCTCGCCTTGGTGTCGGCATTCACCGCGTACAACTGGCCGGGGAAGCCGCCGTCGCGCAGGTTGCGCAGCAGCGCGTTGCCGATCGTGCCCTCGCGGCGGCTGGCGCCGATCACGGCGACTCCGGCCGGCGTCAGCAGCCGGGCGATCGACAACGCCTCGGACCGCTGCTCGCGGGCCTGCATCACACCGAACGAGGTGTCGGTCGGCGCGATGTCGAACTCGACCATGATCACGCCGTCCTCGAACTCCCGGGCGACCTTGTAGCCGGCCTCGGTGAAGACGGTGATCATCTTCCGGTTGTCCGGCAGCACCTCGGCGATGAACCGGGTGATGCCGTGCTCGCGGGCGGCCTGGGCCAGGTGCTCGAGCAACAGTTGCCCGAGGCCCCGCCCCTGGTGCGCGTCCTCGATCAGGAAGGCGACCTCGGCCGTTCGCCGACCGGTCCGCTCGTACCGGCCGACGCCGATCATCTCGTCGCCGACGGTGACGATCAGCGCGAGCCGGTCCACGTAGTCGACCTGGGTGAACCGCGCCACATCCCGGTCCGAGAGTTGCGGATAGGGCGCGAAGAAGCGGTAGTACTTCGACTGCTCGGAGACGCGCGCGTAAAACGCCACCAGCAGATCCGGATCACTCGGCGTGATCGGCCGCAGGTGGGCTGTCGCCCCGTCCCGCAGGACCACATCGGCCTCGTACACCGCCGGATACCCCTCGGGGTACTCCACGACGTACTGAACCGGTCGCTGAGGCTGCTCCGGCGCTGTCACGCCGCCAGCGTACTCAACGGCGCGGTCGGCTGCCGTTGCTGCCGCTGTCATCATGGAGCGCGCACCTGTCCGTCCTCGGTGAAGCTGTCACCTTCTCAAGGAAGGTGGCATGTCGGGCTCGATGATCGATCGGCCGATGGACTTTCTCGAACACGTCGACCACCATCCGCTCAGCAACCGGCGCATCACCACGAGCGAGGGCGAAGGCGAAGGCGAAGGCGAAGGCGGGCTGAGGATGCCGGCGTGCGGCCCGTGGCCTTGACCGCCCACGGGCTCGAGGGACTACTCGGCGACGTGGCAGGTCTCGCTCCGAGTGGGCTGGCCGCGGACCTGCGTCTGACCGGCACGGCCGCACTCGGCGCGGACGCGGTCGACAACCTGCCGGCCTATCTTGCGATGGAACCTGTGGCGGCCGCGGAAGGCCACCGGATGATGCTGCTGCTGATCGGGGTGAACTGCGACTGCCTGCTCACCCTTTGGGGCTCGCTGGCCACCCTCCTCTGGCGCGACCGCTGTGTCGCGGCCGGCGTCCACATCTCCTGGTGGTCGTTCCTGTGGCGCGGTCTCACCCTGGTCCCGGTCGTCCTCGTCGGAACAGTCCTGGCCGTCAACCTCAGCTGACGGCGAAGGCGGACCTCCAGCTGAGGTTGAGGCCGTCCGGCGGCGGCGAGGCCAGCGGACCCACGGGAAAGACCAGGGTTCGAACATGTGTTCGACTGTAGTTCGAAGCCAGGCCGCCTGTCCAATCGCCACGAATCGTCCGGTCAGCTCGCCGCTGTCGGCTATCCGCTGCCCGCCGTCAGCGCCGCGCGTCCCGATTGCCGCAGGCACCGGGCTGGGCAATAGTGCGGGCATGAGCGAGGAACAGAGCACCTCGGACAACACCCGGACGTTCCGTGCGGCCCGCGACTTCCTGGTCGCGCATCGCGAGGACTACGAGACCGCGTACCGCGACTTCAGTTGGCCGGGCTTCGACCGGTTCAACTGGGCCCGTGACTGGTTCGATGCGCTCGCCGTCGAGCAGGCGGAGGTCCCAGCGCTGACCATCGTCGAGGAGGACGGTGAGGTCAATTCGCTGACCTACGCGGAGATGGCCGAGCGCTCCCGCCAGGTGGCCGGCTGGCTCACCCAGGCCGGGCTCCAGCCGGGCGACCGGGTCCTGATCGTCCTGGGCAACACCGTCCCGCTCTGGGAGGTGATGCTCGCCTGCATCCGGGCAGGCGCCGTCATGATCCCGGCGACCACCCTGCTGACCGACGCGGACCTGGCGGACCGGATCACGCGCGGCGGAGTACGGGTTGTGGTGACGAGCAGTTCGGATGCTCCGCGTTATGAAGGTATCGCCGATCACTGCCTCCGGGTCAGCGTCGGCGGAGCTGTGGACAACTGGCTCGACTACGACGATTCACGTGAGTACGACGGCCCGGTGCCGGAGGTGGACACCTCTGCGGACGACTCGTTGCTGCTCTACTTCACCTCGGGTACGACGAGTCAGCCGAAGCTGGTCGAGCACACCCAGGTCAGCTATCCCGTCGGTCACCTGTCGACCATGTACTGGATCGGCCTGCAGCCCGGTGACGTCCACCTCAACGTGTCGTCACCCGGCTGGGCCAAGCACTCCTGGAGCAACGTGTTCGCGCCCTGGAACGCGGGCGCGACGGTCTTCCTCTACAACTACACGCGGTTCGACGCGGAGAAGATGCTGCAGGTCCTGCAGACGTACGGCGTGACCACCTTCTGCGCACCGCCGACCGTCTGGCGGATGCTGATCCAGGCCGACCTCTCGGCCGTCGAGGTCGCGATCCGCGAGTGCATCTCGGCGGGCGAGCCGCTCAACCCCGAGGTGATCGAGCAGGTCCGCAACGCCTGGGGCATCACCATCCGGGACGGCTACGGCCAGACCGAGACGACCGCGCAGATCGGCAACCCGCCGGGTCAGCCGGTCAAGCTCGGGTCGATGGGCCGGCCACTGCCGGGCTACTCGATCGCCCTGGTCGACCCAGCCACCGACGAGATCGGCGACGACGGCGAGATCTGCATCGAACTCGCTCCCCCGCCCGTGCCGCTGATGCGCGGCTACCGCGACGCCAAGGACCTCACCGACGAGGCGATGCGCGGCGGTTTTTACCACACCGGCGACGTCGCCAGCCGGGACGAGAACGGCTACATCACCTACGTCGGCCGCTCGGACGACGTGTTCAAGGCCAGCGACTACCGGATCTCGCCGTTCGAGCTCGAGTCGGTCCTGATCGAGCACCCGGCCGTCGCCGAGGCCGCGGTGGTCCCGTCACCTGATCCGGTCCGGCTCGCCGTACCCAAGGCGTACGTCGTACTGGCTGCCGGGCACGAGCCGTCAAGGGAGCTGGCCGCGGAGATCCTGCGGTTCTGCCGGGACCAACTGGCGCCGTACAAGCGGATCCGGCGGATCGAATTCGCCGAGCTGCCCAAGACGATCTCCGGCAAGATCCGCCGGGTCGAGCTGCGCGCCGACGAGGCCGCGAAGGTGGACAGCGGCGAGCCGGCCGAGCACGCCTACGACGAGGCCGACTTCAAGGAGTCCTGACCCGGGCGGTTCCACGGGTTTGTCCGTACCCCGTGCTGGAATGGTCCGATGTCACACGACACCGGGCTCGGCATCGCGGCGATCGTCGTCCTGCCGTTGCTGGTGGCGATCGCCGTCCTCGCGTCCCGGTACGCGTCGCTGCGGCACGACAAGGGCATCGTCACGGCCGCGCTGCGGGCGGTTCTGCAGCTCGCGGCCGTCGGGCTGGTCGTCGGCTTCGCGTTGCAGTCGACCCTGGGAGCCCTCGCGTTCATCGCGGTGATGCTGGTCGTCGCGACCATCACCAGCACCCGCCGGATCCGGTCGACGGCGGCGGTCCCTGGTCAGTTCGCGTTCTGCGCGCTGGCCATCGGCGGCGGGGCGGGCGTCGTCCTGCTGCTGCTCCTGCTGCCGGGGGTGGTGCCGCGGAATCCGGAGACGCTGCTGCCGATGGGCGGGATCATCATCGGCGGCGCGATGAACGCGACCACGCTCGCCGGGCGGCGGTTGCTGTCGGAGTACGGGGGTCGCTTCGGCGAGTACGAGGCCGGGCTGTCGATCGGGTTGATGGCGCCCGACGCGTTCAAGCTGGTGGCCGGCCCGACGGCCGGCGACGCTCTGCTGCCGGCGCTCGATCAGACCCGTACGGTCGGTCTGGTGACGCTGCCCGGCGCCTTCGTGGGGATGGTGCTGGGAGGCGCGTCACCGACCGCGGCGGCGGCGTTGCAGCTCGTCGTACTGATCGGGCTGGTCGCGGCAGAGGCACTCGCGATTCTGATGACCACCGAACTGCTGGCGCGTGCCTCGCTGCCGGACGGGCGTACCGTTTCCGTATGACCGATGACAAGAGCCTCTTCAGCCGCATCGACGAACTCGTGGCCGAGGAGCACGAGCTCCGCACGAAGCACGCCTCCGGCAGCACCAGCGACGACGACGAGCGCACCCGGCTGCGCGCGCTCGAGGTCGAGCTCGACCAGTGCTGGGACCTGCTCCGGCAGCGCCGCGCCAAGCGCGAGTTCGGCGAGGACCCCGAGTCCGCCAAGGCCCGCTCGGCCGACGTGGTCGAGGGCTACCTGAACTGAGTCGCGCCGTAGCGACCCGCGCCCCGCGGCGGACACGCCTCCGCGGGGCCTGCTTCGGGCGCCGTACTATCCCGGCGCCGTACTAGAAGCCGCGAAGCTTGTCCGGGGTGATGCGGATCAGCACCGGGTAGTCGGCGTGGAACTGGTCCGTGGACATGTTGAGGCCGGCCAGCCCCTCGGCGTACTTGGTGTTGTAGGTGTCGAGTTCCTCGGCGGTGGAGTGGGACTCGTCGACCACCGCGTCGCCGGTGAGGACGCCGACGTCGCCGCCGGTGTGGGTGGCGTTGAAGTTGAGCGCGACACGCGGGTTGGCTACCACGTTGTGGACCTTGGCCTTGCCGGACTGGCTGAAGATCAGCACCTCCTTGCCGTTCCAGAGGAACCAGACCGGATTCGGGGCCGGGGTGCCGGACTTGCCGACCGTGGTCAGCCACAGGACCTGTTCGTTGTCCAGTTGCTTCGTGATCCGGGCGCCGAAGTCGGTCGAGGTGTCGATGCTGAACATATCTTGGCCTCTCGAGCTGTAGGTGTCGTCCAGGTCAGGCAGCCGGACCCAGCCGTCCCCACTCGATCGCCGGGCAGCGGTTCATCACCATCGTCAGACCTGCCGCGGTCGTCCGGGCGTAGGCGTCCGGATCCACTACATCCAGCTGGAACCAGACAGCGCGCGCGTTGATTCCCACCGCCTGGTCCGCGATCGGCCCGGCCAACTCGGACCGGACGAACACGTCCACGCAGTCCACCTCGAACGGGATGTCGGCCAGCGTCAGGTAGCCCTGCTGGCCGTGCACCGTCTGCGCGAACGGGTGCACCGGCACGATCCGCTTCCCGTGCGACTGCAGGAACCGCGCCACGCCGTACGCCGCTCGGCTGGTGTTGTTCGACAGGCCCACCACTGCCCAGGTCTGGCAGTCGGCGAGGATCTCGCGGATGTCACTCTCGTCAGCCCAGCTCATACGGGCATCCTCTCTCGCCGCTCAACTCCGCAGATAGGTGAGTACCGCGGACACCCGGCGGTCGAGGCCGTCGTCCAGGTGCAGCTTGGCGAAGATGTTGCCGACATGCTTGCGTACCGCGGCCTCGCTCACCACCAGTTGGTCCGCGATCGACGAGTTGACCCGTCCCTCCGCCATCAGTGCGAGCACCTCGAGCTCGCGGGGTGTCAGCGCCGCGAGTGGGCCGTCGTCACGGCGCCGGGCCAGCAACTGGCGGACCACCTCGGGGTCCACGACGGTGCCACCGTCCGCCACCCGGTCGAGCGACGCGAGGAACTCCGTCACGTGCCCGACGCGGTCCTTCAGCAGATACCCGATCCCGCCGGTCGTTGTCTCGAGCAAGGAGGAGAGGTAGGCGTCGGCGACGTACTGCGACAGCACCAGGATCCCGATACCGGGGAAGTCCGCCCGGATCTCGGCGGCCGCCCGCAGGCCTTCGTCGCTGTGCCCGGGCGGCATCCGTACGTCGGTGATCACCAGGTCGGGTGGTTCCTTGCGGACCACCGCGAGCAGGGTGTCCGCGTCGCCGACGGCATCGCGGACCTCGTGACCGGCACGGTCCAGGATGCTCGCCAGACCTTCGCGGAGCAGCAACGAGTCTTCAGCCAGGACGATGCTCAGTCGTCGAGCCGGCACGGGCACTCCATCCTCAAGCGGGTCGGCCCACCAGGTGGGCTGCTCAGGTCGAGTGTCCCTCCCAAGGCGTCCAACCTCGTCACCAACCCGGCCAGCCCCGTCCCACCCGCACCCGAACCACCGCCCGCCCGGGGGGAGCCCGGCGGCGGGGCCAGGATCGCGCCTCCGATGCCGTCGTCCGTGATCGTGACGACCAAGCGGTCGCCGGCGACCCAGCCCTCCACCTCACACCGTTCGGCCTGCGCGTGCTTCGCCACATTGCCGAGCGCCTCGCTGACCACGAAGTACGCCGCGGCCTCGATCGGCGCGGGCAACCTGTCCGGCAACGCCATCCGCACGCTCACCGGCAGCGGGCTCCGATCAGCCACTTCCCGTACTGCGGCCTCCAGCCCGTGGTCGACCAGCACCCGCGGATGAATCCCCCGCACGGCCTCCCGCAGATCCGCGAGCGCCGCCTCGGCCTCACCGTGAGCCTTCACCACCAACCGGCGTCCCTCGCCCTCGGGCAGATCCAGCTCAGCCAGCCCCAGCGTCATCGTCAATCCGACCAGGCGCTGCTGAACCCCGTCATGCAGATGCCGTTCGATCCGCGCCCGCTCCGTCTCGAACGCGTCGACCAGATCCAGCCGCGACCGCCGCAACTCCGCCACGTTCCGCCGCAACTCGTCCTCCCGCGGCCCGAGCAGCGCCGTCGCCAGCGAGGCCTCGGCCGCCGCCAGAACCCCGAGCAGATAAGAACTGACGACGTAGAAGACCGGCCCGAAGACGAGCAGGAAGAAGGTCCCCTCCCCCACGCTGTCCAGGATCCACGGCCCCATCCCCAGCTCTTCGGTGCTCGCGATCACCGGCGCGGCCAGCGTGATTCCGAGGACGGTCACGCTGATCCCGGCGAGCAACGCGTTGATCGGCCAGATGAAGATGCCGTGCAGTACGCCGTACCCGAGGGCGCGCAGCGACGCCCGTTCCCGCCGGCGGTACCGGCGGCGCTCGCGCCGGGTGTACGAGTCGGGGATCGCCGCGTGCGGGCTCGGGATGCCGCCGGGCACCATCAGCCGGCTCCGCCACCGCTCGACCGCGCCGATCACCACCCCGAACAACGGGAACGCCGTCATCATCGCGATCCCGATCAGGACCGGGCTGAGCACGGCGCTCAGTGCCGCGGACACCACCAGGACGGCGATGGTCAGCACGCTCACCGGCACCGAACTCAGCAGGTAGGCGTAGCTGCGCCAGGGCCACGACGAGACGAGGAAGCGTCTCGTGGCCAGCGCTGTCCACGCCGTGTCCGGTCTCTCCACCCGCTCAACCCTAGGGCCGCGAAAGGCCCCGAGTCGGTAGCGTGCGCGCTACCGCAAGTCTCTCTCCCGGACCAGGGAAAGGGCGTCCGGATCCGGGTTTGCTGACACCATGACCAGCACCGCGCCGACGCGCCCCACCGTCGCACCGAGCGAACCGCCCGCCCTGCTTCTGGACGGCATCAGCAAGACGTACCGATCCAAGGCCGGCTCCGTCGAGGCCCTGCGAGGCGTCACGTACCACTTCCCGCGCGGCTCCTTCACCGCCGTGATGGGAGCCTCCGGCTCCGGCAAGTCGACCCTGCTCCAATGCGCGGCCGGGCTCGACAAGCCGACCAACGGCACCGTCACGCTCGGCGGCGTCGCCCTGAACGGACTCGGCGAGGTCGCGCTGACCAAGCTGCGCCGACAGCAGATGGGCTTCGTGTTCCAGGCCTACAACCTGCTGCCCTCGCTCACCGTCTACGACAACGTCGCGCTGCCGGTCCGATTGACCGGACGCCGGCCGCGGCGCGACGAGGTGCTCGGTGTGCTCGACCGGGTCGGCCTCGAAGGCAAGGCCAAGCGCCGGCCGGCCGAGCTGTCGGGCGGCCAGCAGCAACGGGTCGCGATCGCCCGGGCGCTGATCACCAAGCCGGCCGTCTTCTTCGCCGACGAACCGACCGGCGCACTCGACAGCGGCACCAGCCGGCAGATCCTCGGCTTGTTGCGGGAAGCAACTGATCGCGGTGGCCAGACCGTGGTGATGGTCACCCACGACCCGGTCGCCGCGGCTCATGCCCAGCGGGTGCTGTTCCTGTCCGACGGCCTGGTCGCCGGTGCCCTCGACCACGGCGACCCGGCCCAGATCGCCGCCGCCATGAGCCGGCTGGAGCGCTGATGTTCTTCCTCAGCCGTCAGACCGTACGCCGCCACCTGCCCCTGTACACCGGGTCGTTCGTCGCCCTCGCCGTCGGCGTGTTCCTGCTCGGCCTGGCCGCCACCGCGACCGCCGCCACCGTCGCGTACGACGGCCCGACCGGCTCGAGCATCACCGTCAACCTGCCGAACGCGGATCCGCCTACCACCGTCCGGGTCCCAGTGGACACTGCGGACGTTTCCGGCCTGCAGGTCGTGCTCAGCATCGTCGGGGTGCTCTGCGGTTTCATCACGGTCTTCGTGATCGCGAGCACCTTCGCCTTCGCGGTAGCGTCGCGCCGTCGCGAGGTCGGGCTGCTCCGGCTGATCGGGGCGACGCCTCGGCAGGTCCGGCGGATGGTGCTCGGTGAGGCGTTCGTGGTTGCGCTTGCCGCGGCCGTGACGGGCGCAGTACTGGCTCAGTTGGCCACTCCCCTGCTGCTGGCCAAGGCGTCGTACTCCGAACTCGCCCCGGTGAAGCTGGAACCGGCGAGCCCCTGGGTGCCGCTCGCGATCGCGATCGTCGCCGGGCTGGTGGTGGCGATGCTCGGGGCCCGGTCGGCCGCTCGGCGGGCGGGGAAGGTGGGACCTGTCGACGCGCTGCGGGAGGCGGCGCTGGAGCCGCCGCGGATCGGGCCGGTGCGGGTCGTGTTCGGGCTGCTGTTCCTGGCCGGGTCGATCACGCTGCTGGCGCTGATCC
Source organism: Kribbella sancticallisti (assembly GCF_039530625.1). Taxonomy (NCBI): domain Bacteria; kingdom Bacillati; phylum Actinomycetota; class Actinomycetes; order Propionibacteriales; family Kribbellaceae; genus Kribbella; species Kribbella sancticallisti. The sequence continues at coordinate 346,958 of NZ_BAAAOS010000018.1, read as the reverse complement.
GGCCGGGGACGGGCGAGGCTGTCATCCCGCTGTCGATGTTCACGCCGATGCTGCTGGTCATCGCGCTCACCCTGCTCGCGCCGCTGGTGGTGCCGTGGATCGGGCGGCTCTGGGCGCTGCCGCTGGTGGCCTGGACCGACGTGTCCGGCCGCCTCGCGAGGAGCAACGTCGTCGCCGCACCCCGGCGGAGCGCGTCTCTCGCGGCGCCGATCCTCGGGATCTCGGCCATCGCCGGCTCGATGGTCCTGACGCTGAGCTTCGCCGCGGACGCCTCCACGGTCACCATCCGCGACACCGTCCGCGCGCCGATCGTCGTCACCGCCCCGGAGGCGACCGGCTCAGGCGCCTCGGCCGGGCGGGCGATCGACGAGCGAATTCGTGCGACCGCGGGCGTCGGGCTGGTCGACGGGGCGATCCCGTTCGGTGTCATCCGGACCGACCGCGATGACGCCGAACTCGACGACGCGGAAGGGGTCGACCCGGCCGTGGCCGCGCGGACCCGGGCGCTGGTGCCGGCCTCGGGCGATCTCGGCGACCTGCGCGGCGACACGGTTGCCCTGAGCAAGGAGATGGCGGGCTTCGAGAACTACGACCTCGGTGACGACATCAGCGTGACCCTCACCGACAGGTCCACCGCGCGACTCCGGGTGGTCGCGATCCTCCGGACCGCCGCCGAGGTGAACGCCGCGATGATCGTCCCACTCGAGTTCGCCCGCAAGCATGCCCCGGAGGCGACCCCGAGCCGATGGTTCGTGCAGCCCGGCGATGGAGTGGACCCGGCCGCGCTGGTGAAGGCGCTGGACGAGCAACTCGCGGGCACCGGAGCCGACGCGGTACCGGCTGCTGAGTGGGAGCGGACCCAGGAGGACGACCTCCGGAAGGGGAACCAGTTCGGGTTGATCCTGTTGCTCGGTCCGGCCGCGTTCTACAGCGCCATCGCGATCGCCAACACGCTGCTGATGGGCAGCCTGCAGCGACGGCACGAGTTCATCACCTCACGGCTGCTCGGCGCGACGCCGGCACAGATCCGCCGGATGGTGCTGTGGGAGTCGACGCTGGTCGGCGCGGTCGCGCTCAGTCTCGGCACGGTGATCACGGTGACGGTCGGGGTGCTGATCCGTCACGCGATGACGGACGGGATGACGGACGTGCCCACGACCATCCCGTGGGTGACGCTGCTCGGGATCGGCGTGGTCTGTCTGGGGCTGGCGGTCGGAGCCGCGTTGGCGCCGACCAGTTTCATCCTGCGGCAGTCGCACCCGGCGGCGGCGGTGGAGTAGCAGACCGATACCCGCCCCGCCAACGATTAGAGCGCCATCTAACTGCGCCCGGGCGACCCGCCGCGGGACCACGATCGCGGGGCCGGCCCAGCCGGGCCGGCAGTCAGGAAAGGAGTATCCATGCGCAAGCGCAGCGTCGTCATCGGCGGTCTGCTCGCCGCGGGTCTGCTCGCCGTCCCGGTCGCCGCGGCGGCCGACTCGGTCCGGATCACGGCCGACGAGCCGGGTTCGGTCCGGATCACCGGTGACGACACCGGCTCGGTCCGGATCACCAGCGAGCCGACCCCGGACGACAAGATCTGGTAACCACCGGACCAGGAGACCTGAGCCGGCCACGGATCAGGTCCGCCGCGGGTGCCGCCGGTGAGCAGCCAGGGCGCCATCGCGGCGAAGAACGGTGAAGAGGGCGGCAGCCGCTCCGGGATCGATTTCCGGGAGCGGCTGCCGCTTCCTGTCCCCGGTGGGGCGTACGGTTGGCCGTCAATCGCCGCCGACACCGGGTCGCTCCCGGCTGCGGAGCCGGTGACCAGGGACAATGGGCCCTGCCGCCGGACCGCCGCGGCGCGTCTGGAAAGAGTTGCTGGACCGAGGAGCCTGTAGACCCGCATGGCACGCCGTACCAAGACCACCGCCGAACCCGAGGACTTCGAGGAGCGCATCCTCGACGTCGACGTCTCCGACGAGATGCGCAGCAGCTTCCTGGAGTACGCCTACTCGGTGATCTACTCCCGGGCGCTGCCGGATGCCCGGGACGGGCTGAAGCCGGTCCAGCGCCGGATCCTGTTCTCGATGGCGGAGAACAACATCCGCCCCGACCGCGGGCACGTGAAGAGCGCCCGTGTCGTCGGTGAGGTGATGGGTAAGTATCACCCGCACGGAGACGGCGCGATCTACGACGCCCTGGTCCGGACGGCCCAGCCCTGGTCGATGCGGGTGCCGCTGATCGACGGGCACGGAAACTTCGGCTCGCTCGACGACGGCCCGGCCGCGATGCGGTACACCGAGTGCCGGATGGCGCCGCCGTCGCTGGCGATGACGGACGGCCTGGACGAGAACGTCGTCGACTTCAAGCCGAACTACGACGGCCGCGAGGAAGAGCCGTCGGTGCTGCCGGCTGCCTTCCCGAACCTGCTGGTCAACGGCGCGGCCGGGATCGCGGTCGGGATGGCCACCAACATGGCCCCGCACAACCTGGTCGAGGTGGTCCAGGCGCTGCGGCACCTGATCAAGACGCCGTCGGCCGACCTCGACGACCTGATGCGGTTCATCCCCGGCCCGGACCTGCCGACCGGCGGCAAGATCGTCGGGCTGGAAGGCATCAAGGACGCCTACCTGACCGGCCGCGGCAGCTTCAAGATGCGGGCCACCGCCCGGATCGAGAACGTCACCCCGCGGCGCAAGGGCATCGTGGTCACCGAACTGCCGTACACGGTCGGCCCGGAGAAGGTGATCGAGAAGATCAAGACGCTGGTCCAGGCCAAGAAGTTGCAGGGCATCGCCGACGTCAAGGACCTGACCGACCGCGCCCACGGCACCCAACTGGTGATCGAGGTCAAGAACGGCTTCGTCCCCGAGGCGCTGCTGGAGCAGCTCTACAAGCTGACCCCGCTGGAGGACTCGTTCTCCATCAACGCGGTCTGCCTGGTCGACGGCCAGCCCCGCACCCTCGGCCTGAAGGAACTGCTCGAGGTCTACCTGGGTCACCGCTACGACGTGACCCGCCGGCGCAGCGAGTTCCGCCGGAAGAAGGCGCAGGACCGGCTGCACATCGTCGACGGTCTGCTGATCGCGATCCTGGACATCGACGAGGTGATCCAGATCATCCGGTCCAGTGACGACGCCGCCGCCGCGCGCGCCCGGTTGATGGAGATCTACGACCTGACCGAGGTGCAGACCAACTACATCCTGGACATGCCGCTGCGCCGGCTGACCAAGTTCTCCAAGCTGGAACTGGAGACCGAGAAGGGTGAGCTCGAGCGGCTGATCGAGAAGCTGACCGCGATCCTCGAGGACGAGACACTGCTGAAGAAGATCGTCTCCGAGGAGCTGGCCGAGGTCGCCAAGACCTACGGCACCCCGCGGCGCACGGTGCTGCTGGAGTCGTCGGGCGCGACCAAGACCGCGGCCGTGCCGCTCGAGGTCACCGACGACCCGTGCTGGGTGCTGATGAGCTCCACCGGTCTCCTCGCCCGGACCAACGGCGTCGAGCCGTTCGGCACCGGCGACGGCCGGGCCAAGCACGACGCGATCGTCTCCGCGATCAAGAGCACCGCCCGCGGCCAGTACGGCCTGGTCACCAGCGCGGGCCGGCTGATCCGGCTGGAGTCGCTCGACCTGCCGGCCGTCCCGACCACGGCCAACGCCCCGAACCTGCAAGGTGGCGCGCCGGTCGCGGAGTTCGTCTCGCTGGAGCCCGGCGAGAAGGCACTCGCGCTCACCACGATGGACCCCGATTCGGTCGGCGTCGCCCTCGGTACTGCGACCGGCGTGGTCAAGCGGGTCGTGCCGGACCACCTGAGCAACCGTGACTCGTGGGAGATCATCCGGCTCAACGACGGCGACGAGGTGGTCGGCGCGGTCGAGCTGACCACCGGCGAGGAAGAGCTCATCTTCGTCACCAGCGACGCGCAACTCCTGCACTACAGCGCCTCCGCGGTGCGCCCCCAGGGCCGTACTGCGGGCGGCATGGCGGGCGTGCGACTCACGGCCGGAGCCAAGGTCACCTACTTCGGCGCGGTGGACCCGGCCAAGGAGTCCCAGCTCGTCACCATCTCCGGCTCAACCTCGGCGCTGCCGGGGACCGAGGTCGGCGCGGTCAAGGTGACACCGTTCAGCGAGTACCCGAGCAAGGGCCGCGGCACCGGCGGTGTCCGCTGTCACCGGCTGCTCAAGGGTGAGGACGGGTTGCTGCTCGCCTTTGTCGGAACCGCTCCGGTCCGCGCCAGCGCGAACAGCGGAGCTCCCGTCGACCTGCCTCCGCTGGACCCTCGCCGCGACGGCTCCGGCGTGCCGGTGGCGCAGCCGATCGCCGCCGTGGCCTCGGACCTGGCAGGCTGAGCACATGAAGAGACTGGCTGCGCTCGGCGCGGCGCTCGTCCTGGCCGTGTCGCTGGCGGCTTGCAGCGACAAGAAGGAGGACGGCGGCAACGGCAGGACCGACGAGGACCCGGTGGTGCTGCTGACCGACGCCAAGAAGACCATCGACGAGGCCGCCAGCGTGCACATCGTGCTGACCGGCCGAGACCTGCCGGACAGCGGCCAGACGCTGGCAAGCGGCGACGGCGTCGCGACCCACGCTCCGGCCTTCAAGGGCAAGCTGACCGTGCGGGCGGCCGGCTCGCCGATCGACGCCGAGGTCGTGGCGGTCGGCAGCAAGGTCTATGCCAAGCTGCCGTTCTCGCCGAGCTTCATCGAGCTGCCGGCGGCCCAACTGGCCGGTCTGGGTGCGCCCGACCCGGCGATCCTGCTGGATCCGTCGAAGGGCCTGACCTCGCTGCTTCCGACGCTGAAGGACCCGGCGATCAAGGGCGAGACGCGGGACGGCTCGAAGGTGCTCACCGAGATCACCGGAACGGTCGAGGGCAAGTCGCTGCAGGGGATCTTCCCGAAGGCACCGGCCGATTCGGCGTTCCCGAGCAGCTTCAAGATCGACAAGTCCACCAAGCAGTTGGTGTCGGCAACGATCACCGGGCCGTTCTACGACGGTGCCACCAGCAGCTACGACGTGACCCTGGACAAGTACGGCGAGCAGGTAGAGATCACCAAGCCGTGAGCCGTGCCCTGTGAGCGGTGCCCGGGCGCGGCTGACGCTTGCCTCGGTCGCGGTCGCCTTCGCGGCGGCGGACACCTACGTCGTGGTGCTCGCGTTGCCGGACATGATGGCCGGCGTCGGCCTGTCCGCGGACCAGTTGCAGCGGGCCGCGCCGATCGTGTCCGGCTTCCTACTCGGCTACATCGCGGTGCTGCCGTTGATCGGCCGCATCGCCGATGTGGTCGGACGGACACCCGTACTGGTCGGTGCGCTGCTGCTGTTCGCCGTCGGCTCCTTGATCACGGCCGGCGCCTACGACCTCTCCCTGGTCGTGACAGGGCGGTTCCTCCAGGGCGTCGGCGGTGGTGGGCTCGTACCGGCGACGCTTGCTCTGGTGGCGGATCTCTGGCCGCCTGAGCGACGTGGACTCCCCCTCGGCGTGGTCGGCGCAGTACAGGAGCTTGGGTCTGTCCTTGGTCCGCTACTGGGCGCCGCTGTTCTCGCGGTAGCCGACTGGCGCTACATCTTCTGGCTGAACCTGGCCGTGGCTGTTGTGCTCGCGCTACTGCTCCGCGGTCGACAACGACCACCTCTTTCCGCTGCGGTCGGCCTACTGGCCTGCATAGCGCTCGGCCTCACGCTGACAGCCCCGGAGCGACTAGCGAGTGGCATCACCCTTGGCCTACCCTTCGTACCGTTCAGCGGCGACTCCCGGCTCCTGACGCCGATCGGTCTGGTCACGCTGGTTCTCGCGGTGTTGTGGCTAGTTCTGGTTCTGCTGAAGAGCCGAGGAAGCCTTGCAAGCTTGGTGAAGCAGGTGGACCTGCCCGGAGCGCTTCTGCTGGCGCTGGCGCTCGCAGGCGTGGTCCTGGCCTTCGCGACGGCTGATCCCGAGCGGGAGGTGATGGCCCCCGCCGGTCCGTGGTTGCTGGTGGCCGCGGCAGTCTTCGCTATCGCCTTCGCCTGGTGGCAACGCCGTACTCCGCGCGCGATCGTCCCGCCCGGGTTGCTCGGCGCGAAGGCGGCCTGGGGATCTCTACTCGTCAGCTTCCTCGTCGGAGCCGCCCTCATCGCCGCCCTGGTCGACATACCGGTCTTCGCCCGTACTACGCAAGGCGGCGGCCAACTGGCTGCTGCCCTGGTGCTGCTGCGCTTCCTCATCGCTCTACCGCTCGGGGCGGTCGTCGGAGGATGGCTGACCCGGCGCTACGGGCTCGGGCTGATCACCGGCGTCGGACTCGGACTGGCCGGCGCCATGTTCGTGGTGATGGCCTTCTGGGAGCGAGACGCCCTCGACCACGCTCCCGCGACCATCGCCTTGCTGGTGTGCGGATTCGGCTTCGGGCTGGCCCTGTCACCGGTCAACACCGCCATCCTGGGCGCGACGCGTGCGGACAGCCACGGTCTGGTCAGCGCGCTCGTGGTGGTGGCCCGGATGGTCGGCATGCTCGTGGGCGTCTCGGCACTGACAGCGATCGGTCTGAGGCGGTACTACACGCTCGTGGCCGACATTCCGTCCCCGAACGACCTCTGCCCCACGGCGCCGGCAACCTGCCGTCCGTACATCGACGCGCTCCGGGACGCGGCCGTTTCACAAGTGCACACGATCTTCGCCGGTGCGGCTGTCTGCGCTTTCGCCGCCGCGATCCTGGCGGTGCCGCTGCTCGGACGGCAGCGCGTGAAAAGTGAGCCTGTCCACAGGTGAGAGTCGTCATGAGGAGAAGCGTCGCCGCTCGCGTACGGTGATGGCTGTGAGCCCAAGTTTCGACGCGATCGGCCGGCCGGGCCTGTGCTCGACCATCTGCCGTGACCTGAACGAGCCACTGGCCGGTACGGCGGCCGTCGCCTCCGGCTGGCTGGTGCTGGAGCAGCCCGGTCCCTGGGGCCGCAAGGCGCCGATCCAGAGCCATCTGGACCCCGAGTTCGGCGCGAAGATCGACGCCGCGGCGAAGAAGGCCGATGTCCGGTTCGGGCTCATCCGCTCCCCCGGCAAGCACGCGGACCACCCGCCGCGCTCACATCAGGTGTACGTCGCGTGCACCCTCCCCGGCCGGACGTGGTTGCTCGGCGGGTCCGTCGCCGACCCGCTCACGCTCGCTGCGCTCGATCTCGACGCGGTAGCTCACGGTGACCGCGATGCCGTCATGGCATCGCTGCCGGACCTCTCCCCCGTCACCGAGCCCGTGCTGCTGGTGTGCACCAACGGCAAGCGCGACGAGTGCTGCGCATTGCTCGGGCGGCCGATCGCCGCCGGCCTGGCAGACCGCGTGCCCGGGCGGGTCTGGGAGTCCAGCCACCTCGGTGGGCACCGGTTCGCACCAACCGCTACCCTGCTGCCCGCAGGGATCATGTATGGCCGGCTCGACGTGGAGACGGCCGCCGCCATCCTCGCCGCGGCCGAACGCGGCGATACCGTCCTCAGCAAGCAACGCGGCCGGTCCAGCTGGACCGGGCGCGGTCAGGTCGCCGAGATCGCCGTCCGCAACCTCACTGGCGAGGTCGCACTGGACGCGCTCAGCGTCCTCGCGGAGAACCTGGACACCGTCACGGTCGGCCATCTCGACGGCCGGGTCTGGACGGTCGAGGTGACCAGTGAGACCGCCGATCCACCCCGCCCGGAGTCCTGCGGAAAGGAATCCTTCGACATGACGATCCTGCGTGCCGGAACCGTGAACCCTGGAGCTCCGCGATGAGCGCGGAGACCACCCCGCCGCTCAGCGGGTTCGAGGACCTGCTGTCGGCCAACGCCGACTATGCCGACCACTTCGCCTACAGCGGCTTCGACGGCATCGCCCACGCCGGCATCGGCGTGGTCACCTGTATGGACTCGCGCATCCCGCCGCTGGAGATGCTCGGGCTCAAGCCCGGCGACGCCAAGGTACTGCGGAGCGCGGGCGGCCGGGTCACCGAGCTGACCATGACCGGCCTGGTCCTCGGCGTCCAGTTGCTCGGCGTCCGCCGGATCATGGTCATCCCGCACACCCGCTGTGCGATGGCCGCGATGACCGAGGACGAGTTGCGCGACAAGGTCGAGACGGCGGCCGGAAAGCCCGCCGGGTATCTGCCGCTCAACGTCATCCCCGACCAGCTCGAAGCGCTGCGGCGCGACGTCGCCGCCGTCCGCGAGCACCCGCTGATCGGCGACGACATCCTGGTCGGCGGCTTCATGTACGACGTCGACACCGGCCGTCTCACCCAGATCAGCTGATGCGCCCGGCTGCCCTCCAGCCGTTGCCTCTGGACTCGGTCCGGCCCGGCGGCTGGCTGCTCGAACGACTGCGCCTGCAGGCCGCAGCGATGGCGGGCCGGCTGGACGAGTTCTGGCCGGACGTCGCCCGCAGCGGCTGGATCGGCGGCGACGCCGAAGGCTGGGAGCGCGGCCCGTACTGGCTCGACGGGATCACTCCGCTCGCCTATCTGCTCGACGACGAGCGGCTGAAGACCAAGGTGCGGCACTGGGTCGACCACATCCTGGACCACCAGCACCCGGACGGCTGGTTCGGGCCGCGCTCGGGCGAGGCGACGTATGCGGACCATGACGTGTGGCCGCGGGTGATCGTGCTCAAGGCGCTGCTGCAGCACCTGGATGCGACAGGTGATCCGCGGGTTCTCCCGGCCGCCCTACGGTTCTGCCGACTGCTGGACGGCATGCTCGACGAGTGGCCGCTGCAGGAGTGGGCCGGGTCGCGATGGACCGATCTCGTCTGGGTCATCAACCAGTTGCACGACCTGACCGGTGAGGACTGGCTCTTGCCGCTCGCGGCCAAGTGCCATCAGCAAGGATTCGACTGGTTCGCCTATGCCGCCGCGCTGCCCTTCCCCGAGAAGGTGCCGGAAGCAACGTTGCTCGCCTACCAGGACGCGGCCGACGGCACCTGGATGAACGACAACCACCTGTCCTCCCACGGTGTCAACGTGGCGATGGGTCTGAAGGCGATGCCGGTCTGGTCGCGGCACGAGCCCGCGACTGCCGAGCTGTTACTGACGATGATCGCCTCGCTCGACGCCCGGCACGGCCAGGCGAGCGGACTGTTCAGCTGCGACGAGCACCTGGCCGGACTCCACCCGAGCCAAGGGACCGAGACCTGCACCGTGGTCGAGTACCTGGCGTCGCTCGAGGTGGCGCTGGAGACCTGGGGCGTGGTCGAGGAGCTCACGGACCGGTTCGAACGTCTCGCCTTCAACGCGCTGCCGGCCAGCGTCTCGCCGGACGAGTGGACACATCAGTACGTGCAGCAGGCCAACCAGGTGATCTGCCACGTCACCGAGGACCGGATCTACACGAACAACGGCCCCGACGCGAACGTCTTCGGCCTCGAACCACACTTCGGCTGCTGTACTGCGAACCGTCACCAGGGCTGGCCGCGCTTCTCCAGCCACCTGTGGATGCGGTCCCCGGACGGAGGTGTCACCGCGCTGTCGTACGCGCCGTGCTCCTTCGAGACCGACACGCTGAGTGTGGTTGTCGCGGGCAACTATCCGTTCGAGGACCAGGTCGAGATCAGCGTCCGTGGTTCCGGCCCAGTCCGGCTCCGGGTACCGGGTTGGGCCGTCGAGGCGAGCCTGGCGATCGATGACGAGGAACCGGTCGCACTGACGGCGGGGTCTGTGCACGAGTTCGTGGCGTCGGGTGAACACTTGCTCCGGCTGCACCTCGACGCCGCAGTACGGGCTGTCGTGCGGCCGAGTGGTGCGCTGGCGGTCGAGCGTGGGCCGCTGGTGTTCTCGCTGGCTCTCGGTGAGGACTGGCGCCAGATCGGCGGCGAGCAACCGCACGCCACCTGGGAGGTCCACCCGACGACACCGTGGAACTACGCGCTGGCGATCGACCCGGACGACGTAGCGCAGCACGTCCGGCTCACTCGCGGCACTGTCGGGGCCAACCCGTTCTCCCCCGCCGCCGCGCCGATTCGGCTCCACCTCCGCGGCCGCCGCATTCCGTGGGAGATCGAACACGGCGCCGCCGCCGCTCCCCCACCGAACCCGGCGACGTCGGACGCCAACCTCGACGACCTGACCTTCATCCCGTACGGCTGCACGACCCTCCGCGTCACCGAACTCCCCTGGGTGACCGACTGAACAGTTGCACGTAGCTGCAGTTGTCTCGCACCGCGAGTGGTCGACCGGCTAACTTCAGTCGACCCTCGGCTGGAAGGTGCATCAGTGGATCCCCAGGTACTAGCGGCGCAGCACTGGCTCAATCAGACCTATGGCGGCGTCAACGGCTGGGTACCACTCGAGGAGGACGGGCAGACCGGCTGGCCGGTGATGTACGGGCTGCGCCGCGGACTGCAGCACGAGCTCGGCATCTCGCCGGTGACGTCTGGCTTCGGCCCGGCCACGACGGCGGCGTACAAGGCGCAGATCGGGCGGATCGACGGCAGCACGACCAAGGAGAACCTGCTCCGGCTGCTGAGCGCGGCCCTGTGGTGCAAGGGATACCCCGGTTTCTACGACGGCGCCGCCATCACCTTCGCGTCGCTGAGTACGGCGGTCGGCTGGGTCCGCGACGACCTCGGCCTCGGAGCGGCCAGCCCGTACGTCGACGTGAAGCTGATGGCCTCGCTGCTGACGATGGACGCCTACGTCCGGATCGGCTCCGGCACCGACCAGGTGCGGGAGGTCCAGCGCTGGCTGAACGGCACCTACCTGAACCGCGCGGACTTCGCGATCGTGCCCTGCGACGGGATCTACGGCCGCCAGGTCCAGACCGCGATGCTGTTCGGGCTGCAGTACGAGATCGGGATGGCCGACGGCGTCGCGAACGGCAACTTCGGTCCGGGCACCCGCGACGGGATCCGGGCGCAGGCGACCGTGTCGCAAGGATCGGTCGACGGCGCCAAGCGGTTCGTCCGGCTCTACCAGGCCGTACTGCGCTTCAACCGGTACGACAGTCCCTTCACCGGCACCTTCGACGCGGCGACCGCCGAGCACACCCGCAACTTCCAGTCGTTCATGGAGCTCCCCGTCACCGGCGGTGGCAACTACAGCACCTGGTGCGCGTTGCTCGTCTCGTCGGGTGACACGAGCATCGCCACGAAGGGCTTCGACACCAACATGCAGCTCACCCCGGCAGAGGCCGCAGGGGCTGTGTCGGCCGGCTACACCGTGGTCGGCCGCTACACCGTCGGCGCCGGCAAGTTCATCACCGCGCCCGAACTGGACGGGCTCAAGGCGGCCGGGCTGAAGCTGCTGCCGATCCATCAGCGGTTCAACGACAAGCCCGAGGTGATGACCCGGGCCAACGGCCGCACGCACGGCATCGAGGCGATCGAGCGGTGTCTCACCCTCGGGCTGCCGACCGACACCCTGGTCTTCTTCTCGGTCGACTTCGACGCCCTCGGCGAGACGATCTACGGGCCGGTCGCGGACTATTTCAAGGGCGTGCAAGAGGCCCTCGAGACCTCGCTCACCGCGCATCTCAAGGTCGGCGTCTACGGCACCCGGAACGTCTGCTCGATCATCATCGACGAGGAGGAACTCGCCGAGGCCGCCTTCGTCGCCGGCATGTCCACCGGCTTCTCCGGCAACATGGGCTTCCCGATGCCGGCCCAGTGGCACTACAACCAGATCGTCGAGATCCAGACCCAACTGCCGGGCAGCACCCGGACGATCGGGATCGACAAGGACGTCGTCTCGACCCGGTCCACGCCGGTGAACCTGGCCTCGGTCGTCTCGCCGCCGGTCGAACGGGACGGCTCGCCCAGTGGCACCGGCTTCGACGCCTTCTTCGAGTGGGTGGTCCGCGCCGAGGTCGCCTGCGAACGCGGCCTGATCCAATCGAGCAGCCTCCTCACGAACCTGAGGCCGTACTCCGCCTTCATCCCGTCCCACATCGCGCACTGGCTGCAGAAGCCGGAGTACTGGGGAGAGGGCGACAGCGGGCTGTGGCCGAAGTACACGCCGACCCTGGACCAAGGTGACGCGGTCCTGGCCCGGATGGCCTCCGAGGAGGAGTTGCAGAAGCTCACCCCGAACAAGCCCGCCTCCACGCGGGACATCCCGCACTACGCGGCCACGGTCCGCGGGTACGAGGTCTGGGGAGTTCCGACCGCTCATGACGACTACGGCTTGGGCGACCTGGGCGGCTGGGCGCTGGACCTGTTGCAGCTGTGGGGTTCGTTCTACCGGGCCCGGCAAGGAAACCCGTCGCTCGATCAACTGCAATACCTGAGCGCGCGCCTCGGAGTACCTGGTGGCGATGGCGGCTTCGGCTGGGCCGACGTGGTCGCGGACTGCGACGCCTATCTGGTCGCGCGGTCGATGAAGGACAACCAACTGTCGATGTCCGGCGCACTGCGCGGCCTGCTGAAACTGAGCGACCAGCAACGGGTCGCCAAGTTCTACACCGACCGGTTCGGCGACTCCGAGGCCAACGTGATCGCCGCGTTCGTCAAGCTGTCCGACGGCATCGACGTCGGCGGCGTCAACTTCCCGATCACCAACAGCTTCCTGCTTCAGGCCGCCAAGGCCGATGCCCTGCCGAACGCGGCAGAAGCGCGGATCTGCGGCCAGGCGTTCGCCCGGCTGATGGCGGCCCAGGGGTGAGAGAGTGACTCTCCATGCGACCAGGGAAGACGACGTGGTGACCAAGGCCAGGGACCGAGCCGAGGTCGTGGTCCTGGTGGTCGCTGCGGTCGGCCTGGTGGTGTTCGGCTATCTCAGCCTCGGGTTTCATTCGTCCCTGCCTCGGGTCGATCCCAGTCAGCTCGGCCACGGCGTCACCTACTCCGGCTCTGGCCTCGACAGTCAGTGGGCCTGGTGCGTGCTCATCTCCTCCGTGACGATGATCGCGGCCGCCGGCCTGCCGACTGCCCGCCTCTGGGCGAGTCGTGGATCGATACGGGGCGCGGTGGTCCAAGGCGTCGGCGGTCTGGTGGTGGCCGGCTGGACCGGCGTGGTCAGCCAGCTGACGTTCTATTTCACCGGTCCCGGCGACAACTGCACCTACGCCTCCTGCTGGCCGTTGAAGGAGCAGGCCGCCGCCTTCGTCGTACCGGGGGTGCTGACCGGGATCGTGATGATCGTGATGGCCTGCCTGGTCAACCGGCTGCCCTGGTCGGTCCGCGCTCTGACGCCGGTGGTCGTCTGGATCGCCACTCTGCTCGTCCAGCACGCGGTCTGGACGTCGTACTTGTTGCCCATCTTCGAAGGTCCTCCTCGATGATGCGTCCCGTCCTCCTGGAAGAAGGCAGCCGATGACCTCAACCGACGGCCTGCAACGCCGTACCGTCCTGGCCGGCGCCCTAGCCGGTACTGCGGTCCTGGCGGCGCCTCTGCTCGATCCGGCCGATGCCAAGGCAGCTCCTCCGTCCACGCCGACGCCACCTCCGGTTCGGCGGGGCATCACCTCCATCCAAGGTCGTCCGGCCGCCCGGCTCGTCCACGGACCCGACGGCTCGGCGGTTCAGATGCCGGCTGACCTCGGCGTCGAGCTCACCGTCGCGCCGGGCGGCGTACCGGCCGGAGCCGCGCTGATCCTCAGCTACGACAGCCGCCTGTACTCCGTCGCGCCGCGCCCGGTACTGGTCCACGGAAGCCAGCTGATCGCCCTCGAAAGTCGCTCTGCCGCCTTCGGCGCGACCCATGGCCGGCAACTGGAGTTCCGCCTGCCGCAGCTACCGCCAGGGCAGTTCGTGATCCACGCGGGCGGCCTGGCTCCTGATCGCTACCCTGCTGATCTGGTGGCGGACCCGCAACCGGTCGGCGTACAGGTTGCTGAGCCGGGCGGTGCCATCACCGCCCGAGTCCTGAGCAAACCCGCTGCCAAGGCCGGCCTGCCATGGGGTGTGCGGCTCGGGGCAGGCTGGCAACAGACGTCCTGGGACGCTCAGTACTACGCCTGGTACCCGGCGCTCGTCACCGCGCATGCGGGCGGCCCAGGGGTGATCCCGGCTGGTTCGCGCATCCGGATCACCCTTGATCGGCGCGTCTTCGAGTCGGTGACCGTGTCCGGCGCCGCGGATTCCCTCGGCCGCAAGGTGACCGGCCTGAGCCGGCGGACCACCCGCGCGGGACAGCTGGCGGCGACTTGGACGGCCCATTCACCCGTGGCTGCGGGCGGCAGGATCACCTTGACGTGCAAGACGACCGTCCGCGAGCTGACCGGTGCGCTGGACGACGTGGAGGCGCCCTTGGTGGAGTTCCTGCCACCGAAGGCGCAGGGGAATCCGCAGCGCCTGACCGGCGAGGAGTCGCTGACTCGCTTCGACAACGTCTACTCGCCGGCAAGCCGAGCGCAGTACGGGCCTAGCTGATGATCACCTTGCCGGTGTCGAGTTCGTAGTACGCGCCGACGAGCTTGACCTTGCCGGTCTTCTCCAGCGGGCCGAGCACAGGCGACTTGCGCAGTTGGGCGAGGACAAGATCGACATTGGCGTGTACTGCGTTCGCGAGGCGGTCGCCGGGCTTGCCGGTGACCTGCCGGACCGCCGGAGCCAACGCCTCGACGAGGTAGCCGATCTGTCCCTCGGCGTCAGTGTGCTTGCTATCGAGCGCCTTCATGGTGGCGTCGACCGCGCCGCAGCGCTGGTGGCCGAGCACCATCAGCAACGGCGTGTGGAGCTCGGCCACGCCGAACTCGAGGCTGCCCGTCACCGACTGGTCGAGGACCCCGCCGGCGCTGCGGACCACGACGAGGTCGCCGAGACCCCGGTCGAAGACGAGCTCGATCGGGACCCGCGAGTCGACGCAGCCGAGCACGGTCGCGAACGGGTGCTGACTCTTGCTCACCGCGATCCGGCGTTCGGTGCCCTCGTCGACGTGGTGCAGATGGTTCTCGGTGAACCGCCGGTTGCCCTCGACCAGGCGCTGCAGAGCTTCATTGCCATTGGCAACGGGCGGCTCGGCCTCCGGTCCGGGCCCGCCGGGTGGCTGGACCGAGGTCGGCGGCAGGCTGTTGGCTGGACCCACTGCGGGAACGGAATCGTCGGACGAGGCACAGGCGGTAAGGGTCGCCGCACCCAGGCCTGCGCCGAGCGTGGTGCTCAAAGCGGTGGCCAGGAAGCGGCGGCGAGAGTTCCTGGGCGGGCTGGTCTCGGGCGGGCTGGTCTCGGGCGGACTGTTCCTGGACGGGGTGGTCACAAACCGACTCCTCACAGAGCGTGGCGCTGGGGCGGGCGTCACTTCAGAAGGTAATCCCTTGCATACTGTCTGCCATAGACAAGGCTGTTCGGATCTCTCGGAGAGTCGGCCCCGATCTGATAGACAGCCCTTATGAGACTCCGCCCACGCCTTGTTCCCCGCCTCGTCCTGGTCGGCTCACTCGCGCTGACCACCGTCCTCACCAGCGCTCCGACGGCGACCTCCGCGCCCGCGACGAGCACCTGCCTCGACCAGTCCGTCACCGGCACCGTCGAGGAGCAGCGCCTCGACAACGGCGTCGCCGGCGGCCCGTCCGTGCCCGCCGAGATCCTGTCCCGCTCCGGCTTCGACCGCCAGGTCGCCCTGTTCAGCCACCTGCTCTGCCGAGTCCCGAACCGGGCCGCGGCTTCCGCCCTGGTGCGCGTGCAGGGTGAGGTGCTCTGGCGCACCGCAATCCACCGGGCGCACCACCCGCAGACGGCTCCCGCCCTGCCCTCCACCGATGATCGCGGTCTCTACTGGGCCCGCATCTCCATGGCCCTCGCCCTGCGCCAGTGGCAGCCAGCCTTCGACCTCGGTACTGCGGAACGCGCCGAACTGATCCGCAGCCTCGAGTACTCGTCGCGTGGAATCACCAGCAGCCGGTTCAGCCCCGGAGTACGGAAGGTCCTGGTCACCGGGTTCGATCCGTTCACCCTCGACGCGGACATCCGGATCGGCAACCCGTCCGGCGCCAACGCGCTCAGCCTGGACGGGCAGCGCTGGAAGGTGAACGGCAAGACGTACGAGGTGCAGACCGTCGTCTTCCCGGTCCGGTACACCGACTTCGACGAGAACATGGTCGAGAACGCGCTGATCCCGCACTACCAGGCCGGCGCGCAGCACGCCGACCAGGTGGTGACCGCCAGCCAGGGCCGGGTCGGGATCTTCGATCTGGAGGTCTACAACGGCCGCCGCCGGTCGGTCAGTTCGATCGGTGACAACAACAACCTCTGGGGCGGCGGCACGATCAACGCGCCGGTCGTCTCCCCGAGCATGCCGCCCGGACCCGAGTTTCTGACCGCGAGCCTGCCCAGCGCGGCGATGGCCGCCACCGACGTCACGCCGTTCCGGACCCGGATCAACACCTCGGTGCTGGAGATCCCCGCCGGCGAAACCCTGCCCGTACGCCGCCCGCTCGGCCCGACGCCCGGCTCCATCGCCTCCGAAGGCGCCGGCGGTGGCTACCTCTCGAACGAGGTCGCCTACCGCAACACCCTCCAGCGGGATCTGCTCGACCCGTCGATGCCCGCCGGGCACCTGCACGTCCCGGTCCTGCAGTTCGACACCGCGAACAAGACCGCCATCACCGACCCGACGTACGAGGCCAACCGCGACGCCATCGTCCGCGGCGCGCACGCGATGCTGCGCAACGGCCTGAACTGATCAACTGGCAAGAATCACCGGAAAGGCCTCGAGCACCGAGCCGAACCGATGATCGGCGACCCACTCCGCCGCAAGGGCGGCGGAGTGGTGGTCGCCGATCTGGATGGTGCTCAGCCCGGCCGCGATCCCACCGGCGATGTCGTAGGCCGGGTGGTCGCCGACCATCCAGCCGCCGTCCAGGGTGGCGCCGGTCTCTTTCGCCGCGATGGCGAAGATCCCCGGGTCGGGTTTGCGCACCCCCACGGACTCGGAGACGCAACTGAAGTCCACGGCCGCGCCGATCCCCGTGTGCTCGAGCTTGAGGCCTTGCTGCAGGGTTCCGCCATTCGTGACCACGGCCACCCGCCAGCCCGCAGTACGCAACGAGGCAAGGCCGTCCAGCACCGGCTGCTCGGCCCAGGTGAACTGCGGATGCTCGCGATCGTAGGCGTCGACCAGCGCCGACACCTCCGCGGTCAACCCGAACTGCTCCTTCAGGTCGGCGAACAACTCAGGCCGTGGCCGGAACCCGGCCTCGTCGTTCGCCAGCAACCACTCGAGCGCCTCCGCGCCGAGGCCCTCGCGCTGGACCCACCACTGGGCCCAGGCGCGAAACGCCGCGTCCCGATCGATCAGGGTGTTGTCCAGATCGAAGCAGGCCAGCCTCGGGGTCATACGTCGATGCGGTTCTCGTCCAGTTCGTAGGCGCCCTGGACGATGAACTCCTTGCGCGGAGCCACGTCGTTGCCCATCAGCAGGTCGAAGACCCCGGCGGCGGCCTCGCCGTCGTCGACAGTGATCCGGCGCAGGGTCCGGTGGCGGGGGTCCATGGTGGTCTCCGCCAACTGGTCCGCGTCCATCTCACCCAGACCCTTGTAGCGCTGCGGGGGCTCCTTCCAGCGGACGCCCTTCTTCATCAACTCCGCCGACTTCCGCTGGTACTCCGCGTCGCTGTAGGTGTACAGGTACTTGTCCTGCCCCTTCTTCGGGTTGGTCAACTCGAAGCGGTGCAGCGGCGGCACGGCGGTGTAGACCCGGCCCGCGTCGACCAGCGGCCGCATGTACCGGAAGAACAGCGTTGCCAGCAGGCAGCGGATGTGGGCGCCGTCGGAGTCGGCGTCGGCCATGAAGATGATCTTGCCGTAGCGCGCCTGCTCGAGGTCGAAGGTCCGCCCGGACCCCGCGCCCACCACCTGGATGATCGAGGCGCACTCGGCGTTCTTCAGCATGTCGCCGATCGACGCCTTCTGCACGTTCAGGATCTTGCCCCGGATCGGCAGCAGCGCCTGGAACTCCGAACTCCGCGCCAGTTTCGCCGTACCGAGGGCCGAATCACCCTCGACGATGAACAGTTCGGACCGGTCCACATCGTTGCTGCGGCAGTCCGCGAGCTTGGCCGGCAGCGCCGACGACTCCAGCGCCGTCTTGCGCCGCTGCAACTCGCGGTGCTGCCGGGCAGCCACCCGGGTCCGCGACGCCGCGACGACCTTCTCCAGTACTGCGCGCGCCTGCGCCTTGTGCTCGCGCTTGGTCGAGGTGAGGAAGCTCTCCAGTTCGGTCTGGACCACCTTCGCCACGATCCGCGAAGCGGCCGGAGTACCGAGCACCTCCTTGGTCTGGCCGTCGAACTGCGGCTCGGCCAGCCGGACGGTGACCACCGACGTCATGCCCTCCAGCACGTCGTCCTTGATCACCTCCTCGCCGTTCTTCAGCAGCCGGGTCCCGGTCAGCGCGCTGGTGAACACCTTCGGCAGCGCGCGCTCGAAGCCGGCCACGTGGGTGCCGCCCTTGGGGGTGGACACGATGTTCACGAACGAGCGCAACTCGGTCTCGTAGCCGTCGCCCCAGCGGACCGCGATGTCGACCTCGAGGTCGCGCTCGACGTCGGTCGGCGTCATGTGGCCGGCATCGTCGAGCATCGGCACGGTCTCGGTGAAGTGGCCGGTTCCGGACAGCCGGACGACATCGGTCACCTTCTGGTCGGTGGCCAGGAACTCGCAGAACTCGCTGATCCCGCCCTCGTGCTTGAACGACTCCTCGGTCGGCTCGTCGCCGCGCTCGTCCCGCACCACCAGTTCGAGGCCGGGCACCAGGAAGGAGGTCTGCCGGGCCCGGGTGACCAACTCGTCGTAGTTGAAGGTCGCGTCCTTGGTGAAGATCTGCCGATCCGCCCAGTACCGGATCCGGGTGCCGGTGACGCCCTTCTTGGCCCGGCCGGCCTTGCGCAGCCCCTTGGCCGGGGTGAAGTTCGCGGCCGCGCCCTCGCTGTCGAACTCGCCGGCCACGCCGCGCCGGAACGAGGTGGTCCAGATCGACCCACCGCGGTCCACCTCGACGTCGAGCCGCGCGGACAGCGCGTTCACGACGGAGGCGCCGACACCGTGCAGACCACCGGAGGCGTTGTACGACCCACCGCCGAACTTGCCGCCGGCGTGCAGTTTGGTGAAGACCACCTCGACGCCGCTCAGCTTCGTCTTCGGCTCGATGTCGACCGGGATGCCGCGGGCCTTGTCCCGGACCTCGACCGAACCGTCCTTGTGCAGGACGACGTCGATCCGCTCGCCGTGACCGGCCAGCGCCTCGTCGACGGCGTTGTCGATGATCTCCCACAGGCAGTGCATCAGACCGCGGCTGTCGGTCGAACCGATGTACATACCCGGCCGCTTCCGCACGGCCTCCAGCCCCTCCAGGACGAGGAGGTGACGGGCGTTGTACGTCGGGTCGAGCTCGGTACTGCGAGGCGTCGGGGCGGCCACTGGGCTCCTTCACTGGTTCACAAGCAGACAACGCGCGGAAGCCGGAACCACCGCACGCAGACAGCCTACGCAGCCGCACCCCCAAAACTCGCGAAGGCCGCCCGGTGGCGCCGGTGTCTCGGCACTGGTGTATCGGCACTGGTGTATCGCATTGGCGGCTGGGTACTGCCCGAGCAACGGATCCCGTTGCGGGGACGGATACCGTTGCACAGAAAGGTGTTCCAGCAGATATCGATCCGGACTCGATCGACGTGTTCTCCGACACTCCGTTCGTGCGCACCCAGTGACCGCCACGTAGCGCACAGTGAAAGTAGACACGCCCGACCCACGTTGGAAACAGCAGATCACCCGAATCCGAAACGATTCCCCGTCAATATGCGTCATAAGGGAACAGGTGGTTCGTCTCACATTCGGACACGCTGCACCTACCGGGAAGCGATCCGCATGTCAGGATGTTGCTATCTGGTGAGTACGGAACTAGATGAGATGAGGCCTCAAGTGACTACAGCACTCGCCCCGAGTTCGACCCTGTCGGCTGCGGACCGTTGTGACCGCTGCGGCGCGCAGGCCTACGTTCGGGTGACCCTGACCAGCGGTGGGGAGCTGCTTTTCTGCGCCCACCACGGACGGGAGCACGCGGAGAAGCTGCGCAACATCGCGATCACCATCCACGACGAGACGGGCCGGCTCGAAGCCACTCCCGCCGAGTCGGTCCCTGCGGAGGGCGACCGGTAACCCGGCCTCGCGGCGCCAACGAGGGCGCTTCCCGCACCTAACGCTTCGATGGCGGTCACCCGGACAGGGTGGCCGCCATCCGTCATGTCAGACGATCACCGGTACCGCGGGCGCCGGTCCGTGCCGGCGGAACTCCTGCCAGGCCCGGGCCAGCCGGTCGACCGCGTCGGCCATCACCTCCGGGGCATAGCTGTAGGGCAGCCGCAGGTGATCGTCGTGCTCCCCCGTCGGATCCATCGCCCGGCCTGCCACCACCTCCACGCCGTGCCGCAGCGCCACCTGCGCGAAGATCCGGGCGTCGGTGTCCGGAAGCTGGATCCACAGCGCTGAGCCGCCCTCAGGGGCCTCCCAGCGCCACTCAGGCAACTGCTCCGCCAGCAACTGACCCATCAATCGCCTCCGCTCGGTCGCAGCCGTCGCGCGGGCCGCGGTCAGCTCGCCCAGTCGCGGCAGCAGCCGTGCGGTGAGTGCCTGATCGATCACCGGACTCCCGAGGTCCGCGAGCGCCTTGTGCCGGGCCAGCCGTTCCGCGAGCGGCCGCGGCGCCCGGATCCAGCCGATTCTCAAACCACCCCAGACGGCCTTCGACACCGACCCGATCGTCAGCACCTCGGCATTCTTCGGAGCGAACGCGGCCAGTGGTGGTGGAATGCGCGGACCGGACGGATCCCAGGCCGAATACGCGTTGTCCTCGACGACCACGACACCATGTTTGGCGGCCAACTCAGCCACCTGCCGGCGGCGTACGGGAGACATCAGGCGACCGGTCGGATTGTGGAAGGTCGGCATCACGAAAAGCATCGCCGGCTGATGCTCGGCGAACGCGGCCGCCAGCAGGTCGGGCCGGATCCCGGCGTCATCCAGCGGTACTCCGACCACGCGTCCGCCGGCGGCCCCGAACAGGTCGAAGCATCCCGGCCAACTGGGCTGCTCGATGACCACGGCCGCTCCCGAGCGCAGGTACATCTGGGTCACCAGCGCGATCGCCTGATGTGCGCCACTGGTCACCACGATCTCGTCCGCGTTGGTGGGCAGACCCGACGCGGTGAAGTGGTCGGCGACCCGCTCACGCAGTACTTCGAGACCGCGCGGGTGGTAGCCAACGCCCTGCAGGAGCAGCGGCAGGTCGGTCCTGGCCAGGTCCTCCACCTCGGCCGCCAACTCGGGGATGCCGGGGTCGACGGCGTACGTCATCGCGATCACCTCGCCCGCGCCGACGGCGATCCGGTGGAACAGCGATTCGCCGTAGCCGGTGGGCATTCGCTTGTCGGCGCCGGACCGCCCGCGCCCTGCGGACCGCGCGACCGTCGTACCGCTGCCGCGGCGGCTCTCGACCAGGCCGCGGGCCCGCAGTTCGTCGTACGCCGCGACGACGGTGGACCGGCTGATCGCCAGGGCCTCGGCCAGCGGGCGTTCGGCCGGGAGCCGGGCGCCGACGGGGAGTTCCTCCGAGCCGATCAGAGCGGCGATCGCGTCGGCCAGGCGGCGGTACAACCCGCCGGAGTGGTCGGTCAACCGGTGCCCGATCAGGTCCGCGAGGGCGGCCGGATCCGCAGAACGGTCCACTTCTCCCCCTATTGGCTCGTGTGGACTGCTTCCAATCTCGCCAGGCTAGCCGGACAAGGCAGTCCAGTTCGAGAGTGGAGGCAACGGAATGAGAATCGGGCAGGCGCTCGGGTTCGTCGGGGCGACAGTGGTGCTGGTCGGGATGCCGGGGCCGAACAACATCTACATCTCGCTGCGCAGCCTGACCCAGGGACGCCGCGCCGGGGTGGTCTCGGCGTTCGCGATCGAGACCGGTTCGGTCGTCTACATCCTGCTCGCCGCCCTCGGCCTGGCCGCTGTGGTGCAGGCGTCGCCCGTGGTCTTCACCGTCATCTCGCTGGCCGGCGCGGCCTACCTGGCGCTGCTCGGCGTACGGACGCTTCGTTCGACCGAATCCGGCGGTGTCGGCACCATCGAGGTCAGCTCGCTCGGGCGGGTCTTCCGGGACGGCGTCCTGGTCAACCTGCTGAACCCGAAGGCCGCGTTGTTCTTCCTTGCCTTCCTCCCCCAGTTCACCAGCCGCGACGCCGGCACCGAGCAGGTGCGCAACGAGATGCTGTTGCTCGGTCTGGCGGTGCTGGCGATCGGGCTGCTGCTCGACCTGTGCTACGCCGTCGGCGCCGACGCCATCGGCCGTCGCTTCCGCGGTACCGGCCGGCACCGGCGGCTCCAGAAATTTGTTGTCGCAGGCATTTATCTGGCTATCGCGTTGCTCGCCGTGGCGGGTGCGTTCTGACGGTGAGCGCGCCATCCCTCAGGTCGATGGACAGGGTGCTTTCGCCGACCCGAAGGCCGTCGAGGCGGAGTCGCTGCCAGGGCAGGTTAGGGGCCGGGGTGATGTCGAGCGTGCCCCCTGGGACGTTCGGAGCGATCCCCAAGGCTGCGACCAGCACTGCCACTGCCGAGGCTGCCGCCCACGCCTGAGGACGACAAGAGAGCGGGTACGGCGTCGGCTTGCTCTCCTGCTCGGCGCCTGCGCCGCCATAGAGTTCAGGCAGTCGATAGTCGTAAGCCTCAGCCGCATCAACCAGCCCTCGCACGTACGACGTCGCTGTGGCGGCGTGGGCGGAGGCGTACAGGCCTTGGACGGTCATCGCGGTGTCGTGCGGCCAGACGCTTCCGGTGTGGTAGCCGAGCGGGTTGAAGTGGGTCATCGACTTCGACAACGTGCGGAGGCCGAAGCCGCTGTCGAGGTCGGCGCCGGCCAGGTGATCGGCGACGGCGGCTTCCTCGGACTCGTCCAGGAGACCGGTGCCCAGCAGGTGGCCCATGTTCGAGGCAGGGCCTGCGACGGGTCGCTTCTCACCGTCGAGGGCGATCGCTGGGTAGCCGTCGACCCAGAAGCTGCTGCGGAAACGCTCCTTGAGGTTCGCCGCCCACGCACGCCAGGCGTCGCCGTCGGGCAGGTCGAAGGCGTCCAGCAGGTCCGCGCCGGCCATCGCGGCGGCGTATGCGTAGCCCTGGACCTCGCAGAGGGCGATGGGGGCGGTGGCGACCGTGCCGTCGGGCCATTGGACGGAGTCGCTGGAGTCCTTCCAGCCCTGGTTGGCGAGTCCATGGCCGGACTCGTCGATGTACTCGAGGAAGCCGTCGCCGTCCGGGTCGGCGTAGTCCCGCATCCAGGCGAGTGCCCTCTCCAGGTTGGGCAGTAGCCGGCGGACCTCGTCGCTCGGCATACCCCAGCGCCACGCCTTGTGGAGGGTGGTGATCCAGAGCTGCGTGGCGTCGTGGGTTCCGTAGTACGCCGCGGGGAGGACGAGCCCGCCGCCGTGGTCGGCGACCTCGGAGCGAAGCTCATGCGGGATCTTGCCGGGCTGCTCCGCCGCACTGGTGTCGACGCGGGTGCCCTGATAGCTCGCGAGAGCCTTGAGCGTCCCTGCAGCGAGCTCCGGGTCGACCGGGATGAGCATGCCCGAGGAGATCAGCGAGTCCCGCCCGAACAAGGTCAGATACCAAGGCGGCCCAGCCCCGAGATACCGCTCTCCCTCGTCAGCTGACAATTGGAGACCGGCCAGATCTTCCAGGGAACGGCGGAACCAGCGCACGACGCGCAGGTCGTCACACTCGATGCCGATGCCGTCATAGCTCGGTCGTGCTTCGGGTGGCTGGATGGTGAAGCCGGTGGCGGGTGGGAAGGTCGCGGTCAGGGTGAGGGTGATGGTTGTCTCCTGGCCGGGCTCGACCTTCAACCTCCAGCTCTGGTTGAGGTTCGGGGCAGGGTCGAAGGTCACGCTCACGCGCGTTCCCGAGCCGTCCTCCCAGTGCACGCCCTCGTCGTCCGTGATCGCCTCGAGCGCGGGGAGGTCCGCCGCCGCCTCGCTGCGGACAGCCGCGGTGCCTGCCAGGTCAGTGCTCATGGCAACCACCAGCTCGCAGTCGACGGTGACGTGCGAGCGGTTGACCAGGGTGATTCGCTCGGTCATCCCCTCCCCATCCACCTCGCGGGTCCGCAGCAGCGTCACCGTCGGGTCGTGGCCGGAATCGCCGAGCCCTTCGAGCACAGCGGAGTACCGGGTGGTCGCGGTCGACGGTTCCTCGAACTGCGCGGGCAGCGGCTGTCTGCCGTCGACTGTCACCTCCAGGCGGGACAGGATGCGGCGGTCGCGGGCGTAGACGCCCTCGGCGCCGGCACCGGTGAGTTGCCCCGAGCGCGGCGACAGCACGACCCAGGGAGCGGCGACTGCGGTGACCAGTTCGTGCAGATAAGGCATGCGTCCACCCTAAGACCGGCGATGTACGGCAGAGTGGGCGCGTGAACAGCGTTGCGACGTTACTGGTCGGAGTGGCGATCTTCGTCGGCATCATCGGCATCGTCATCCCGGTGCTGCCCGGCGCGATCCTGAGCCTCGCGGCCATCCTGGTCTGGTCCCTGGAGGAACAGAGCCCCACCGGCTGGACCGTGCTGGCGGCGGCCGTGGTGCTGATCGGAGCCAGCCAGGTGGTCAAGTACATCGTGCCGGAGCGGCGGCTGCGCGAATCCGGGGTGCCGCGACGATCGATGCTGGTCGGCGTCCTGCTCGGCCTCGTCGGGTTCTTCGTGATCCCGGTGGTCGGCATGTTCGCCGGGTTCCCGCTCGGCGTCTACCTGTCCGAGCGGCAGCGCCTCGGCACCCACCAGCACGCCTGGGCCTCGACGAAACACGCGCTCCGGGCAACCGGGCTGTCCATCCTGATCGAGTTCATCGGTACGTCGCTCGCCGCCGCCGTCTGGCTGGGCGCGGTGCTGTTCCTGGTCTGAACTGCTCCCAAGCCGGCCTGAACCGCTCCCAAGCCGGCCCGAGTTGCCAGGGTTTTGCCAGGTTCGGCGCAGGCTCGTCTCAGGTCCGCCCGGGATCGTGGGATGACCAGCGCCAGGTGACCGCCTGGCGCGCAGTACCGGGAGGCAGTACAGCATGGCGTCCAACCAGAAGCTCACCGACAGACGCTGGCGGATCGCCGGCACAGTAGCCGCGGTCGCGGTCACCACGACCGCCGGCGGTGTCGCCTGGGCCACCACCAGCGCGGACCCGACTCCGAGCCCGAGCCAGAGCCCGTCCGCGTCGCCGTCGGCGCCCAACTCGGCCGATCCGGCCAAGCCCGAAGGCAAGGGCCGGCACGGCGAGTTCGGCGTAGGCCGGTCGCTGCACGGCGAGTTCACCGTCGAGAAGGAGGGCGGCGGCTACCAGACCGTCGCCACCCAGACCGGCGAGGTCACCGCGGTCAGCAAGGACTCGATCACGGTGAAGAGCGCCGACGGCTACAGCCGCGACTACGAGGTGACGACCGAGACGCTGGTCAACGCGACCCGCGACGGCATCACCAGCATCAAGACCGGCAACACGGTGTCCGTGTCGGCGGTCGTGGCCGACGGCAAGGCCACCGCGACCAGGGTCAGCGACGGAACGCAGCGCGACGCGGCGCGGCAGAAGTGGGGCCACGGGCGCGGGCCGCGCTGACACTCACAGCGGATTGCCAGGAACCTCCCAGCGACACCACGGGTGCGGGGGTAAGACTTGGGTCATGAGCCCGCATCTCCTGGTGGTCGACGACGAGCCGAACATCGTCGAGTTGCTGTCCGCGAGCCTGCGCTTCGCCGGGTACGACGTGACCACGGCCACACACGGCGCCGAGGCCCTGCGCAAGGCCCGGGAAGTCGAGCCCGACCTGGTCGTGCTGGACGTGATGATGCCCGGCCTGGACGGTTTCGAGGTGGTCCGCCGGCTGCGCGGTGAGGACCGGCACGTACCGGTGCTGTTCCTCACCGCGCGCGACGCCGTCGAGGACAAGGTCCTCGGCCTGCACACCGGCGGCGACGACTACGTGACCAAGCCGTTCAGCCTGGACGAACTGGTCGCCCGCGTCCGCGCGCTGCTGCGCCGCTCGGGCCACCGCGAGCAGTCGGCCACCGAACCCGCCGTACTGCGGTACGCAGACCTCGAGCTGAACGAGGACAGCTACGAGGTGTTCAAGGCGGGTGAGGCCGTGCAACTCTCCCTCACCGAGTTCAAGCTGCTCCGCTGCCTGCTGGAGAACGCCGAACGGGTGATGTCGAAGGGCCAGATCCTGTCCGCGGTCTGGAACTACGACTTCGCCGGCGACGCAGGGGTGGTCGAGTCCTACATGTCCTACCTCCGCCGCAAGGTCGATACCGGGGACCAGAAACTCCTGCACACGGTCCGCGGCGTCGGCTACGTCCTGCGCACCCCACGAGGCCCGGCCTAATGCAGGGCCACCGTCGCTTCACCGAGCGGTACCCGCTGCGCATCACCATCGTCCTGGTCCTGCTGACGCTGGTGACCGCGGCCCTGCTGGCCTCCGGCCTGGTGGCGACGACGATCCTGCGGGGCTACCTGCTCGATCGGACGGACACCCAGTTGCAGGCCGCGGCGGCGCAACTCAAGGAGGACCCGCCGCCCAGGGGCCCCATCGGTGACAGGAATCGTGGGTCGAAGCTGCCCAGTGCCTTCGTCTTCCAGCGGTTCGACGCGAACGGCAGTCAGATCGACCCGCCGTTCAGGCAGCCCCTCCGGCCTACCGAGGCGCAGCCGAACCTGCCGAGTCTGACGCTCGCCCAGGTCGTCGCGCGCGACGACAAACCGTTCAACGTGCCCGCGGCCTCGGGTAGCGAGACCTTTCGGGTGATCGCCTCCCCCAGCGGCGACGGCGGCTACCTGATGGTCGCGCAGAGCCTCGGGGACATCGACCGGACGTTGCAGCGCCTGGTCGGCGTGCAGATCGCGGCCGGGGTGATCCTGCTGGTGTTGCTGGCGGGCGTCGGGACGTACGTAGTACGGCGGAGTTTGCGAGGGCTCGAAGACGTGGAGCACACGGCGGTGGCGATCGCCGGTGGGGATCTGAGTCGGCGGGTGCCGCAACGCGACCCCCGGACCGAGGTGGGGCGGTTGTCGCTGGCGTTGAACCAGATGCTCGGGCAGATCGAGACCGCGTTCGCGCAGCGGACCGCGTCGGAGTTCGCGGCCCGGCGGTCCGAGGACGCTGCCCGCCGGTCCGAGGACATCGCGTTGCGGTCGGAGGAGAACGCCCGGCAGTCGGAGGAGCGGATGCGGCGGTTCATCGCCGACGCCAGTCACGAACTGCGTACTCCGCTGACGTCGATCCGCGGGTTCGCCGAGTTGACCAGGCAGCGGGGCGCGGCGGCCGATCCCGCGACGATGAAGCGGATCGAGGACGAGGCGAAGCGGATGGGGCTGCTCGTCGACGACCTGCTCCTGCTCGCGCGGCTCGACCAGCAGCGGCCGTTGCAGCATCAGCCGGTGGATCTGCTGACGTTGGCGGGCGACTCCGTGCACGACGTACAGGCCGTCCAGCCTGGGCGATCGGTGCAGTTGCGGATCCTGCCCGGCTCGGGTGCGCCGGTCGTCGCCGGTGACGAGGCTCGGCTGCGGCAGGTGCTGGGGAACCTGGTCAGCAACGCGCTGCACCACACGCCGGTGGAGGCACCCATCACGATCTCGGTCGGAACCCGCGACAACGAAGCCATCCTGGAGGTCGCCGACACCGGGCCCGGCTTGAGCGACGAGCAGAAGGCGCGGGTCTTCGAACGCTTCTACCGAGCGGACTCGGCCCGCACCCGCTCCACCGGTGGCTCCGGCCTCGGCCTGTCGATCGTCGCCGCGCTGGTGGCCGCCCACAACGGCAAGGTCACCGTCACCGACACCCCCCAGCACGGCGCGACCTTCACCGTCCACCTCCCGCTGGCATCCTTCAACTGAGGCGGACCGCCCGCCGGCCCGCTTCAGTTGACGCCGGAGAGCCGGCGGACCTTCACCGTGCAGTCGGTACGGGTGGTCATCCGGCCTTCCGGATCAGCCTGCTCGCGTTCGTGCTCGCGGCTGACCAGCACCTCCCACTCGCCGTCGGGAAGGTCAAGGTCGGCGATCACCTCAGCGGGAGTCGGGAAGTGGATCTCCGGGTGGTGGTCGTGTTCCCAACTCGGAAAGCCGAGGTGACCCTCGATCAACAGGATCCCGCCCGGCGCGACGGCCCTGGCCGCCGTACGAAGGATCTCCTCGCGCGGCAGGTTGCCCATCGAGTGCAGGAACTGCGCGGACACCAGGTCGAAGGTGCCGTCAGGGAAGGACTTGCCGAGTTCGTGCTGCTGCCAGTCGATCCGATCCCCGACACCCGCGGACGAGGCATGCTTGGCCGCACGCTCGAGAGCGACCGTCGAGATGTCGACCGCGGTCACCTGCCACCCCTGCTGAGCCAGCCAGATCGCGTCCGCGCCCTCACCACACCCGAGATCGAGCGCCCGCCCCGGCGTCAGCCCGTCGGTTTCCTCCACCAGTACCACGTTCGGCCGCCCGCTCCAGATCTGTGCGCTCTCGGAGTACCGCTCGTTCCACATTTCCTCATCCGTCGTCATACCGCCGATGGTCCACCCGAATATCCAGTCCGACAAGTTTTGTTGCCAGTCCGGCAAATCCTTCAGGTGGTCAGCAGCTCTTCGAGCTCGTCTCGATCCCCAGGCTCGCCGGGCAGTTCAGGATCGAGCAGCCGCTGCAGGAGATCGCCCACCCGGACCGTCGCGAGCCGCACCGGTACGGCGTAGATCAACTCGTCGATCGTCGTGCTGGGCAACGGCGGTTCGGGCGGTCGCGCCGCATACCGATCGAGCAGCGCGCGCAGATCGTCGACGGCCCGGATCTGATCGGCGGCCAGAGCCGCGCTCCTCATCAGTCGGTACGCCGGGCCGCGGCGCGCCCATCAGGTCGAACCACAGCCGGGCCCAGGCCGCCATCGCCGGCACCACCAGCCACTCCTCGACCGCCGGCGCCGCCGCCAGCCCGATCCGCAACAAGTAGCCGAAGGCAACATTTCGGGCGGCACCCTCGACCATCCGGCCGGCCAGCACCAACTGGAACGCGAACTGCAGCGGCGGTGCCTGGTCGAACCAGCGCTGAACGGTCCAGGCCTGGTCGACCAACCTCAACTGAGCGGCGGCCTCGAGGAAAGCGGCGAGGTCCGCCGCCGACAGGTTGGCCCACCACTCCCCCGGGTCGAGCAACCACGCCGACGGGTCCGCCCAGCGGCCGCCGGCGAACAGGCCGCGGACCCCCAACGGCGTCAACCGCAGCAGTCCGTCGTTCACCGTCACCGCGTCGAGTCGCTCCAGTTCCGCGAACCCGTGACGGCCGATGATCTCTACCTCGGTGTGCCGAAACGCGACGAGCAGTAGCTGGACCAGGTCTGGCGACAGTAGTCCTTGGAACAACTCGGGCCAGGACTCGGTGGTCGTGCCGGCCCGCTCAGCGGCTGCCTGCAGAACGGAGGGCAGCACGGTGGTGGGGGCCGGCGAGCCCGGTAGCGGTTCGAGCACAGAATCCTCCTCCACCGCAGCAAGGTACCGCCCGGACCACCCGGACGTTGAGTTCAGAGCGCGGTGACGACTGGTGAGGAAGTTGCTCGACGTGGCCCCAGCGAAGGTGAGGCGGGCGGACTTCAAGTACGGCCTGGACCGCATCCTCGACGGCCTCGAGGCTCGCCTCAAGGGCTAACGCAGCAGGATTGTGCGCTCCGCCAGGGTCCACGTCGTCGTGGTCAGCAGGTAGAGGCCGGCAGCCATCGGGATGAACGCCGCGGTGACCAGGGTCCCGAACGGCAGCAGCCGAGCGAGCCGCCGTGCCATCGGCGACGCCGTCTCGTCCAAGTGCCGCACCTGCCGGCGCGACGAGAGGAAGGCGACCACGACCAGCAGTACCGCGAGGCCGAGGTACGCCGGGGTCGACGCGAACAGCGGCCAGTGGAGACCCAGCGGCGCGCCGAAGATCGTGCCGGCGAGCAACTGGTTCGCCTGACCCGCCACGATCGCCGTGGTGAAGAGGCTGTACATCACCCAGAAGAACGGCAGTTGCGCGAACATCGGCAGGCACCCGGCCAGCAGAGTCGTGCCGGACTCGGACTGCAGCTTGGCCACCTCACGCTGGATCCGCTCGGGGTTCTTGCTGTGCCGCTCCTGGATCTTGCGGATCTCGGGCATCAGAGTGGCCCGGGACTTCTCACCGCGGATCGCGGCGAGGCTGAGCGGCAGGAGCAACAGGCGGACGAGGACCGTACAGAGCACGATCGCCACGGCGGCGGCGTACGGGCCGGTGAGGGGTTCGATCGCGGTCGCGAGGCCGTTGACGAGGTGGTAGGCGCCGCTGATCGGCGGGTCGAGGAAGGAAGGCATGGCAGTACTCCACGAGTGAGAAGGAAGGGTTAGCTCGGGAGGCCGCCAGAAACTGGCGGCCGGCTACCTTCCCGGTGCTCGTGGACGCGGCCGGCCGGCGGCGTCGGGATCGCGGAGCAGCAGATAGGCGGTACGGCGGGAACTGGCCCGGGTGGCGCTGGCACGCGCCGGCAACGGCGACGACAGCGGGCGGTGCGCCGCCGTACGGGAGACTTGCAGGACCGCGAACACAACGGCCGCCGCCGTGAGAACGGCGACGGCCAGCAGGCCGCCGGCGTGCAGGTTGCCAGGCGGCCCGAGGGCAGGCATCGCCAGCGTCCAGACGCCGGCGAGTGCCCTGCCCATCAGGAACTCATCAGTCGAGGTAGTCCCGCAGCACCTGCGAGCGCGACGGGTGCCGCAGCTTCGACATCGTCTTCGACTCGATCTGGCGGATCCGCTCGCGGGTCACGCCGTAGACCTTGCCGATCTCGTCCAGGGTCTTCGGCTGGCCGTCGGTCAGACCGAACCGCATCGAGACGACGCCGGCCTCCCGCTCGGACAGGGTGTCCAGTACCGCGTGCAACTGCTCCTGCAGCAGGGTGAACGAGACGGCCTCGGCCGGCACGATCGCCTCGGAGTCCTCGATCAGGTCGCCGAACTCCGAGTCGCCGTCCTCACCCAACGGGGTGTGCAGCGAGATCGGCTCACGACCGTACTTCTGCACCTCGATGACCTTCTCCGGGGTCATGTCGAGCTCCTTGGCGAGCTCTTCCGGAGTGGGCTCGCGGCCGAGGTCCTGCAGCATCTGGCGCTGCACCCGGGCGAGCTTGTTGATGACCTCGACCATGTGCACCGGGATCCGGATGGTGCGGGCCTGGTCGGCCATCGCGCGGGTGATCGCCTGCCGGATCCACCAGGTCGCGTAGGTGGAGAACTTGTAACCCTTGGTGTAGTCGAACTTCTCGACCGCACGGATCAGACCGAGGTTGCCCTCCTGGATCAGGTCCAGGAACAGCATGCCGCGGCCGGTGTAGCGCTTGGCCAGCGAGACGACGAGCCGCAGGTTGGCCTCGAGGAGGTGGTTCTTGGCCCGGCGGCCGTCCTCCGAGATCCACTCGTACTCGTCCTTGACCTTGTCCTTGAGCTTGGTCTCGGCGTCGCCGATCTGCTCCTCGGCGAACAGGCCGGCCTCGATCCGCTTCGCGAGCTCGACCTCCTGCTCGGCGTTCAGCAGCGGGACCTTGCCGATCTGCTTCAGGTAGTCCTTCACCGGGTCGGCGGTGGCACCGGCGACCATCACCTGCTGCTCGGGCTCGTCGGTCTCGTCAGCCTCGGAGACGATGAAGCCCTGGTCCTCGGTGAGCTCCTTCTCCAGCGGCTTCACGGCGTCCGGCTGGAAGTCCGACTCGTCGACCTCGTCGAGCGCACGCGGCTTACCGGTCTTCGGGTCGATGGACAGACCCGCCTCGGACACGGCCTTCTTCGCCGGCGCCTTCTTCGCGGCGGCCTTCTTCGCGGGAATACCGTCCTCCTTGGGGGACACAGCGGCCTTCTTGGCGGCGGGAGCGGCAGTCTTCTTCACGCCTACCTTCTTGGCGGCAGGTTCGGACACACTGGCGCTGGTCCGTTGAGTCGTGCTCCGGGCGGTGGCGGCCACGGCCCGGGTGGACTCGGCGGGAAGGTTCTCGGACGAGCTGGACGACACGAATTACCTCTCGTCTGACGATTCAGTCTGCAGGGTTACTGGTACGGCGGTACGACGTTGCCTGTGGTGCGTTTGGTGCATGGTTTCTACGGCAGATTTCTACTGCGAGTCGGTGGCCACTCGCTGGTCAGGCGGCAGCAACACTCCATTGTAATCCGGCGGCCAAGTCCAAACGTCCCACGACCCCCCACAACGGCGTGCCATACCGGCCATGACCGGTACCAGTCCACCCTCCGTACTGGTACCGGCGCCCCTCGACGATTCAGCGCTCAACTGTTCCTGGTCTGCCGCAGCGGCCGGGCCACCACCCGCTTCTCGACCTGCTGCTCCTGCTTGAACTGCCTCACCTTCACCAGCGACGCCACGTCGATCACGTCGGCCACCGACTTGTACGCGCCGTCCTCGCCGTACGGTTCGGACGCCTCCCGCCAGCCGCGCGGGCGCACCTTGAGCTGCTTGCCGAGCAGGGCGACGAAGATCTTCGCCTTCTGCGCGCCGAAGCCCGGCAGGGCGGAGAGCCTGGCCAGCAGGTCGTCCCCGCTCTTCACATCGGCCCAGACCGACGAGGCGTTACCGCCGTACTCCTCGTCCAGGTGCTTGGCCAGTGTCTGGATCCGGGCCGCCATCGCGGTTGGGAACCGATGGACGGCGGGCGGGCCGGCCACCACCTCGACGAAGCCGTCCGGGTCGTAGGCGGCGACCGTGGACGGGTCGAACGGGCCGTCCATCCGTTGCGCGATCGCCACCGGACCGGCGAACGCTCGCTCCATCGGGATCTGCTGGTCGAGCAACATCCCGACCAGCAACGCGAACGGGTCTCTGCTCAGCATCTCGTCGGCGTCGGGCTGCTGTGCGAGGCACAGCTTCTTGCTGCGTGTCGAAGTCACCTCAGTCCTCCCCTTCGTCGGCCTTGACGGCCAGCACCGGACACGGAGCGTCGAGCAGCACCCGCTGGGCATTGCTGCCGAGGATGAGCTTGCCGACCGGGGACCGGCGCCGAAGGCCGATCACGATGAACTCGGCCTGGACTTGCTCGGCGACGGCCACCAGGTCCTCCGCCGGATCGAGTCCACGCACCAGCTGCCTGACCTCATAGGGCACGCCGGTCGAGTCGAGCTGCTCCCGTACCTCCGTCAACGCGGCATCACTCGCCGCGGCCTCGTCGCTGTCGAAGCTGCGCCCGCCCCGGTGTGAGTTCACCACCACCAGCTTGGCGTCGCGAAGCGTCGCCTCCTCTGCCGCCCGTCTGAGCGCCGCGCGCCCCTCGGCCTTCGGCACATAACCCACGACGATGGTCGTCATCGACTTGCCTCACCTCCGCGTGCCACTGTCGACCCGTTCCGAACGATACTGCCCTGAACCCGCTCCGGCATCTGTGGAAATGCACGATCTGTGTCGCGACCGTGACGCATCCGCAGTTGCGCCCGCAACACGACCGAATCGAGTCGGCACTGTCCGCAAGCAGTTCACGACTCCATACCCGCGTACGCGCCGTCTAACCTCGCGGCGGTCACACCTTTGCAGGGTTGCGACCCGGCGCGCTACTCCCGTCCGCCCGGCGAGGTCCCAACAGGCGCAGGGATCGGTACGCCGTTGCCGGAGGCAAGCGCGCACGGGTTCCACCGGGCTGACCCCGGTTCCGTTTCTGTCCTACGTTGTCTGCCGACTTACACGGTTAATCGATGGGCCACTCGTGCACCGGGGTGTTCTCGTGCATGTGGTCGCGGTAGCGGGTGAGCATGCCGCGCAGAGCGTCACGGCGGCCGTGGGATCCCTTGGTATACAGCCGGTGGAACTCGTCGGCCTGCCAGGAGGCGCCGTTGCGGTTGGTCAGGCAGCGCTGCTCGATGATGCCCAGCAGCCGGTCCCGGACGTCCGCGGCCACGCCCCACTCGTCGAGTCCGCGCGATGCCAACGGCAGCAGGCGTCGCAGCACCAGTTCGGTGGCGCGGGCGGTGCCGACGCCGGGCCAGAACACCTCGGCGTCGATACCCTGCCGGGCCGCCTCGTGGAAGTTCTCCTCGGCCGCGCTGAACGACATCTGCGACCAGATCGGCCGTTCGTCGTCGGCCAGCGCCCGGACCAGGCCGAAGTAGAAGGCGCCGTTGGCCATCGTGTCGACGACGGTCGGGCCGGCCGGCAGCACGCGATTCTCCACCCGCAGATGCGGCTTGTCCCGGACAACGTCGTACACCGGGCGGTTCCAGCGATAGATCGTCCCGTTGTGCAGCCTCAGCTCCGAAAGGGCCGGGGTGTCACCACGGTCCAGTACCGCGATCGGGTCCTCCTCCGAGGTGACCGGCAGCAGCGCCGGGTAGTAGCGCGAGTTCTCCTCGAACAGGTCGAAGATCGAGGTGATCCAGCGTTCGCCGAACCAGACCCGGGGCCGCACGCCCTGCGTCTTCAACTCGTGCGTGCGGGTGTCCGCGGCCTGCTCGAACAACGCGATCCGGGTCTCGCGCATCAACTCCTTGCCGAACAGGAACGGCGAGTTCGCGCCGACCGCGAGTTGCACGCCGGAGATCGCCTGCGCCGCGTTCCAGTACCGCGGGAACGCCTCCGGGGTCACCTGCAGGTGGAACTGCGTCGACGTACAGGCCGCTTCGGGGACGATGCTGTCGGCGGTGACCTGGAGCCGCTCGATCCCGTCGATGCCGATCTGCACGTCCTCGCCGCGGGCCTGGAACACCTGGTCGTTCAGCAGCGTGTACCGCGGGTTGGCGCTGATCGCCTCGCGGGAGATGTGCTCGGTCATCAGGGTGGGCAGGATGCCGATCGTGACCATCGTCGAGCCGGTCCGGGCGGCCTTCTCGTCGGCCGCGTTCAGGCTGTCGCGGATCGACGACTCCATCGTCTCCAGCCCGGCACCGTCGATCTGGCCGGGCGGCACGTTGATCTCGATGTTGAACTGGCCGAGTTCGGTCTGGAACGCGTCGTCCTCGATCGCGTGCAGCACCTCGGCGTTCTTGAACGCGGGATCGCACTTCTCGTCGACCAGGTTCAGCTCGATCTCGATCCCGGTCATCGGCCGCTCGGCCTCGAACCGCGACTCGCGCAGCATCCGCGCGAACGCGTCCAGGTTGCGATGGACCTGGTTGCGGAACGCGGTCCGATCCGCCCGGGTGAACTCGACCCGGTCGACTTCCTCGCCCATCTGCGCCTCCCCTGTGGAGCACGGTCAGTACTTCGGTGCGCTGCTACCTACCGGTACCTGGCCTCAGTCTGCCTGAACCCCGCCCGACCTGTGAGCTGAATCGCGTCGCGGCTCACCCGCTGATCACTGCGGAAAGACGATGCTGGTCATTTCGGAAAGACGATGCTGACTACTTCGGGAAGACGATGCTGACTACTTCGGAAAGACGATGAAGGGGTCCCGCACGATCCGCCGGGGCACCGGTCCGGCCTCCACCAGCACCTCGGCAAGCTCAGCCAGTACTGCGGGCGCCAGCTCCAACTCGTGCTCCCCCGGGTGCTGGTCCGCGCCCATCTCGAAGTCGATGCCGGGCTGGTCCGTCATCTCGATGTGCGCGCCCAGCACGTGCTCCACCGGATTGCCCGCGGCAACGAACCCGGCCAGGCGTGCGATGCTCGCCCGGAAGGCGGCCCAGTCGGTGACGTACAGCCGGCCCGGGTACAACGAGTCACCCGTCAGCAGCAGCCGCGTCGTACGGTCGTACAAGGCGACGTCGGCGGTGTGGTGGCCCGGAATCGGGATGACGTCGAGAACGCGCTCCCCCAGGTCGAACTGGACGATCTGCTCCGGCCAGGCGGTGATGCCGAAGTACGCGGCGACATCTTCGGGTGCCGTGCCCACGACGGTGTCGAACTGCGAGTCGCCGCCGATGTGGTCGCCATGACCGTGGGTGTGGGCAACCACCAGCTCGAGATCTCGGCCCGCCAGCAGCTTGTCGACCACAGCGCGAAGGTCGGCGTGGCCGGTGCCGGTGTCGAGGAGGAGCGCCCGCTCGGTGCCGAGCAGGAGATAGATGAACGGGCCTTCGAAGTTCGTCCGGAGGGCCTGCCGGATGATCGCGGTGCGTTCGTCGTACCAGTGGACCTGGTGATCGGTGGCGTCGTCGTCGTTCCAGTGGGCGGGGAAGCTCATGGAGTGATCCTGCCAGCCGGGCGCGGAACTGTCGGTGCTGCCGGGGAGACTGTGGCGGTGCGTACCGATCCCTCCATCCTGCATGTCG
The DNA here is from genome assembly GCF_039530625.1 of Kribbella sancticallisti. Classification (NCBI taxonomy): domain Bacteria; kingdom Bacillati; phylum Actinomycetota; class Actinomycetes; order Propionibacteriales; family Kribbellaceae; genus Kribbella; species Kribbella sancticallisti. The sequence continues at coordinate 310,853 of NZ_BAAAOS010000018.1, read as the reverse complement.
ACCTGGACGCGTTCTTCGCGGCCGTCGAGCAGCGGGACAAGCCCTCACTGCGCGGCAAGCCTGTCGTCGTGGGCGGGATCGGCCTGCGCGGCGTCGTGTCCACGGCGTCGTACGAGGCTCGCAAGTACGGCGTGCGTTCCGCGATGTCGACGGCCGAGGCCAGATCGCGGTGCCCTCACGCGGCCTATCTCGGGGCGCGATTCGAGGTGTACCGCGCGACCAGCCAGGCGGTGATGGCCCAGATGCGCGCGTTGTCGCCGCTGGTCGAGCCGCTGTCCCTCGACGAGGCGTTCGTCGACCTCGCCGCGGCCGGGCTGAGCAACCTGACCGTCGACGACGTGCAGGCGATCGCCGGCGACCTCAAGGAGGCGATCCGGGAAGCCAGCGGTGGGCTGACCGCGTCCGTCGGTGCGGGCACCTCGAAGCTGATCGCGAAGATCGCGAGCGACCTCGACAAGCCCAACGGCGTCGTCGTCGTGCCGCCCGGCACCGAGGCCGAGTTCCTCGCGCCGATGCAGGTGACCGTGATCCCGGGGGTCGGGCCGGCCACCGCGCAGCGGCTGAGCATGGCCGGGGTCCGGACGGTCGGCGACCTGCAGCAACTCGACGAGGAGGAGCTGATCCGGCAGGTGGGGTCGGCGCACGGTTCGAGCCTGTACCGGCTGGCGACGGCCTCGGACGATCGCGCGGTGGTCAGCGATCGCGAGACGAAGTCGATCAGCATCGAGGACACCTTCGAGACCGACCTCGTCGACCGCGCCCTGCTGGCGGCGATCGGCGACCGAATGGCCCATCGGGTCGCCGAGCGGTTGCGGAAGGCCCAGCTGTCCGGCCGGACGGTCACGGTGAAGACGCGGATGCACGACTTCACCACCCACACCCGATCGTCGACCCTGGCCGGTCCGACCGACGATCCCCGGGTGATCGCCCGGGTCGCCCGCCGGCTGCTCGAGGACAGCGACATCTCCGGCGGGATCCGCCTGCTCGGCGTGGGCATGTCCTCGCTCGCGGACTGGATCCAGGACGACCTCTTCACCGAGAGCGAGCACGACGAGGCGCCGATCGAGCTGGTGGACCTGCCCGAGCGTCCACGCGACCGGCAGGTCGGGTACTACCCGGGCCAGGACGTGGTCCATTCGCAGTACGGGGCGGGGTGGGTCTGGGGATCCGGGCGCGGTCGGGTGACGGTCCGGTTCGAGACGGCCGAGACGCCGGCCGGGCCGGTCCGGACCTTCGCCGTGGAGGATCCGGAGCTGACAAAACCGGCAGCCGTGAGCCCCGGAGAGGACAAAGACACCGAAAACGACCAAGATGGGGCGAATGAGTGAGGTCCGCGGCGGGGTCTACCCGTTCTGCAAAGCTTGTACCGCGTCATCCGTCCCCTGGAGAACCCCCGACACGACGACCGGCCTGAGCGGCCGGGGCACCCGCTTCTACGGCCACCGCGACGTCTGCCTGGACTGCGGCTCGTCGGTGCGGACCTTGTTCGCCACGTTCCTGCTGGTGCCGGTCTCGCGACTCGGCCGCTATCGCATCATCAAGACCGGCGGCCGCAGCTATGTCGGCCGCCTGGTGCCCGACCAGCCGATGCCGGCGCCGGTGAAGTCGGCGACCGCGGAGCAGCCACCGCCGTCGGAGTTCAAGAACCACCCCGAACTGGTCGACGCGAACTACGAGCAGGCCGAGATGCACTGGGCCGCCCGCGACTCGGCCGGCGCGCTCCCGTTGTACGAGAAGTCGCTCGCCGCTTGCGAGAAGGTGCTGAAGGCCGACGACCCGGCGACTCTGCAGGTCCGGTTGCGTGTCGCCCAGGTTCGGCTGGCGATCGGCGACTACGGCGCGGCGATCCCGTGGTTCGAGCTCGTCACGCCGCAGTTGGTCCGGGTGTTCGGGCCGGACCACAAGCTGACCCGGATCGCGATCGAGGCGATCACCGGTGCGCAGTTGATGGTCGGCGGGCCTCGCGAGGAGGTTCAGCTGCTGTCGGAGTTGCTGACGCACGACGAGATGCTGCTCGGCCGCCAGCACCCGAAGGTACTGCGTACGCGGGCCGCGCTCGGCCGGGCACACATGTTCGCCGACCAGCTCACCCGGGCGATCCAGGTGCTCGAGATGACGCTTGCCGACAGCATCGAAGGGCTCGGCGCAGACCATCCCGACACCGGCGTGTACCGCGGCCGGCTGCTGGAGATCTGCGAGCAGGCGACCACCCGCGGGAGGAAAAAGGACCGCGAGTTGGCCAACGCCGCTCGCCGCCGCTGGGCACTGGTCTAGCTCGCGGCCGCTGGGCGCTGGTCTGGCTCGCCGCCGGTGGGCGCTGGTCTGGCTCGCCGCCGGTCTGGCTTGCCGCCGGTTGGCTGTGGGCTTATTCAGGCCCGGAGGCGGACCGACAGGCAGGTTACGCAGCCTTCGAGCTTCTCGAATTCGCTGATGTCGACGACGACCGGAAGGTAGCCGCGTTCGCGGAACAGCTCGGCCGACCTCGGCGCGGAGGCCGCCATCAGCAGGCGGTTCTCCCCCAGCAGGACGACGTGCGCGCCGGCCTCCTCGGGAACCGCCAGGAACTCGGGGAAGGCCCGCGGGTCGTCGGTGAGCGGCTCGTACCCGATCACCGTGCCGTCCGGCAACGCGGTCACCGCCGACTTCAGGTGGAGCACCTTGCGCACCGGTACTGCGACGACCTCGGCTCCGAGTGGTTCGAGGAATCCGCGCAACTGGTCGATGCCGGCCTGGTTGGTGCGGCCGCCCAGCCCGGCGTACACGGTGGTGCCGACCTTCAGGATGTCGCCGCCGTCGAAGGTGCCCGGCGCCGTGACGTGGGCGATCCGATACCCCTGCGCGGCGACGGCGCGTTCCGCCTCCGCGGCTTCGGGCCGGCGTTCGTCGGCTCCCGCCCGGGCGATGACGGCGAGGTCGCGGAACACCACCATCGTGTCCTCCACGAACACGCTGTCCGGACATTCCTCGATCGGCGGCACCTCGACACACTCCCAGCCGGCCTCGGCCAGCGCGTCGACGTACTGCTGCCACTGGGTCATCGCGAGGTCAACGTCGACCGGGACGCGTTCGATGTGGGTGATCAGGCCGTCGGCCAGGCGCGAGCCCGGGCGGCGGACGAGGGCGCGTTGAGTGACCATCAGCGCAGGCTAACCCGGGCGCGCATGAGGTCGCCGGGCGCGGGTACCGGAACCGTTCACCTTCCCCCTGAACGTGGAGGACCGAGAATGCCGAAGATCCTGCAGCAGACCGGTGGCGACGTCGTCGAGATCATCCTCGCCGATCACCGGTGGTTCGAGGAGGCCCTGCGTGAACTGCGTGACGTGCGGGCCGACCGGGCCGCGGTGCTGGCGGATCTGGCCACGGTGCTGATCGCGCACGCCGAGGCCGAGGAGTCGAAGGTCTATCCGGCGCTGAGCCGCAAGCGAGCGATCGACTCCGAAGAGGTCGAGCACTCCGAGCACGAGCACGACGAGGGCAACGAGGCACTGCTCGCGCTGATGGAGGTCGAGGACCCGGCGAGCGAGGAGTTCAGCGAGAAAACGCATGAACTCTCGGAGGCGCTTTCTCACCACTTGGACGAGGAGGAGCGCGATGTGCTCAATCCGGCGAAGACTGACGTCGGCCAGGAGGTGCGGGATCGGCTGGGTGAGGACTTCTCGGCCGAGCGGGCCCGGTTGATCGAGAGCGACTGCGGCTCGATCGAGAACGTCCGCAGGATCGTCGAAGAAGCACAAAAGAAGAAGTAGGCTCCGCGCCTCCGGCGCGGGCGGTGCTTCGAGCGGTGGGCCGGGACCCTGTCGCTTTGAGCACGGGCCAGTCGCCAGAATCGGCGTCAGTGCGGCTGGCCCGTGCCCACGGCGGCAGGGTCCTTCGCGGTTGGCCGTAGGGTCTGGCGGGTGAGCGCCGACCGGTATCCGTTGCTGAAGTATCCGGCGTACGTGCGGTTCTGGATGGCCGATGCGGTCTCGATGGTCGGTTCGTCCGTCACCGGCCTGGCCCTGCAAGTGGTTGCCGTCGTCACCCTTCAGGCCAGCGCCACCGAGGTCGGCATCCTCAACGCGGCCCGTTGGCTCCCCTACCTCCTCTTCGGCCTGCTCGCCGGCGTGTACGTCGACCGGCACCGCCGCCAGCCGCTTCTTGTCGGCACAGACCTCGCCCGAGCTGTCGTGCTGGGGCTGATTCCCCTGGCGGCCGCTCTCGACCTCCTCACGCTGCCACTCCTGATCGCGGTCGTTCTCGTGTTCGGCACGCTGTCTCTGGTCTACGACGCCGCCCACCAGTCGTTTCCACCGTCCCTGGTCCCCGGCCCGCTGCTGACCTCCGCCTCCGCCAGGTTGGAGCAGTCGAGCGCGGTGGCCCAGACCGGCGGCCCGGTCGCGGCGGGCGCACTGATCAAGCTCGTCGGCGCGCCGGTGGCGATCCTGGTGGACGCGGTGTCCTACCTCGTCTCCGGGATCCTGCTCGCCACTGTCAAGCCGCTCCACCCAGAAGTTGCTACCGGCAACGATCAGCCGCGGAACCTCACGCAGGAGATCCGGGCAGGGCTGACTTGGGTCTACCGCAGCAGCACCCTCGGACCGCTCGCCCTGACCTCACACCTGTGGTTCCTCTGCCAGGGGATGATCACCACGGTCTACCTGGTCTTCGTGCTGCACACGCTCCAGTTCAGCGCGTTGCTGCTCGGGGTCACGTTCGCCTGCGGCGGTGTCGGCTCGGTCATCGGCGCGACCGCCTCCGGCCCGTTCGGGCGGTGGCTGGGCGTGGGGCCGTCGATCATCGCCTGCCGCTGGCTCACGCCGGTCGCCTATCTCGCGATCCCGCTGGCCGGCGATGGCGCGGGCGGCCTGGTCCTGCTCTGCCTCGCCCAGTTCGGCTTCGGGCTGTCGATCGGTCTCGACAGCCCGATCGAGATGGGCTATCGGTCGTCGATCACGCCGTCACGGCTGCTCGGCCGGATGAACGCGACCATGCGCTCGCTGAACCGGGCGGCGATCGTCATCGGCGCACCACTCGGCGGCTTGCTGGCGGACCACCTGGGTCATCGCCCTGCGCTCTGGATCGCCGTCGGCGGGATGTTCCTGCAGGCGATCCTGATCCATCGCTCGAAGTTCCGGCACGCCAGACTCACAGACTGAGGACCAGACCTTCCTCCGCGGCGATGACCTCGCCGTCGAACACCTCACTCGCCTCGGCCACCGAGACAGCACGATCCGAGCCCGGCCAGAAGTGCGTCAGCAGCAGGCGCTTGGCTCCCGCCGCGCCCTGTGCCGCCTCGGTCGCGGTCATGACGTACCGCGGGGTGGTGGCGGGCGACGGGCCCTGCAAGGTCGCATCCGTAATGAAGAGATCGGCACCCTTCGCGAGAGTGGCCACCTCGGGACCAGGACCGCTGTCGCCGGTGTAGGCGACCGTGAGGTCCGGCGCGATGAGCCGGACTCCGAGGTTCGTGACGTAGTGCGGCGTCACAGCGGTCTCCAGCCGGAACGGCCCGATCTCCTGGGCCTCGCCGAGGTCCCGTACGTCGAACACCGTCGCCGGATCGGGGTGCGGTTCCAGCGCACGCAGTACGTCGAGAACGCCGGGCGGGCAGTACAGCGGGATCGGCGGGGCCTCGCGGGCGAGGTAGTAGCGGACCCGCGCCAGCGCGCTCACGTCCACGCAGTGGTCGGGATGCTGGTGTGTCACGATCACCGCGTCGACGTCGCCCTCGGGGCAGTGCTTCAGCAACTCCGGCAGCGCGGCGTAACCGAGGTCGAGTACGAGCCTGAAGCCGTCGTAGTCGAGCAGGAACCCCGCGCAGGCCCGTCCCGGCTCCGGCCAGGCGCCGCAGGATCCGAGCACGGTCAGCGTTCTCATCCGAGCACTGTCAGCGCTCACCGGACGCCGAAGGCCTCGTCGGTGGAGACGATCTCCTTGCCCAGCGGGAGCAGCGAGATCGGGATCAGCTTGAAGTTGGCCAGGCCGAGCGGGATGCCGATGATCGTGACGCACAGCGCGATGCCGGTGACCAGGTGGCCGAGCGCCAGCCACCAGCCGGCGAAGATCACCCAGATCACGTTGCCGAGCACCGAGCCGGCGCCCGCGCCGCGGCGGTCCACCACCGTCCGGCCGAAGGGCCAGAGCGCGAAGCCGGCGATCCGGAAGGACGCGATGCCGAACGGGATGGTGATGATCAGGATGCAGCAGATCAGGCCGGCGATCACGTAACCGACGGCCAGCCAGAAGCCGGCCAGCACCAGCCAGATCAGGTTCAGAATCGTCCTCATACCTGCCAGCCTGCCACCCGGCGGGTCTGCGCCACGATCATCGAGCGCCGAGTCCGGGATCATTCCGGGGCAACCAGTGCCCGCCCCTGACCACCCGCACGCTGTGCGCGGGGTCAGTACTCGTCGGTGGCGATCGTTCGGAAGGTGATTCCGGCGGCCATCAGGCGGCGTCGGAGTGCCGGGCCCATCGCGGCCGCGGTGGTCACCTGGCCGGAGGTCGTCGGGAGGTCGTCGAGGGCGAGCGAGAGCGCGCACTCGGCGAGCATCTTGGCGGTCTCGTCGTAGCCGGGATCGCCACCGGCGACCTCGGTCACGACCCGCTTGCCGCCACCCTCGCCGACGAACCGCGCCGTGAACCACGACTTGGCGCGACGCTGCTCCGACGGACCGTCGCCGGCTTTGATCCGGTCGAGCAACGCGTTCCGCGCCGGTGGGACCTGCGCCGCGAGCGCCAGCAGCCCGACCCCGGCGATGCCGCCGGCAACCATCGGCAACCGCTTGACCGCGGCGTAGTGCGAGTACCGGAACTCGGGTCCGTACTCGTCGAGCAGCACCGCCGAGTTGGCGACGATCTGCGGGTCCACCGTCGGCAGCGGGACCGCCCAGAACCCTTGCAGCCGGTGGATCCTGCCCGCGACGACCTTGACCGAGCGGCCCTCGGGGCGGGGTTGAGCGCGGCGCCGGGCGCGGTGGGCGTCCAGGTGCTGCTTGCCGCGGGCCAACGAGGTGATCACGGTGTGCAGCGTGCCGCCCGACGGTTTGCCGCCCGCCCGGACCAGCCCTTCGACCTTGATCGGGACGTTCTTCGGCAACTGCTCGACCGTGTACTGCACGCCCAGGTCGTACGGGATCGAGTCGAAGCCGCAGCAGTGGATGATCCGCGCGCCGGTCTCGACCGCCTTCGCGTGGTGGGCGACGTACATCCGGTCCACGAACTCGGACTCACCGGTGAGGTCGAGGTAGTCGGTGCCCGCTTCCGCGCACGCGGCCACCAGCGGTTCGCCGTACCGGATGTACGGGCCGACCGTGGTCACGACGATCCTGGCCGACTCGGCGATCGCCTGCAGGGTGGCAGGGTCCTCGACGTCGGCGATGAGCAGGTCCACGTCGACGCCGAGCTTCGAGCGGACGGCCTCCAGCCTGGTCTGGTTGCGGCCGGCCAACGCCCAGGTGAGGTCTGCTGGAGCGTGCTTGGCGAGGTACTCCGCGGTGAGGGTGCCCGTGAATCCCGTGGCGCCGAAGAGGACCACGTCGTACTCGCGTTTCATCGCTTGGCCGCCTTCTCCGTGTCCGCGCGGCCGCCGGCACCCGAGGCGCGGGACGACGCGGCGGCACCGCGTGCCTCGATGTCGGCCAGTGCGGCGCGGTCGGCCTTCGGCACGTTGAACCGGGCCCCCAGTTCGACCAGGTGCGGGATCAGCGCGCGGAAGATCTTCAGCGGGCCGATCCAGCCGGGAACGTGCACGACGCGAGAGCGCTTGCCGATGCCCTGGGTGAACTTGTCGACCGCGAACTCGAGCGGGTAGGTCCTGCCGATCATCGGCAAGCCGGTCCTGACCTTGCCGAACACCGGGTGTTCGTCGATGCCCCGGACCATGTCGGTGTCGACGAAGGTCATGTGCGCGACACCGACGTCGACGCCGAGATGCTTCAACTCCGCGCGGAGGCTGTTGCCCATCGCCTCGACGCCCGCCTTGGAGACGTTGTACGCCGCGAGGCCCGGGATGTGCACGACGGCGGCCAGCGACGAGACCAGCAGCAGGTAGCCCTTGCTTTCCAGTAGATGCGGCAGCGTGAGGTGGACGGTTCGCCAGACGCCGTACAGGTCGACGTCGAGGACGCATTCCCAGACGGCCGGGTCCATGCTGCGGGTGAAGCCCGGCGCGGCGATCCCGGCGTTCGCGACGACGACGTCGATCCGGCCGTAGCGCTCGGCGATCGCCTCGACGGCGGTGCGCAGGGAGTCCGTGTCGGTGACGTCGGCCTCCCACCAGCCGGCGTCCGGGCCGCAGTCCTCGGCGACCTGCTTCAGCTCGTCTGGTTCGAGGCCGACCAGCGCCAACGTCGCCCCCTCGCTCGCCAGCCGGCGAGCCACGGCCGCGCCGATCCCCCGCGACGCGCCAGTGATGAGTACGACCTTGCCAGCCATCGCGACCTCCGCTGTTGAGTGGGCGCTCAACAGTAAGTGCCTGTTGAGCCAATACTCAATAGACTGCCCGTATGACCCACACCTCGCCGACCCAGCTTCCACCTGAGCATGGCCGGGCCGGCGTGTCGGTGACGGCCGCGGCGGAGCGGTCGCCGCGGTTGCGGCCGGATGAGCGGCGGGCGCAGATCCTCGACGCCGCGCGGCGGGTGCTCGAGGCCGACCCGCACCGAGAGTTGAGCGTCGAGCAGGTCGCCGCCGAGGCGGGCGTCTCCCCCGCCCTGCTGTTTCACTACTTCGGCTCGAAGAAGAAGTTCCAGTACGCCGTGATCGAGGCCGCGGCCGCCGAGGTGATGCTGCGGACAGCACCGGATCTTTCCCTGCCGCCGGACGAGCAACTCCGCAGCGGAATCCGGGCTTTCGTCCGCGCCGTACTGGAGGCACCGCAGCTCTACCGAGCCACTCTGCTGATGTCAGCCGCGGGCGATCCCGCAGTACGGGCGTTGCATTCGGAGCTTCGGCAGGTCTTCAGCAAGTGGGTGATCAACGCGGTCGGACAGCGCGGGATCAGCATTACCCCCATGGTCGAACTCGCCTGCCACGGCTGGCAGGGCTATGTCGAACAGACCCTGCTCACCTGGATCGACAACCCCACCGTCTCCCCCGGTGACCTGGAAGACCTCTGCGAGCGCTCGCTGGACGCCATCCTCAGCACGACCACTTAGTCGCTGGACGGCTGTTGCTCGGAGAGCGCGGTCAGGGCCTGGAGCGTGAAGCCCGCCAGTTGCCCCGCTTCTTCGTTGCCCAAGGCATCGGCCAGCTTCCGGTCGACGGCGCGAAGGACGGCGCGGCCGCGTTCCAGCAGCGCCTGCCCCGACTCGGTCACCTGAAGATCGGCAGTCCGGCCGCGTCCCGGCGCCGAGAGGCGCTCCACCGCCCCGATCTCCTGGAGTTGGAGAAGCGTGGCCTGCATGCTCTGAGTCGTGATGCGGTCGCGCCGGGCGAGCTCGCTGTACGACAGCCCGGGCTGATGGGCCAGATGCCCGAGCGCCGAGAACTGGCGCATCGACAACCCCTGCGCTCGCAGGTCGGTCTCGGCCTGCTCGCGGAGCCGGCGGCCGAGCATCATCAGCAGCAACGAAGGACTGATCGGCGGCTGGGTCACCGGAGCATCATCGCAGCAGCACCTGGTTTCAGTCTGGCTGATACTTGAGTTACAGTCTGCCTGAAACCGACGCTCCGGGGAGACCGATGAACAAGTTCCTGCTCAGCGTGCACGTCCTGGCCGCCATCGTCTTCGTCGGGCCGGTGACGGTCGCGGCGAGCATGTTCCCGCCGCTGGCCCGCCGCACGCTCGCCTCCGACCACCCCGAGACCGGCGTACTGCGGATGCTGCACCGGATCAGCCGGGGATACGCGATCGGCGGGCTGACCGTGCCCGTGTTCGGACTGGCCGTCGGGGCGGGACTCGGGGTGCTCGGCGACTACTGGCTGATCATCTCGATGGTGCTGACTCTTGCGGCGGCGGGCGTGCTCGCGTTCGTCGTACTGCCTGGGCAGGGGCGGGTGCTGGCCGCGGCGGACGCGTCGCGCGAAGTACGGGAGGATCTGCTGCCGCAGGCGAAGGCGCTGTCGATGACGACCGGGATCTTCGCGTTGTTGTGGGCTGTCGTCGTCGTCCTGATGATCGTCCGGCCCGGCTCGACGACGGGGGTCTGACGATGACGAGTCTGACCGCGCTGAAGATCGCGGCCGCTGTCGAGGCCCTGAGCGTCTGTCTTCTCTTCGCGAATCTGCTGACCGTGCACTGGCCGGCAGTCTCGTCGGCACTCGGCCCGACACACGGAACCGCCTATCTGGTGACGATCGTGACGGCGTTCTCCGCGGCGGGCGCGCAGACCCGGGCCAAGTGGTTGTCGTTCGTTCCGGGCATCGGGGGTTACCTGGCGCTGCGCAGTCTGCGGTGAGCGCTAGGGTTCTCGGGTGCTGAAGGTCGCAACGGTGAACGTGAACGGGATCAGAGCCGCGTACCGGCGAGGGATGACGCCCTGGCTCGAGGAGACCGACCCCGACCTGCTGCTGATGCAGGAGGTCCGCGCGACCGACGAAGTACTCCGCGACCACCTCGGCGGCGACTGGCAGATCGCCCACGCCGAGCCGTCCATCGACGGCCACAAGGGACGTGCCGGGGTCGCGGTGGCAAGCCGGCGGCCGATCAAGGCCGAGCGGTCCGAGATCGGCCCCGACCGATTTGCCGGGTGCGGGCGGTGGGTCGAGGCGGACGTGGTCCTCGACGACGGATCGACGCTCACGGCGATCAGCACGTACGTGTTCACCGGCGAGTTCGAGACGCCGCCGCGGCAGGCCGAGAAGTACGCGTTCCTGGATGCGATCACGATCCGGCTGGCCGAGTTGCGGGCCGACGGGCGGCACGTGCTGATGTGCGGCGACCTGAACATCGCGCACCGCGAGGTCGACCTGAAAGCCTGGAAGGCGAACCGCAAGAAAAGCGGTTTCCTGCCCGAGGAACGCGCCTGGCTGGACAGCCTGTTCGAGTCCGGCTGGGTCGACCTCGGCCGCCGCTTCGGCGGCGAGGGCCCCGGCCCGTACTCGTGGTGGTCCTGGCGCGGCAAGGCCTTCGACAACGACGCCGGCTGGCGAATCGACTACCAGATCGCCTCCCCCGAACTAGCCGAAGCCGCCACTTCCTGCACCATCCACCGCGCCCTGACGTACGCCGAACGCTGGAGCGACCACGCACCTGTCGTCGCGACATACGAGATCTAGGTCCGCTGCGGGGCGTCACTACTTGGGAACAGGTGTTAGGCCCTAGCAGTCAGGTGACTCCTAGGGCCCAACGATCATGACCTGCCTGGCGGCGTCTCGGTTACTGACCGTAGGCCTTCGCGGTCCAGCCGAGGGAACCGAGAGAGCCGCCCTTGATGTCGGTGCCGTTCCAGTCCTTCGCGTTGGCGTCGAAGTGAATCGAGGCGGCGCCCGCCGCGGTGATCGCGAGCAGCGGCCTGCCGTTGGGATGGTTCTGGCAGTAGCCGGTGCTCAGGCTGCTGAAGGAAGCCCAGCCGACCGTCCGCAGTACCGTCGAGCCGATGCTGCTCGTCGGAGTGGCGCGGTTGACCCGCCATTCCTTGAGCTCACCGTTGGTCTTGGTGCCGAGCAGAACATCGACCGCCGCAGCGCCGGTCCCCCCAGTGCGCTCGTAGATCAGCGTGTTGACCGTGTCCCAGCGCGTACCGGGCAGCTTCACCGCTGCCGACGGCATGCCGGTGGAGGCGTTCACCGTGTAGCGGTAAAGCGACGTGCCGGTCACGCGGTAGAGGTAGGGGTAGCCGTACGCGAGGATCCGGGTGTTGCCGAAGCCTGTCTTGAGCCGGGTGGCGGTGTTCTTGGTCATCTTCCAGACGCCGTCCGTTCGCACGCCCTGCCGCGACAGGAGGTAGAGGTAGCCGTCAGTCGGGTGCGTGGCGAACTCGGTGCTGCTGAAGCTATCGGTACTACCTGACCCGCCCATCTGCTGGTGCGCTGTCGGAATCCAGGCCAGCTTGTCGCCCGGGTACGACGAGACGCTGGGCTTCGAGGACTTGAATTGGTACGAGAGGCGTTGCCCGTCGGTGCGGTACGCCGAGGTGAAGGCGCTGCAGTCCGCGGGGACGTCTCCCACGGCCGCTCCGGAGGACGAGGTCACAACGACGACGCCGGTCGCGGCGAGAGCAAGTGCTGCGACGGACACGATGGTTTTACGCAAGGTCTTTGATCCTTTGGGAGTTCGAACGTGGAATTACTGGCCGTAGGCTTTGGCGGTCCAGCCGAGGGAGCCGAGAGAGCCGCCCTTGATGTCGGTGCCGCTGCGATCCTTCGCGTTGGCGTCGAAGTGGACCGAGGCGGCGCCGGCGGCGTTGATCGCGAGCAGTGGCCTGCCGTTGGGGTGGTCCTCGCAGTAGCCGGTGGTGAGGCTGGTGATGGAGGACCAGCCGGACGCTCGCAGTACCGTCGAGGCGATGCCGCTCGTCGGAGTGGCGCGGTTGACCCGCCATTCCTTGAGTTCGCCGTTGGCCTTGGTGCCGAGCAGCACGTCGACCGCCGCCGCGCCGGTTCCCCCGGTGCGCTCGAAGATCAGCGTGTTGACCGTGTCCCACCGCGTACCGGGGAGCTTCACCTTGTTCGTCGGCACACTGCTGACGGTGCTCATGGTGTAGCGGTAGAGCGAGTTGCCGGTGACGCGATAGAGGTAGGGGCGGTTCCACGCGATGATCCGGGTGTTGCCGAAGCCCGCCGCGATCCGGGTGGCGGTGTTCCTGCTCATCTTCCAGACACCGTCGGTCAGGATCGCCCCGCGCGACTGGCCGTAGAGGTAGCCGTCAGTCGGGTGCGTGGCGAGCCCGCTCTGGGTGAGGCTGGTGTCGCTGCCGGCCTCGCTGGTGACCTGCTGCGCCGTCGGAATCCAGGGCAGCTTGTCGCCCTGGATCGCTTCGACGCTGGGCTTCGAGTCGTCGTACCGGTACAAGAGTCGTTGCCCGTCGGAGCGGTAGGCCGTCGTACCGGCGTAGCACTCCGCGGGGACGTCTCCCACGGCTGCTCCGGACGATGAGGTCACAACGATGACGCCTGTCGCGGCGAGAGCAAGTGCTGCGACGGACACGATGGTTTTGCGCAATGCGGAGGATCCCTTCTGGATCAGCGGCAGCCGAGAGACGAACCAGTCACCATGGACGTCGTCGATCGGCTGTTGGGGCGCTGGCGGCGCCCAGGGTAGGAATGGTCACTGGCGCCGCTCTGCCCGTACTGCGCCCGTACCGCCCGGCCTCGGCACTCACCGTGGCCGAGCAGTGACACTTCGAGCCAGTAGCATCGCCCGGTGCCTCGACATCGCGGGCCGATGGTCTGCCCGCCCCCGTGCAGGTGCGGATGACGGAGACCACCTTCGGCGGACTGCTTCGCGCCCATCGGCAGCGGATCGGGATGACACAACGGCAACTCGCCGACCGGGCCGGCGTGAGCCCGGGGGCGATCCGCGATCTGGAGCAGGGCAGGACGAGAAGCCCGAAGAAGGGCTCGGTCCAAGCGATCGTCACCGCACTCGGGTTGACCGAGCCGGACGGCGCGGATCTGCGTGCTGCCGCCGGGCCCCGTTACGCGGCTCGCGTCGACGCGCCCGCGGTCGGCGGCGGTCGCCTGCGGATCCGGGTGCTCGGCCCGATCGAGGTCTGGCACGGCGAGGTCCAGGTCGCCATCGGCTCCGACCGGCAACGCACGCTGCTCGCGCGGCTCGCGCTCGGAGCAGGTGCGGTCGTTGGCCAGGACGAACTTATCGAGCTTCTGTGGGGGCCGGCCCAAACCCAGCCCGCGCAGAGCCTGCTGCACACCCACGTCGCCAGGTTGCGGCGGCTACTGGAGACCGACGCGAACAGCGGCAGTGTGCTCGTCGGCGGCCAGAACGGGTACCGGCTCGTGGTCGGCACTGATCAGCTTGACCTGCTGGCGTTCCGAGACCTCACCGCGCGGGCGGCGTACGACGTACCGGAAAGGGCATCGGCCCGGCTCGCCGAAGCGATCGCGTTGTGGCGTGGTCAGATCGACGCGGAGCGAGTGGCGTCGAGCCCGCTCTACACCGCGATGGTCGCGGAGTACGTCACCACCGTCCAGAGGTTCGCCACGCTCGCTCGCGACCTCGGCAAGCCGGAGCAGGCGCTGAAGCCGTTGCGGGCGCTCGCGCATCGGCACGAGCTGGACGAGCCGCTGCATGTCGAGCTGATCCTGACCCTTGCCGCGAGCAACCGTCAGGCGGAGGCGCTCGCGGCGTACGACCGGATCCGGCGGGGACTCGCGGACCAGCTAGGCATCGACCCTGGCGAGGCACTGCGGTCGGCCCACCTCGCCGTACTGCGGCAGCAGGATCGGCGCGGCGTCCGGCTGGCGACGGGGCGGACCGCGATCCAGCAGGCGCCGGCAGCACCGTCGGACTTCGTCGGCCGGGGCGGTGAGCTGGCAAGGATCGAGGCAGCGCTCTCCCGGCGGGGTCAGGAGTCGGGGGTTGCCTCGGCTCGGATCGTCCTGATCGCCGGCATCGCAGGGGTCGGCAAAACCGCCCTCGCGCTGGCCGCAGCGCACCGGCTGCGCGAGCAGTACCCGGACGGCCAGCTCTACGCCGATCTGCGCGGCGCGACCGCGACCGTGCCGGAACCGATGCAGGTACTCGGCCGGTTCCTGCGCGCACTCGGCGTACCGAGCAGGGAGGTCGGGACCGACGAGACCGAGGCGGCGGCGTTGCTGCGCAGCGAGCTGGCCGACCGGCGGATGCTGATCCTGCTGGACAACGCTCTCGACGCGGACCAGATCCAGCCGCTACTGCCAGGTGCGGGCGGCAGCGACGTGATCGTGACCAGCCGGCGCCGGCTGCACGGTCTCGCCGGTGCGACCGTGGTCGACCTCGAACCGCTCGATCCGGAGGACTCGATCACCCTCATCGCCGCGACGGCGGGAGCGCATCGGGTCGACGCCGATCCCGGCGCCGCGAGTGCGCTCGCCGAGGCGTGCACGGGGCTGCCGCTGGCGCTGCGCATCGCGAGTGCGCGGCTGACCACCCGGCAGGCGTGGACGATCGACGATCTGACCCGCCGACTGCGCGACGAGAACCACAGACTCACCGAGCTGTCGACCCGCGAGTCGAGCGTGCTCAACAGCTTTCAGCTCAGCTACGCCGACCTGAGCGCGCCGGCCCAACGCGCCTTCCGGCTGTGCAGCGTTCATCCCGGAGACGACTTCGGCGTCGACGCCACCGGCGTTCTGCTCGCGGTGCCGCCGGCCGAGGCCGATCGACTGCTGGAGGATCTCCTCGAGGCGAACATGCTGATGCAGTACGCGCCGGATCGCTACCGATTCCACGACTTGATCGGGCTCTACGCTCGCAGGCTGCTGAACGACGATGCCGAGGCGGACACCGCGCGCACCCGGCTGTACGACTGGTACGCCGACGCCGTGACGGCAGCGATGGAGTGGGCCTACCCCCAGCTCGTACGGCTCGGTGAACATCCGGATCGGGAGGCGTTCTTCGCCACCGAGACCGACGCGCTCGCCTGGCTGGATGCCGAAGTACCGGCGTTGCTTGCCGTGGTCAACAACTCGGCCGGCTCCGGCGACCCGGCCCTGTCCTGGCGGATCACCGACCAACTCCGTGGCTACTTCCTGCTCCGGCGGCATGTCGACGGCTGGCTGGCCGCGGCGGAGGCAGGGCTTGCCGCGGCCACCAAGGCCGGCGATGACATCGCACGGACCGCGATGCTGATCAGCCGTGGCCAGGCGCTCTGGTCGGTCGCCCGCGACGGGGAGGCGCTGTCCGACTGTCTGGCCGGCGAACAGCTCGCGGTCGCCACGGGATGGACGACGGCCGTGGCGTACCTGTCCCACCACATCGGGTGGCTTCACCTCGAGCAAGGCAGGCTCGCCGACGCGAACAAGTGGCTCGATCGTGCGCTGGAGCTGACCGAGCACGACCACTGGGGTCACGTACGAGCGGTCGCGCTCAACGGGCTCGGAGTGATGAGGCTGTGCCAAGGCGAACTCGAGGAGGCCACCGACCTGCTCAGCGCGGCTCTGGACATCAACGAGGCGACCGGCAGGGAGACGTCGGCGCTGGCCAACCGCGGCAATCTGGCCAGCGCGCTTCGTCAGCGTGGTGAGGAGACGCGAGCCGCCGAACTGCTCACCGAGGTGCTCGCGGCGTATCGAAAGGGCTCCAACCTTCGCGGCGAACTGTCGACGTTGGACGAGTGGAGCAGGCTGCACAGGCAGCGGGGAGACGCCGTCACCGCGCTGCAGGTCGCGACGACCGCGCACGAGTTGGCGAACACGGTGCGGGACAGGAAGGCGACCGCGCAGACCGCGGCCACCGTGGCCCATGCCCACCTCGCGCTCGGCGACGCAACCGCGGCCGCCCAGTGGTTCGAGGACAGTCTGGCGATCGCCGGCGACACCTACCCGTTCGTCGAGACACGAGCGCTGGTCGGTCTCGCTACCGCCCGGCTCGCGGACGGTGACCCGACCTCGGCGAACCACGCTGCCAAGCAGGCCCTCTCGATCGCCGGATCCTGCGGCTTCAACCTGCTCGAACAGAAGGCCTCAGCCGTACTCCGAGTCGCCGAGGGCGGCTGATTCCGCCGGTGTGATGCCGCCTGGCCGGTGACACAGCTGCCCTCGTAACGCTGTCAGGGCCCGAACAGCTTGTCGAGTTGGGACCAGGTGACGTCCAGTTCCTGCCGGATGATGGCTCGGACCATGCCGGGGAAGGCCGCGCCGAGTTGGCCGCTGCGGTGTAGGTCCTTGAATCCGCGGCTGTCTTCGGGCTTGACTCCGTTCGCCAGCTCCTGCCGTGCCTCGTTCACCGATCCGTAGGCCGAGTTGGCGGCATGGGATCGCTCTTGGATCAGTCCGAGCCGACCGAGACCACAAGTCCGGATCGTCTCCAGGCCGAAGACGCTGCTCTTGTACGGCTCGATCGACCCGTCGATGGTGAAGCGCAGGTGCCGGGTCGGATCCCTTTTCCCGAAGGGATTCAGCAGCAGCGGAATCTCCTTCGCGGTCTCCGACGGCGTCGCGCGGGCCGGCGGCTGTTTCACCGGGTAGAGGTTGCCCTTCCAGGCCGCGTTGCAGATCTGACAGGCCAGCAGGTAGTTGTTCCAGTCGTAGGCCAGCCACCAGTAGCCGAGCTCCCAGCGCTTGGAGGGATTGCGGCCGGACAGCTTCGCCAGGTCGGCCAGCTCCTGGCCGCGCTCGGCCTCCCAGTCGACGAACTCACGGACCTCGTTCTTCGGCGCGAAGTGCTCGACGTCACCGTGCTGGCCGGCGATCACCGGCAGCTCGCAGTACCCGCATCTGCCTCGCTGGGCCAGGCTGAAGGCGTCCTTGAAGTCCTGCCAGAGGCCCTTGCTGATCTCGGGCTTCTCACCACGCTCGACCGCGGCCCTGATCCGCGCGGCCTCTTCGGCCACCTTGGTCCCGAACTGGGACGGACACGGTGGCCGCCGGTACAGCATCATGACTCTTCCTCCCCAGCCCTCTGCCCGACGGTCCGTCGGCGGACCGCCTGGGCGACGCTGTTCTTGATGCGGGCACGCTCTGCCGGCCCGGCCTCACCGAGCTCGACCGCCTCCTCCCGGATGATCTGGGCGGCGACGTCCTGGGCGAGGCGCTCGACGGAGGTCTCGGCGAACTGGCCCAGCCGGCCCCGCAACTGCTCCTCCAGATCGGCCCGCCTGCGTTGCTTGGACGCTGACGGACGTTCGAGCAGGATCTTGCTGTGCTCGTCGACCAATGCGGCCGTCTCCGCGTCCGTGGTGGTCGTGAGCCCGAACCAGTCGCCCGTCAGCAACTGGTCGGCCCGCAATCCCTTCGGTACGTCGCGCGGAACCGCCTCGACCCCGGTCCGGCCGGTACGCCGAAGCAGAACCACCTCCCCCGGCTCCGTCTGCTGCAGGCTCAGCGGATCGTGGGTAGTGGCGATCACGCGAAGCCGCGGGAAGACCCGGCGCAGCAGCGAGACGATCGTCATCCGCCACTGGGGATGCAGGTGGACCTCGAGCTCGTCGATCAGCAGCAGGCCCTCGGCTGTCGCCATGCTCTGCCAGTACGACGCCAGGTGCAGGATCAGGTCGGCTGCCAACGCGATCACCGAGCGGTAGCCGTCGCTCAGTTCCGCGAGCGGCGCCCGTTCGCCGTACGACGTCGCGTAAAGCCGGCCGCTTCGCCGGAGCAGCCGGTCCTCGACCTCCATCGGCAGCAACGTCTTCAGGTCGGTGGCGTGCAGGTTGAACTGGTCCGAGGGGACCTGGGCGACATCCGCCAGCCAGGCCTCCGCGTCGCTGAGCGGCGACCACGGATCGAACAGGTTGTCCACGTCCACCCGCCGGGTGGGCTGCCGATCAGTTCCTTTCGGCGGAGGAAGCCGCGTCGGGCCGTACCCCAGGACCATCAGGGCAGGGACATCGCCCTGGAGATCGAAGGTCGCCTGCCCTTGGCGGAACCTGAGCACGACCTCGCGGCCGTCGGAGAAGCCCAGCCGGACCTCGCCCGCACGTGATCCCCGACGGACGACCTCACCGGCGTCCGGCTCCCGGCGTACTCGTTCCTCCTCGCCGGCCATCGCGAGAGCGACCGCCCTGAGCAGACTGCTCTTGCCGACACCGTTCTCCCCCAGCAGCAACAACCACGGCTCCCGGTCCGGCAACGCCGCCCGGAAATCCAGCACCACGTGCTCGATCGCCCGGAAGTTCCGGATGTCGATCCGCTCCAGCCGGACCGTGTCCAACTGCTCGTCGCCGGAGGAGGTCACCGGCTCACTCGGATAGTCGGTGGGTTCATGGCTGGCCACCACACCGCCCACCAAGTCCAGCGCGATCGGGTCGTCGAGCCCGTAGTGACGCAGGGTCTCCAAACCGGAACCACGGTCGAGGAAGTGCTTGCGTAACGCCCAGCGGCGGATACCGGCGTACGGCTGGTCGTCAGCAACCAGGCGTCTGAGCTCGACGGCGATCGAGGTAGAACCCTTGGGCAGGCCGAACGGCTCCAGCGCGGCGAGGACCTCGCGCGCCGCGTCCTGCCTGCCCCTGACCAGGTCGCCTCGGTTGAGTTCGAGGATGTTGATGGTGGTCGTGCCGCGCTCATCAGTGCCGAGGATGTCGCCGGTCTCGGAGTACAGGAACAAGTGCTCTGGCTCGTCGACACATGGATCCACGAGCAGCGCTCGCTCGAGGAGCAACTCGGGCCCGCGAACCTCCGGCTCGGCGCGTCTGCCCAGCACCGGGAACCAAGTGCTCTTGTTGCTGCGGCAATACGAGCAGATCGGGTAGAGGTTCTCCCAGTCGTAGGCCAGCCACCAGTAGTGGTCGCGAGCCACCTTCCGGTCGAGGTCCATGGCCTCCTGTGGCGGCCGGTGCCATTCGACGAACGGCTCGGGCGTCGGGGATTCGCAGTACGCGCACTTGCCACTGAACAACTCGGCCAACGCCGCGGCGACCATCGGATGCTGGACCAGATCGGGCTCCAGGGGGTAGCGGCTCTGGATGTGTTTGCTCAGGTGGTAATTCCGCAGCTGGCCGAGAGCGCGCAGGCGTTGGTCGGCGAGTACGGCCGGTGGCGGGCTCAGGCGGTCGCGGCGGATCATTGGCGCGGCACCAGACGGACGGCCGGCCGCGGGTGAGGGACGTCGCCGGCGCCGGCGGGATGGTCCTGGGCGGCCGAGGACTTGGCCTGCCGCATCAGCAGGTCCGTCAGCGCGAGCTCCGCCGCGGTCCGCGCCGCGCCGCCGATCTTGTACCTGCCGGTCGCGGGGCCGTGCTCCTTCAGAAACGCCTCGTACCCGTCGGCATACCTGGCGTTCATCCCGGTCAGTACCTCGTCGATCTCGGACATCGCCACCCGGTACCGGGTCCACCGGTGATCGTCGAAGTCGAAGTCGTCGAACAGCGCCGCCGCCTCCGCGCCGCGATCGGCCAGTTCCTTGATCACCTCGGGCTCCATCTTGAGGTTCATCCCGCCCTCACCGTCCTTCTGCCGGACGACCGCGACCCGGTCCCGGAAGCCGGGCAGGGTGAGCTGCGTGGTGTCCATCCAGTTCTGCATCGTGCGCACGATCGCGGTCAGGAACGACGTCATCGAGGTGACCGGCTGCACCGGTGGCAGTACGCCGCTGGCGGCCCGGGACGCCCGCCAGACCAGCCCCGGCAGATCGGGGTGCGGCGGACTGAGATTGATCCCGAAGGTCGGCCGGGCCGGCCACAGGCTGTCGAAGAAGTGCATCGGGAAGTTGCTCGAGATGCCGCCGTCGGAGAACCACACCTCGACCAGGCCGCGCTTGCCGAATGCCCGGGACCAGTCCACGCAGAACAGCGGCACGGCGCTGATCAGTCCCGGAAAGCTCAGGCTGATCCTCGCCGCGACCACGACGGGGAGATCCCACGCCTCCGGTAGCCGCCGAACCGGTTGCTGGTGGCAAGGACACCGCATCGAGATGGTGACCTCGACACCCTCGCGACTGTCGATCCGGTCCTCGGCCGCGGTGGACCGCTTGACGAGCTGCTCGACCACCCGGTCGGGGAAGTAGTCGCGCAGCCGGTCCTGGCAGAAGTAGAAGATCCGGTCCGTGAAGGGGAACCGGTACGGCCGGCGCAAGGTCAGGTTGGTCGTCATCACCTCGAGCTCGAGAAGCCGCGCCTCACGAGCTGCCAGGCGTTCCTCCGGCAGTACCCGGCCGGCGCCTTTCGCGACGATCGCCTGCTCCAACTCGACCGCGCGCTGACCCCACAGATCGCCGAGCGTCAGTGGTGGGCCGTCTGTGGGCCGGGCAGCGATCTCATCGATCTTGTCGGTCAGCCAGTCGGTCAGCGGCGGCTTGCCGACCTTCGGATCCCTGCTGTGGCCATCACAGAGGCCGTAGCCGTTCTTCTCCAACGCGGCCAGGGCGCGGCGGCCGAAGACGACCACAGACACCGCGGTGGCGAGGATCAGCGCCAGCGGAAGCCAGACCAGGCCACTGATCGCCGTCCCCAGCCAGTCCCCCAGGCCTGAGGGCCGGCCGCGACTGATCAGCGTGATGATGATCGCGGGCAGCAGCAGGAGCGCGAGCGTCCCCGCGAAGATCCCGGCGGTCTCGCGGACGATGAGTCCCCAGACCCTCCGTCCTTTCCGGCGTACCGACCAGCCGGGCTCGAGCCACGCCGTCAGCACCGTGAAGGTCGGTTTGGTCGCCGCCGACGGCTGGAACAGGTCGGCCAGCGTGGAGCCGAGCTCGTCGGGAATCCGGTTCAGCTTGTCGAATCCCCCGCTCCCCCGGCCGTGCTCGGCCGCCGCGGCGAGCACCGCCGCGATCGCCCCGGCCGACGCTCCGCCGAGGCGGCGCAGCCGGTACCGCTCGGCCAGACGGCAGACAGCCCGCGGGTAGACGATCCCGCTGCTGATCCCGCCCTTCATGATCACGTCGCAGTCAGGCAGCACACGGTCGTGCGCCACCTGACCAGAACCCCCCGGTCCGGTCATTCCGAAACCCCCTAGCCCCAGTTTTCAGCGTCCTCCTGGGGCACCCGCCGGTCAACAGCTCAGCCGGCCCCGGAGTACGACGTACGCCGGCCGCGGGCCCCGGGTAGTCTCACGGCATGTCCGAGTTGAATCCCCCTGTCGCCACCCGCAAGCCGATCGAACGCAGCCACCACGGAGACGTCTTCGTCGACGACTACGAGTGGTTGCGGGACAAGACGAACGACGAGGTGCTCGACTACCTGCGGGCCGAGAACAGCTACACCGAGGCCCGGACGGCCCACCTGGAATCGTTGCGCGAGGCAATCTTCTCCGAGATCTCGGACCGGACCCTGCAGACCGACCTGAGCGTGCCGGCCCGGCGCGGCGGGTACTGGTACTACACCCGCACGGTGGAGGGCAAGCAGTACGGGATCAGCTGCCGGGTGAAGGTGGACGGCGACGAGCCGCCCGCCACCGACGGCGAGATCCCCGGCGAAGAGGTGATGCTGGACGGCAACGAGGTGGCCGGCGACTCCGAGTTCTTCTCCCTCGGCACGGTCGACGTCTCCTCGGACGGCCGGCTGCTGGCGTACTCGGTCGACCTGACCGGCGACGAGCGGTTCACGCTGCGGATCAAGGACCTGAACACGGGCGACCTGCTGCCGGACGAGCTGCCCGGCGTGCACTACGGCTCGGCCTGGTCCGCGGACGGCTCGACCATCTTCTACACCAAGGTCGACGACGCCTGGCGGCCGTACCAGGTCTGGCGGCACACCCTCGGCTCGTCCGACGACGTGCTGGTGATGGAGGAGCCCGACGAGCGGTTCTGGGTCGGCGTCGACCTGACCCGCAACGAGCAGGCCATCCAGATCTCCCTCGGCAGCAAGCTGACCAGCGAGGCGTGGCTGCTCGACGCGAACGACCCGACCGGTGAGCCCGTCGTGGTGGTCCCCCGGCGCGAGGGGATCGAGTACGACGTCGAGCACGCGGGCGACCAGTTGCTGATCGTGCACAACGCGGACGCGAAGAACTTCTCGCTGTCCACGGCACCCCTGGACGCCCCCGGCGAGTGGACCACGCTGATCGAGGGTGACGAGTCGAGCCGGCTGCTGGGCGTCGACGCGTTCGCCGAGCACATGATCCTCTACCGCCGCCGCGACGCGCTCACCGAACTCGCGATCATGCGCCGGCAGCGGGACGGCTCGTTCGGGGCGCCCGAGACGCTGCCCTTCGACGAGCCGATCTACACCGTCTCCCCTGGCCGGAACGACGAGTGGCACGACAACCGCTACCGGTTCGGCTACAACTCGCTCGTTACCCCCGGTTCGACGTACGACGTGGACGTGGCGACGGGTGAGCGCCGCCTGCTCAAGCAGCAGCCCGTACTCGGCGGGGTCGACCTCGGCGCCTATACGCAGTACCGGGAGTGGGCGACCGCGCCGGACGGCACCCAGGTGCCGATCTCGATGGTCGCGCGCAAGGACGTCGCGAAGGACGGGAACGCTCCGATCGTGCTCTACGGCTACGGCTCGTACGAGTCGTCGATGGACCCGTGGTTCTCGATCGCCCGGCTGTCGCTGCTCGACCGGGGCGTGGTGTTCGCGATCGCGCACGTGCGCGGCGGCGGCGAGCTCGGCCGGCACTGGTACGACGACGGCAAGATGCTGACCAAGCGGAACACCTTCACCGACTTCGTCGCGGCCGCCGAGCACCTGGTCAAGGACGGCTGGACCCGGCCGGAGCGGATCGTCGCGCAGGGTGGCAGCGCGGGCGGGCTGCTGATGGGCGCGGTGGCGAACCTGGCTCCGCAGGCGTTCGGCGGGATCGTCGCCGAGGTGCCGTTCGTGGACGCGCTGACCACGATCCTGGACCCGTCGCTGCCGCTGACGGTGATCGAGTGGGAGGAGTGGGGCAACCCGTTGGAGGACCCCGAGGTCTACCGGTACATGAAGTCCTACTCGCCGTACGAGAACGTCACGGCCCAGCAGTACCCGCGGATCCTGGCGATCACCAGCCTCAACGACACCCGTGTCTTCTACGTGGAGCCGGCCAAGTGGGTGGCGAAGCTGCGCGCCACCGCGAGCGGCGAGGTCGACGTACTGCTCAAGACCGAGATGGAGGCCGGCCACGGCGGCCGCTCCGGCCGGTACGACGCCTGGCGCGAGATCGCCTTCACCCTCGCCTGGGAACTGGACACCCTCGGGCTGGCCTGAGCCGCCGGTCCGCATAACTTCTCCGGGTTTGCCGGGGAAGGCTGCGGGCAACCGGAGCGTTGTCACTCAGGAGAGCGACAGATGTGTGTCCTGCAACACATTCGAGGCGGTGATATCGATGCTTCCCGGGTGTGCGGCAGGAAAGCTGAGAAATGTTTCAGAGGCCTTTCCGGGCCGGAAATCCCTGTACTTCAAGCCGATTGTGCGCGGAGCGTGCCCGCAGCGCGCACAAGCGGTCCTGGGAGCGGGAATCCGGCGAGGTTTCGGCCAGTCGGCGATGCCGGGAAATCTCAGGGAACGTTCAGGCTGTTTACACACTCATCGTGGAATCTTGAACCTCACTCGAGCGTTGCTCTCCATGTAACGACGAAGGGAGTTTCGGTGGCTCGCACGGCTCGTGTCCGTTCAACGGACGACGGAATCGACGGTAAGGACAGCGTCGGTCTCTACCTTGAAGAGATCGCTCGCACTCCTTTGCTGACCGCGGAAGAAGAAGTCGAGCTCGCTGAGACGGTCGAGGCAGGTCTCCTCGCGGAGCAACTGCTGGCCGAGGGGCGGGTTGGACGCAAGAAGGGCGGAGCGCCCAAATATGCGACGGAGGAAGAGCTGGAGTGGCTGGCCGAAGAGGGCCAGCGCGCGCAGCAGCGGTTCGTGACCGCCAACCTCCGGCTGGTGGTATCGATCGCCCGCCGCTACGGACGGTCCCAGATGCCGCTCCTGGACCTGGTCCAGGAAGGCAACACGGGCCTGATCCGCGCGGTGGAGAAGTTCGACTACCGCAAGGGATTCAAGTTCTCGACGTACGCGACCTGGTGGGTGCGGCAGGCCATCACCCGCGGTATCGCGCAGCAGGCCCGGGTGGTCCGGCTGCCGGTGCACGTGGTGGAGCAGCTGAACCAGATCGGGTCGGCGCGGCGCACGCTGGAGCGCAAGCTCGGGCGCGAGCCGGAGATCGACGAGATCGCGGCGGAGCTGGACCTGGACGTGGAGCGGGTCACCGACCTGATCCGGATCGGCCGGGACCACATCAGCCTGGACAACCCGATCGATGACGAGGGTGAGACCTCGCTGGGCGACCTGATCGCGGCCGAGACCGCGCCCGGGCCCGACCAGTTGGTCGCCGACGCCTCGGACCGCTCGGGCCTGTTCAGCCTGGTCGACCAGCTCGACCCGCGCTCGGCCGATGTGATCCGGCGCCGCTACGGCCTGCACGACGGCCGCCAGGCCAAGCTCGCCGACATCGGCGCGGTCCACGGCATCTCCGCGGAACGAGTCCGCCAGATCGAGCGCGAGGCGCTGGGCCGCCTCCGCCTGCTGGCAGATCCGACCCTGGCTGCCTGACCCGCCTCTACCGAAACCCCCAGGACCCCCGAGCCGCCCTCCCGGCCGGGGGTCCGCTTGTACCCCCGAGCCGGCCTCCCGGCCGGGGGTCCACTCGTCCCCCCGCCGGTGGTTCGGCTTGGGGGGCTACTTGTACTCGGAACGGAACGGGACGGTCGCCGGTCGGCTGCAGCTGACACCAACCGGCCGGCCTTAGCCGAAGCCAGTCAGCCCACCCCACCCACACCTGCGAGCTTGCTCGCGTGCTCAGCCGAAGCCGACGAACAAACAACAGACCTGCGGCCAGGATCGCTGCCTACCTATACCCAGTGCCGGGTTGAAGCCGCGAGCAAGCTCGCAGGTGTGGTTGAGGGCGGCTGATCGTGTCGGCGGGCTGCTGGATGTGGTGGGGTGGGTACGCGCTGTGACGGCGGGTTAGTTGTCCCAGCGATCTACGGACTAGCTGTTGTCCCAGCGATCTATCAGGGTGGGGAGTTCTGATAGACGCTGGATGGTCGCGTCGGGGGTGCCTTCGGTGTGGCCCACCTGGCTGACCGGGATGGCGCTGTGGGGGATGTGGGCAGCGCGCATGCCTACCTGCTGGGCGCCCCAGACGTCGTCGAAGAGGCGGTCGCCTACGAAGAGGCAGCGGGCTGGGTTGTCGAGGCCTACGGCTCGCATCGCGGCCAGGAAAGCCTCGGGGTGCGGCTTCGTCCACGGGACCTCGCTGGTGTAGACGGCGCCGTCGATCAGGTCGAGGACGCCGTCGCGGGCGAAGATGTCCTCGTGCCGCTGCCGGGACCAGATCGTGTTCGACAGGACGCCGATCTTCAGGCCTCGGTCGCGCAGGCTCTTGAGGGTGTCCACCGCGTCCGGCTCCAGCTCGGTGTGCGGATGCCACTGACGCTCGTACTCCGTCAGCGCGGCCGGCGTCAGCTCGACCTCGGCCAGTAGGCAGACCTCCTCGAGGGTGCTGCTGACATGCTCGTCGCGTGAGCGCAGCCAGACGGACTCCTCGGCGCGCACCAGCCGGGCGGCCAGGTCTTCGGCCCGGGCGTCGTCGATCAGCTCCGCGACGGATCGCCAGACGGAGTACAGGTCGATGTCGTGCCAGGTCGCCAGCGTGCCGCCCCAGTCGAACAGGACGGCCTCGATCGGTTCACTCTTCACGTTCGTCACGGCGGCAACCCTGCCAGATCCGACCGACAGAACTCCTCCGGATTTTCGTTCCGGTCAGCTGAGGTGGGCGACCTTCTTGCGCTTGGCCAGCCAGAGGACGACGACGGCGTACAGGGCCAGGCACGGGGCGTCGATCGCGACCAGGGTCCACGGGGCGCCGCCCTGGTCGTCCCAGCCGCTGAGCTGACCGGTTGCCGCGGGCAACATGAAGGCGATGATGTTGTTCAGCGCGTGCAGTGAGATCGCGCTCTCCAGGCCGCCGGTGCGGATCGTCAGCCAGCCGATCGTCATCGCGAACAGGAAGATGTCCAGCCGGGCCCAGCCGGTGTAGCCGTGGGCCAGGAAGAACAGCACCGCGCTGACCAGCAACGCCGGCCACGGCGTACGCAGTACCTGCTTCAGGAGTTGGACGAAGCGGGAGCCGCGGGTGTTGTCCGGGCCGTACGCGCCGATCGCCTGAATCACCCAGCCGCGGAAGATGAACTCCTCGGCGGCGGACTGGAACGGGACCAGCAGCAGGATCAGCAGCGCCGGACCGATGAAGCTGGCGAAACCCACCCAGGATCCTTCGTCGGCGAGGATCGTGTCGTCGGCGGGGAAGATCGCTTCGACGGCGATGTTCAGGGCGTAGTTGAGCAGGAGGTAGCCGGCGGCCGGCAGGCAGGACAGCAGGAGCCAGCGCCAGCGGATCTTGTTGAGGACCGAGGCGAGGCTCAGCGCGGGGCGACGCTGGACGAAGCGGGCTGAGAGCAGGACTACCGGGGTGAGGGCGGCGAGCATCACGAGGGTGAGGGACAGGTTCTCGAGGTCGCTGTCGAAGAAGTCGTTGCCCTCGGGCTCGGAGAATTCGCCGGTGACGAACGCGTGGATGAGCTCCCAGGCGAACACGACACAGACCGTCGCGAGGATCGCGCCGGCGATCAGGAACAACCCGCTGACGATCGGGCGCCACCAGGTGTGCTTGGCGGTCCGCGCGAGACGGTGGTACGGGGTGCTCGGTGGGGCTGGTACTACCTGAGGCTCCCGGACGCCGTACGGAACGTAGGCGCCGAACGGGGGTTGGCCATACGGCGGTTGCCCGTACGGCGGTTGCCCGTACGGAGGCTGGCCGTACGGAGGCTGGCCGTACGGAGGCTGGCCGTACGGAGGCTGGCCGTAGGGCTGTTGCCCGTACGGCACTGGCGGTTGACCGTATGGCGGGGGCTGCTGCGGTTGGCCATATGGCGAGGGCTGCTGGGGGTACTGCTGTGGTTGCCCGTACGGCGCTGGCGGCGGGCCGCCGTAGGGCGGAGGCTGCGGCCCGCCGTAGGGCGAGGGCTGGGTGCCGTCGTACTGCGGGGGCTGTGGGCCGCCGTAGGGCGGGGGTGGTGGTGTGCCGTAGAGCGGTGGCTGCTGCGTGGCCTGTGGTGGCTGGGGGGCTCCCCACGGTGGCGGCTGCTCGGGTGACCAGAAGCCTGGTTGGCCTGGTACCTGTCCGCCACCCGCCTGCTGCTGAGCGTGCGGCTGCCCCGGCTGCTGCTGATAGGACGGCTGACCCGGCTGCGGGTAAGGCGGCTGACCCGGCAACTGGCCGCTGGGCTCGGGCGACGGGGGTTGGCCGGGGGCGTGCCAGCCGCCGTTGGGCTCGTCCTGCGGACGGACGGCGTTGAGGTCGTCGTCCTGGGGGCGGGCGCCGGCGGGCTGCTCCTGGGTGGCGTCCTGGGCAGGCGGTGACTGACCGTCGCCTGAGGAGGGCGGCGGGTCGGCAGCGGGGGTGGGCTGGTCCGGGTGGGGATCCATGGGGTGACTTTATGAGATGGGGGCAAAAGTGTGGGGGTGCTGGCATGCTTCCGGGCATGGGTGTTCCGCCGTTGGGTCGGTCGGTTCGGGTGGGGTATGCGGTGGGATCGGTGGCGACCGGGTCGTTCGCGACGGTGCCGGGGCTGTTGTTGCTGCCGTATCTGACCGACACGTTGGGGATCGCGGCCGTGCTGGCGGGGGCGATCGTGTTGTTGCCGAAGGCCCTGGACGTGGTGCTCAATCCGGTGGCGGGGCGGATCTCGGACCGGTACGAGTCGCCGCTCGGGCCGCGCCGGCCGTTCCTGCTGCGCGGTGGGCTGGCGCTCGCGGGCTGCTTCGCGTTGCTGTTCGCCGCGCCGGATCTGGGCTCGCGGGTGGTCGACGCGACCTGGGTGCTGGTGGCGTTCGTCGGCTGCGCGGCGGCGTACGCGTTCTTCCAGGTGCCCTACATCGCGATGCCGGCCGAGATCACCGACGACTACGCCGAGCGAACCCGGCTGATGAGCTGGCGGGTCGCCGTGCTGACCGTCGCGATCCTGATCAGCGGCGGCAGCGCGCCGGCGATCCGGGACGCGATCGGCGGCCGCGACGGGTACCGCGTGATGGGGCTGACCATCGCGGTCCTGCTCGCCGTCGGCACCATCGGCGCGTACTACGGAACGCGCGCGGCCCCCATCGGTCGCCCGGCCGAGACCACCGGCACCTTGCGCGAGCAACTGCGGGTGGTCGCGCAGGCCGCGGACTTCCGCTGGCTCCTCATCACGTTGATGCTGCAGGCGCTCGGCATCGGCTCGATGCTCGCCGGCATCGACTACCTGGCCCGCTACGTACTGCGTGATCCCGGCGCCGCGTCGATCGGATTCGTCTGCGTGGTCGGCCCTGCCCTGCTGGTCAGCCCGTTGTGGCTCGCCTTCGGCCAGAGGTACGGCAAGAAGACCGGATTCACCGTGGCCTCGGTGATCCTCGGACTCGGCGCGCTCGGGCTGACCGCTGCCGAGCAGGTGCCGACCTGGACCGTGTACCTGGCGATCGCCGTCGTCGGCATCGGCTTCACCGGCGCGCAGGTGTTCCCACTGGCGATGCTGCCGGATGTCGCCGCCGTCGATGCGGCCAGAAGCGGGATCCGCCGGGCAGGGGTGTTCACCGGGATCTGGACGGCCGGTGAGACGCTCGGTCTCGCGCTGGGACCCGGCGTCTACGCGTTGGTGCTCGCAGCCGGCGGGTATGTCTCATCCACGAATCGCGACGCGGTACAGCCCGAATCGGCGGTGACGGCGATCGTGGTCGGGCTGTCGGTGGTGCCTGCTTTGCTGATCGCCGTCAGTTTGTTCACCTTGCAGCGATACCGGCTGACCGCGGACGAAGTACTGGAGGCCCGATGAGCGACGTACTGGACCGGCTGCGCGCATTGCAGGAAGGGGATCTGCCGACCCATGGCGGCAGCACGCTCGCTTATGTGTACGACTCCGGCCTCGCCGAGGCGGACGAGGTCGGCCGGCAGGCGCTAGCCCTGTACGGCTCGGCGAACGGGCTCGACCCAACGGTGTTCCCGAGCCTGCGCACCCTCGAGAACGAGGTGGTCGGCTGGGCGGCGCGGCTGATGCAGGGACCGGATGCGGTGGGCACCGTCACCTCCGGCGGGACCGAGTCCATCCTGCTGGCTGTGCAGACCGCTCGGGACGCCTCGCCGGGGGTGGCGTCGCCCAGCATGGTGTTGCCGTCCACCGCACACGCCGCGTTCCACAAGGCCGCGCACTACCTCGGCGTACGGGCGGTGGTGGTCGACGTGGAGCCGGGGAGCTACCGTGCCCGGCCGGACGCGATGGCGGCGGCCTGTGACGACACGACCGTGCTCGTGGTGGCCAGCGCGCCGTCGTACGCGCATGGGGTGGTCGACCCGGTTCCCGAGATCGCCGAGGCGGCCTCCGCGCGCGGGATCCGGTTCCACGTCGACGCCTGTATCGGCGGCTGGGTGCTGCCGTATCTGCGGGCTGATGGTGTGGACGTGCCGGACTACGACTTCGCAGTACCGGGGGTGACGAGCGTTTCGGTGGACCTGCACAAGTACGCGTACACCCCGAAGGGCGCGTCGATCCTGCTGCATCGCACGGCGGGACTGCGCAGACCGCAGTACTTCGCCCACGCGGACTGGCCCGGCTACACGATGCTCAACTCGACGATGCAGTCCACCAAGTCCGGCGCTCCCCTGGCCGCCGCGTGGGCCGTCCTCCAGCACATTGGTGACGACGGCTACCAGCGCCTCGCGCGGACCTCGTACGACGCGACGCTCCGGCTGGCCGCGGCGGCCGGAGCGATCGACGGGCTGACGGTGCTCGCTCCCCCGGAGACGACGCTGGTGGCTCTGCGCAGCGATGAGCGCGCGGACGTCTTCACGATCGCCGACGAGATGGCCGCGCAGGGGTGGTTCGTCCAGCCGCAACTGAGCTTCCGCGACCAGGCGCCGTCGCTGCACCTCTCCATGAGCGCAGCCACCGCTCCGCGACTCGACGAGCTGATCGAGGCGCTCACAGCCTCAGTCCGTACTGCGCAAGCCGCCGGGCCGGTGCAGGTCCCCAAGAGTTGGCGGCGGCGGCCCAGGCACTCGATCCGGCCACTCTGGACGACGCCGCCTTCGACGGTCTGCTGGAGCTCGCCGGTCTCGGGACGGGTGAGGCGCTGCCGGAGCGAATGGCGCCGGTGAACGCGCTGCTGGACGTCGCTCCCCCACGCCTGCGCGAGGCACTGCTGATCGCCTTCCTCGACCGCCTGATGCGACCGTCCTGAGCTCAACTGCCCGCCGCACTGAGGCGACCCTTCCAAGCCGCCCACGAACAACCTGCTGCCAAGATGTCGCCGGCAGCCCCGATCCAGCTGCGACGCCTCTCGAAGGAGACCCTCGATGGTGACTGATCCGACTCCTGGACCCGCGGCCTCGACCCGTGCGCTGCCGCAGTCCGTGCTCACCCCGTTGACCGGTGCGGCCATCTTCCTGGTGGTCCGGGTCGAGCCGGGCGGCGAGGAGGCGGCCCGGTCGCTGCTGGAGCGGGCGACCGGCCTGACCCGGGCAGTCGGCTTCCGCGTGCCGGCCGGCAACCTGTCCTGCGTCACCAGCATCGGCTCCGACGCCTGGGACCGGCTCTTCAGCGGGCCTCGGCCGGCCGCGCTGCACCCGTTCAAGGAGCTGCAGGGCGCCAAACACCGGGCGGTGTCGACGCCGGGCGACATCCTCTTTCACATCCGCGCCGACCAGCTCGACATGTGCTTCGAGCTGGCCACCCAGTTCATGAAGGAGCTCGACGGCGCCGCGACCGTGGTCGACGAGGTCCACGGGTTCAAGTACTTCGAGATGCGCGACCTGCTCGGCTTCGTCGACGGGACGGAGAACCCGAGTGGCTCGGACGCCGACGAGGCGGTCGTGATCGGCGCCGAGGACCCGTCCTTCGCCGGCGGCAGCTACGTGATCGTGCAGAAGTACCTGCACGACATGAAGGCGTGGAACTCGCTGACGGTCGAGCAGCAGGAGCACGTGATCGGCCGGACCAAACTCGAGGACATCGAACTGCACGACGACGTGAAGCCGACCAACTCGCACATCGCGCTGACCGTGATCGAGGACGAGGACGGCAACGAGCTCAAGATCCTGCGCGACAACATGCCGTTCGGCTCGGTCGGCGCGCAGGAGTTCGGCACGTACTTCATCGGCTATGCCAAGGACCCGGCCGTCACCGAGTTGATGCTGCGGCGGATGTTCCTCGGCGAGCCCGAGGGCAACTACGACCGGATCCTCGACTTCTCCACAGCCGTCACCGGCACGCTCTTCTTCACCCCGTCGGCCGCCTTCCTCGACGACCTGCCCCCCGCTCCCTGACGCACCCGAAGCGCCAGGGAGCAGGGCTCCTCGCTACTCGCCGAAGAGCTTGGGGTCGGAGTAGCCGTGCCAGGCGAAGTCCAGCGAGTCGGTGAAGGTGCCGGGGACCTTGCCCAGGCCCTGGATGACCGTGGCCGTGCCGTTGGCGTGACCCATGGCGTACAGGTAGCCGGACCCGGTGTCCTTGTCGATGCCGAGCAGCAGCGTGCCGGCGGCGCCGCAGCGCGCGGCGATCATCGTCTCGAAGCCCTGCCAGGTGGCGGCGCGGACCTTCTTCACCACCGGCTTCATCGGTGACACGGTGGGGATCCGGACGGTGTAGAGGGCGCCGCCGCGGGTGTTCACCAGGAAGGTGTCGTAGGTCTTCGTCTGGCTGATCAACGCCATCGTCTTCACGGCCGAGAATCCCGGAGCCGAGCCGCTCGCCCGCCAGACCGGCCGCCCCAGGCTGTCGCTGCCGCGGTTCCAGCGCTGCAGCGTCCCATCGGTGCGCAGGCCGTACTCGTTCTGCCGCAGGCTGGTCGACGACAGCAGGACCTCCGAATGCTCGAGGGACTTGAACGCGCCCCAGCCGCCGCCGATCCGGGTCTGGTACTTGTGCGGCGTTCCCCCGCCGCGCGGCACCAGGTACCCGCTCTCGTAGAGCACGGTCCCCAGTACGACGTTGCCGTCGTGGCCGATGCTGTTGCCCTCCTCGGCCGGACCGTGGATCCAGCTGCTGGTCAACTTCGCCTGCCCGGCGGGGTGGATGCCTCGAGCAACGAAGCGGTTCTCGGTCCGGGTGATCGGCCGGGTCGCCACGAAGCTCTGGATCCGGTGGTCACCCGCCGCGGTGATCGACCCGGCCGAGATCCCACAGGCCGCGCTGCTCGTTGTGGTAGTCGTGGTCGCGCCGTACGCCAGTCCTGGAAGAACCCCCGCCCCCAGCACACCGACGGCCAGGGCGGCCGTCGCTCTCGACCGAAGAAGCTTGTTCATCAGTAACACCCCCAGTAGTAGTCCTGTATCGGAGACGCCTGCCAGGGAAGGAAAGTTCAGCTCTACTCGCCGAAGAGTCTCCTGGCCTGGGGACTGTCGCCTTGTCTATGCCCAGCACCAGCGAGCCCTTGGCGCCGCACGGTTCGGCCACCACCGTGTCGTACGTCCGCACTCACTCTCCGTAGAGCATTGGTGCGTCGTTGGGCCTGAGGGCGTGCCGGAAGTAGACCGGGTCGGCGAAGGTGCCGGGCACCTTGCCGAGGCCCTTGATCACCGTGGCGGTGCCGTTCGCGTGGCCGACGGCGTACAGGTAGGCGGACTTGGTGTCCTTGTCGATGCCGACGAGCAGCGTGCCGTACTGGCCGCACTTCTCGAGCTGGAGCGACTCGAACCCCTGCCAGGTGGAGCTGCGGACCTGCTTCACGATCGGCTTCATCGGCGAGGTCCGCGGGATGCGGATCGTGTAGAGCGCGCCTCCCCGGGTGTTCGCCAGGAAGGTGTCGTAGGTGGCCGTCTGGCTGATCATCGCCATCGTCTTCACGGCGGCGAACCCCGGCGCGGTCTGCTTCTGGGTCCAGGTCCCGCCGTTCTTGTGGTCCACCACCCACCGGAAGAGCGTGCCGTCGGCGCGGAGCGCGTACTGCGTCGTCACGCCGAAGACGCCGTTCGGCGTGAACGGGTAGTACCTGACCGTCTCGAAGGCGGTCATGTCACCCCAGCCACCACCGACCGGGGTGAGGCCCTTGTCCTCAGACTTGACCGTGCCGTCCAGTCCGACGCGGTAGCTACTGTTGTACATCGTCGAGCCCATCACGACATTGCCAGAGACCGCGCCTTGATAGCCGGTGACGTCCGGGTCGGACGCCATCGACGCGCTGAGCCGCACTTGGCCGTCCGGATAGATGTCCTTGTACACCCGGCGCGGCTCGACGGTGATCGGCGACGTCGCTCTGAACACGGTGGAGGTGTGATCACCGCCAGGCGTCACCGAGCCCAGCACCAGGAAGCAGGCCTCGGCGACAGCGCCGGCCCGGGTCGTCTTCGCTGCCGCGGTGCCAGGGATGATTCCCGCTATTAGCAGGGCTGCCGCCACCGCTGCTCCCGCCTTACGCTTCCGACCGGACATCGCCGAGCCTCTCGTTCGCAGTACTGGTCAAGCTCCTACCCGCCTTGATGCGGACACGGGCGGAAAAGTTGTGCCGGGATCTGTCGGTGGCGTGGGTGAGACTGGGAGCATGTTGCTCGCAGATGTGGTCGCCACTTCGACCTCGCTGAGTCAGACCAGGTCGCGCCGGGCCAAGGCGGACCTGATCGCGACGCTGCTCACCACCGCGACCGATCCGGTGGAGACGGAGATCGTCGTCACGTACCTTTCCGGCGAGCTGCGCCAGCGCCGTACGGGCGTGGGCTGGCGGACGCTGACCGACGCGCCGGGGCCGGCGGACACTCCGTCGCTGACGATCGAGGAGGTCGACCAGGCGTTCGCCGAGCTGTCCGAGTTCGCCGGCGCCGGGTCGCAGGCGAAGCGGCGGTCCGCGGTCGACGCGCTCTTCGGCCGGGCGACCGCGGATGAGCAGCGCTTCCTGCGGCTGCTCGTCAGCGGCGAGTTGCGGCAGGGCGCGCTCGACGGGGTGATGGCGGACGCGGTCGCCAAGGCGACGGGCATCCCGCTGGACAAGATCC
The DNA here is from genome assembly GCF_039530625.1 of Kribbella sancticallisti. Taxonomy (NCBI): domain Bacteria; kingdom Bacillati; phylum Actinomycetota; class Actinomycetes; order Propionibacteriales; family Kribbellaceae; genus Kribbella; species Kribbella sancticallisti. Next base: position 276,398 of record NZ_BAAAOS010000018.1, on the reverse strand, counting down.
GGGCGGCGACCATGCTGCGGGGCGCCGCGGCGCCGGTGGCGGTCGCGGTCCTGACCGAGGGTGAGGCCGGGCTCGACCAGTTCGGCCTCGAGGTCGGGCGCGGGGTGCAGCCGATGCTCGCGCAGTCCGCGACCACCGTCGCCGAGGCGATGGCCAAGACCGGCACGCCGGCCGCGATCGAGTGGAAGCTCGACGGGATCCGGATCCAGGTCCACCGCGACGGCGACCAGGTGGTCGTCTACACCCGCACGCTCGACGAGATCACCGGTCGCGTGCCCGAGGTCGTCACCGCCGTGCTCGAGCTGCAGGCGGACAAGGTGGTGCTCGACGGCGAACTGATCGCGCTGCGCCCCGACGGCCGACCCGAAGCCTTCCAGATCACCGGCTCCCGTACTGCGACGCGCGCCGCGACCGGCCCGGAGACGGTGCCGCTCACGCCGTACTTCTTCGACATCCTGCACCTGGACGGGCACGACCTGCTCGGCCTGGACAGCACCGAGCGGCACGAGTGGCTGAGCACCCTGGTGCCCGAGGAGCGCCGAATCCCCCGCTTCGTGACCGAGGACGCGGAGGCGGGTCAGGCCTTCTTCACCGACGCGGTCAAGCGGGGCCACGAGGGCGTGATGGTGAAGTCGCTGACCGTGCCGTACGAGGCCGGCCGGCGCGGGTCCGGCTGGGTCAAGGTCAAGCAGACGCATACCCTCGACCTCATCGTGCTCGCCGCGGAGTGGGGCCACGGGCGGCGTACGGGGTGGTTGTCGAACCTCCATCTCGGCGCCCGGGACGAGGAGACCGGCGAATTCGTGATGCTGGGCAAGACGTTCAAGGGGCTGACCGACGAACTGCTCCGCTGGCAGACCGAGCGGTTCCAGCAGCTCGAGACCCGGCGCGACGAGTACACGGTCTACCTGCGGCCGGAGATCGTGGTCGAGATCGCGTTCGACGGGGTGCAGACCTCGACGCGGTACCCCGGTGGGATGGCGCTGCGGTTCGCCCGGGTGCTGCGTTATCGCGACGACAAGACCCCCGCGCAGGTCGACACTGTGCAGGCAGTCCGGGCAATCCATCAACCCACCGAAGGGCCTGACGATGAGCAGTGAACCGGTCGATCCCGACGTCGCCACCCGGCAGTTGGCCCGGGCGTCTCTCGAGCAGGACGACGCGACCGGCTGGTTCGAGCGCCTGTACTCCGCTGCCCAGAACGGCCAGGCCGTCGTCCCGTGGGACCGTGGTACCGCGCACGTGTTGCTCACCGACTGGGTGGAGGTGTCAGAGCCCGACGGCGCCGGCAAGAGTGCCCTCGTGGTCGGCGCCGGCACCGGCTGGGACGCGGAACTGATCGCCGATTCGGGCTTCGACACGATCGCCTTCGACATCTCCCCCACGGCCGTCGAGACCGCGAAACGAGCCCACCCGAACTCCAAGGCGACGTACCAGGTGGCCGACCTCCTGAACCCGCCGGCCGAGTGGCACCGCGCCTTCGACCTGGTCGTCGAGATCTACACCGTCCAGGCCCTGCCCATCCCGCTCCAACCCACCGCCACCCGTCAGGTCGGCGAACTGGTCCGTCCCGGCGGCACCCTCCTGGTCATCGCCGCCGCCCGCGACGACGACACCCCGGAGTCGGCCGTCGAGGGACCTCCCTGGCCCCTGACCCAGGCCGCCATCGAGGCCTTCGCCACCGACGAGCTCCGCCTCATCCAGCTGGACAAGTCGCCGAGCCCTTCGGACCCCGCCCTCTTCCGGTGGCGCGCCGAGTACCTGCGCGACTGAGCGTTCGAACCCGACTAGAACATATGTTCGAAAAGAAGCTAGAATGGAGGTATGGCTGGGCGAAGTGAGGCTGGGCCCACCGTGTTGCGGATCTTGCTCGGGGCCCAGTTGCGGCGGTTGCGGGAGCGGGCCGGGGTGACCCGGTCCGATGCGGGGTGGGCGATCCGGGCGTCAGAGTCGAAGATCAGCCGGATGGAGCTCGGCCGGGTCGGCTTCAAGGAGCGGGACGTCGAGGACCTCCTCAGCCTGTACGGCGTGAGCGAGGCCGGCGAGCGTGCTCGGCTGCTGGAACTGGCCCGCGACGCCAACGACCGCGGCTGGTGGCATCGCTACAGCGACGTGACACCGGACTGGTTCGACGCCTACCTCGGGCTCGAGGCCGCCGCGGAGCTGATCAGGACCTACGAGATCCAGTTCGTGCCGGGGCTCCTGCAGATCCCGCAGTACACCCGGGCCGTCGCCCGGCTGACCAGCGGCGCGGAGCGGTCGGAGACCGAGATCGACAAGGTCGTCGCGCTGCGCAAGACCCGCCAGGCCGTGCTCGACCGTGATCCGCCGCTGCGCCTCTGGGCGGTTGTCGAGGAGTCCGTGCTGTGGCGTCCGATCGGTGGCACGGAGGTGTTGCGGAGCCAGTTGACCTCGTTGATCGAGGCGATCCGCCGGCCCAACATCACCTTGCAGATCATCCCGCTCGGCAGCGCTGGGCACGCGGCGACCGGTGGCGCGTTCAGTGTGCTGCGCTTCCCACAGCACGACCTGCCCGACGTGGTGTACCTGGAGCACCTCACCAGCGCGTTGTACCTCGACAAGAACGACGACATCGACGCCTACACCCACGTTCTCGACAACCTCGCCGTCTCCGGCCCGCCGCCGCAGCAGGCCGAGGAGCAACTCACTGCGATCCTCCGCAAGCTCGACTCCGGGCCCTAGACGCTAGATTTCAGGAGGTGTCCGGATCGGGCGGCGCCGTTCGTCGGTCGGGTGTAAGGAGGAATCGTGAAGTACCTACTGCTGATCTGCGGCGACGAGTCCGCGGCAGAGCACGCGAACGACGGATGCGGCGGCTGGTCGGAGGAGATGGAACGCCGCGGGGTGGTGCAGGGCGGCGCCGGACTCGCCCCGCCCAGCGACGCCACCAGCGTGCGGGTCCGCGAGCACGAGGTGTTGCTGACCGACGGCCCGTTCGCCGAGACCAAGGAGCAGGTCGGCGGGTTCTGCATCATCGACTGCGCCGACCTCGACGAGGCGATCGAGATCGCCTCGAAGCATCCGGCCGCCAGTTACGGCACGATCGAGATCCGTCCGCTGCTGGCGGGACCGCCACCCGGCGTCGCGTGATCGAGGAGGCCGTCGCGCGGGCCTTCCGGGACGAGTGGGGCCAGGTGGTCGCCACCTTGATCCGGGTGACCGGCGACTGGGATCTGGCCGAGGAGTGCGCCCAGGACGCGTTCGCCACGGCGCTGGAGCGCTGGCGCCGCGACGGGGTCCCCGACCGCCCGGGCGCGTGGCTGACCACGACGGCTCGCAACCGCGCGATGGATCGGCTGCGGCGTGACGCGGTAGGTGCTGCCAAGTTGCGGGAGGTGGCGGCCATGTCCTACGAACCGGCAGTAGCCGACGACAGCGCGGTACCGGATGATCGGTTGCGGTTGATGTTCACGTGTTGCCATCCCGCGCTGGCGCTGGAGGCCCGGGTCGCGCTGACCCTGCGAACGCTCGCCGGACTCAGCACCGCGGAGATCGCGCGGGCCTTCCTCGTCAACGAGCAGACCATGTCCAAACGGCTCACCCGGGCCAAGCAGAAGATCAAGAACGCCGCCATCCCGTACCGCGTGCCACCCGCGCACCTCCTGCCCGAGCGCACCCCTGCCGTACTGGCCGTGCTCTACCTGCTCTTCAACGAGGGGTACTCCGCCAGCGCCGGAGCCGACCTCGTACGCCGGAACCTCAGCGCCGAGGCCATCCGCCTTGCCAGAGTCCTGGTGCACCTCATGCCGGCCGAGCCCGAGGTGTTCGGGCTGCTCGCGCTGATGCTGCTCCACGACGCCCGAAGCGCCGCCAGACTCGACCCGGCGGGAGTTCTGATTCCGCTGGAGGAGCAAGACCGCACGAGGTGGGAGGCGGACAAGATCGCCGAAGGAATCGCCATCCTCGACGAGGTACTCCCCCGGCGGCAGGCCGGGCCGTACCAGATTCAGGCAGCGATCGCCGCCTGCCACGCGACCGCCAAGACCGCCGCCGACACCGACTGGGCCCAGATCGCCGGGCTCTACCACCGGTTGAGCCTGATCGCGCCGACGCCGGTGGTCACGCTGAATCGGGCCGTCGCCATCGGCATGGCCGAGGGACCGGAGGCGGGACTGCTCCTTGTCGACGAACTCGCCGAGGCGCTCGCCGGCTATCACCTGCTGGCGGCGACGCGGGCCGACCTCCTCCGCCGGGCGGGTCGAGACGCCGAGGCGGTCGCCGCCTACCGCGAAGCGCTCGGCCAGGCGCCGACCGACGCCGAGCGAGCTTTCCTGACCAGAAGAATCGAGGAGATCGGTCACTGAGGTGTCTGTCTGCTCCCAGCCCGTTCGTCGGTGGGGTATGACAGAGATCAGAAGTCTCATCGCCGGGGAGCGGAGTGACCTGACGGAATTCCTCCGGCAACTGCCTGCCGACGGCTGGAACCACCCGACACTGTGCGAAGGCTGGCGCGTGCGGGAGGTGGTCGCGCACATCACGATGCCGTTCCGGTACTCCGCTCCGCGCTTCCTGCTGGAGCTGGCCAAGTCCGGTGGCAGGTTCAACCCGATGGCGGACCGCCTGGCCCGCCGGGACGCGGCCGAGCTCTCGCCGACGGACCTGGTCGAGTCGCTGGCGGCCAACGTGAACCATCCGTGGAAGCCACCGGGTGGCGGGTTCGAGGGAGCGCTGTCGCACGATGTGATCCACGGCCTGGACATCACCGTTGCCCTAGGCCACGACCGGAAGGTACCGGCGGAGCGGATCGAGGTCGTGCTCGGCGAGCTGTCGAGCCGGCAGCTGAAGTTCTTCGGCACCGACCTGACCGGCATCCAACTCCGGGCCACCGACCTCGACTGGACCTACGGTTCCGGGCGGCCGGTGTCGGGCACGGCCCAGGACCTACTCCTCGCCATCTGCGGCCGCGACCTCCCCGCGGGCCGCCTGGATGGCGCCGCCCACTTCACCAAGGAGAACCGATGACGTTCACGACGAGCACGTACACGCTGTGCCTGCCGATCCACGACCGGCCCACGTCGTTCGAGTTCTACCAGGCGGCCCTAGGCCTCGAACCCGTCGGCGAGGTGGCGGATGACGGTATCCCCGAGCCGCTGCAGTTCGTGCTCGGTGACGGGGTCAACCTGATGTTCATTCCCACCGGCGGCTTCGGCTGGGTGACCGCGGGCCGTGAGACCGCGGCCAAGGACGTCAGCGAATGTCTGCTGAGCATCACCTTGAGCACGCAGGCCGAGGTCGATGCGGCCTTCAAGCGCGCAGTGGACTCAGGTGCCGAAGCCGTCACGCCGCCGACCCAGCAGCCGTGGGGTTATACAGCCACTTTCGCCGACCCCGACGGCCACCTTTGGAGTCTCGTCAGTTGAGCGCTTCGAGCAGGGTCTTGGTGAAGGCCGGCAGGTCATCCGGCTTGCGGCTGGTGATCAGGTTGCCGTCGGTGACGACGGTCTCGTCGGTCCACTCCGCGCCCGCGTTGCGCAGGTCGGTCTGCAGGCTCGGCCACGACGTCACCGTCCGGCCCCGGACGACATCGGCCTCGATCAGCGTCCACGGCGCGTGGCAGATCGCCGCGACCGGCTTGCCGGAGTCGACGAACGACTTCACGAAGCCGACCGCCTTCTCGTCGGTGCGCAGCGCGTCGGGATTGGCGACGCCGCCCGGCAGGACCAGCGCGGCGAAGTCCTCCACCGACACGTCACCGACCGCCTGGTTCACCGGGAACTTCTCCGACGCCGTCAGGTGGTCGAAGGTCTGCACCTCGCCCGTCTCGGGGCTCAGCAGCACCGGCTGGTGGCCGGCCTTCGTGACTGCCTTCCACGGTTCGGTCAGCTCCACCCGCTCGATTCCCTCGGCGGCGACCAGGAAGGCGATCTTCTTGCTGTCAGCCATCTCGAACCCCTTTCAGCAGTGGATGTACACCCCGCCGGGTACCCACGCCGATCCCTTGCACACGCGAACCACCAGCCGCGGCTGACCGATCCCGGTGGGCGCGCACCGGCGAGGTGCGCGCCCGAACCGGGTCAGCTGACGGTGAGGACCTTCGAGGGGGTCTGGGTGCCCTGATGGTCGGCGTCGGCCAGCCAGACGACTCGGTAGGTGAAGATGCCCCTGGTGGCCGGCTTGATGGCGAAGGCGAACTTGCCGTTCGTCGCCAGCTTGCCGGTGGTCACTGCCACCCAGGTGGTTCCCGACCTGCGCTGGAGGTAGGCGGTCATCCCGGCGTGCGGCGGGTTGAGGTAGCCGTACAGCACCGAGCTCGCGCCGAGCCTGATCGCGGCCGGAGTCAGGTAGCCGGACATCGCCGGACGCACCTCAACCAGTACTGCGGTACTCCGCGACCCCAGCAGGTCGGGCGAGCCGTTGTAGCCCCACATGTAGTAGGTGGAAACCGGGGGCTTCTGCAGCGAGGTGGCGTCGCCGGTCGCCGACGAGGTGACAGTGGTGACAGTCGTCCACTTGGTCGCGTTCTTCGCCTTCGAGTACAGCGTCATCGGTACGCCGGGCACCGCTGCCCCGGTGTCGGCCCGAGTCGCTCTGCTGCTGAGGGTGACTCCGCCGGTGTACATGATCGACGAGGCACTCGCGGCGATGGTGGACTTGGTGCCGGCCAGGTACGTGTCCGATCCGGGACCGATCTTGCCGGTGGTGTCCTTGATCCAGGCGCGGAACGTGTAGCTGGTCCCATTGAGCAGGCCCGCGGCGGTCGCAGTACTGGCTGTGCCGGCGTAGACCGCGGTGCCGCTGGTCGGGAGCGGCGGCGGGGTCGCGCCGGTGTTGCGGCGAACGATGACCTGGGCCAGCTTGGTGCCGGTCGGCACGGTCCAACGCAGTGCGGCGGCCGTGTTCGAGCCGTTGGCGTCGAAGCCGGTGACCGGGACCGGCGGTGCGGTGAGGTTCAGCGCGTTGCTGTCGATGCTCATCGTCACGCCACCGTAGGTCTCCTTCACGTTGGCGTACTGGTGCACCCGCTGGTGGTTCGGCCAGTAGGTGCTCGGGATGAACCGGCTGGTGCCGACCGGGGTGGAGCCCCAGTGAGCGAACCAGATGTTGTCGGGCCGCGTGTAGGCCGTGCTGGTGTAGGCGCTGGAAAGGTCGACACCGCCCGAGCCGGCACCGACGTACGTGCCGCCGACGTAGCCGCGCGCGTTGAGTTCCTGCGTCCAGCCACTCAGGTAGGACAGGACGGCCGCCTTGCAGGAGGCGGTCGACGCGTAGTTCTCGATGTCGCTGTAGATCGCGCTGCGCGGCGCGAAGCCGAGCGCCTGGGCGGAGGCGACCGCGTTGACCGCGGCGGCCTTGCCCTGGGCCAGAGCGGTGGCGGGGACAGCCGACATCTTGCTGCTGAGCGTGCTGCAGGGAGCCTGCAGGCCGACATCGATCAGCAGGAACTGCCAGCCCTTGGCGGCGTTCGCGGCGACCCACTCCGGGGTCAGGTTCGGCTGGTCACAGGCGCGGAGGCCGCCGCTGATGTAGATACCGACGGCCCGATAGATCGACGACGGGTACTTCCACGCGTCCATGGCGGATTGGCTCGGCGCCGTGCAGGTGTCGAAGCCAGGAGCGCCGATGCTGCCGGTGGCAACGATCGTGGGCGTCGCGACGGCCTGAGCCTGACGGGGTTCCTGGAGGGCCTGGGCCTTCGACTTGACCTTGCCGCTCTTCATGATCTTGGCGGCGACCTGCTCCGCGCCTGGAGCGTAGTACGCGGTCGCCAGGACGCCGGCGTCCTTCACAGCCACCTGCAACTCGCCGTCACCCGACTTGGCCGCCCTGGTCAGCGGCTCGAGGATGACACCCTCGCTGCGTCCGACCAGGTGCGCCGGGCAGTCCGCGTTCGCAGTACTGCGTCCCAGATACACCGCCGGCTTGTCGAACCGCACACAAGCCTTCGGGTCCTTCGCCAGATCCACGACCTCCCAGCTCGCCGGGACGGTCACCTCGTATCCGCGATAGGAAACGGTCTGCTCATCCGCTCCCTGCGCCGCCACTCCAGCGGCCACTCCTCCCACCAACGCCACGACCGACGCCACCACAACAGGCCTGACAAGCCTCACCAAAACTCCTCACAACGACGGACGGCTGCTCCAGAACATGACCGCCCGCCCCATGTCCCCAGCCCCAGACCTCATCCAAGGCGAGCCCCACGAAGCTGTCGAATAGCTCCGGCGACTCGCCTTGATGCACGGATGCTATCGGCGCCTGTCCCGGCGGCACCCGCCGGATCATTGCAACTTCCTGCAGAGCCGGTGATCAGCGGCTCACCGTGTCCGAAGGGTTACCAAATCCGGCGAGAACTGGTGTCCTGATTCCCAGGGGCTTTGGGGGGAACGACATGAGTCTTTGGGACGACACGCCTGCGTCGTTGAAGAACGGTGGCGGGCTCGACGCGCTCGAGCCGGTGCTCGACAGCGTCGACACGCCGACCCAGGAAGAACGCGTCGAGGACGACGGGTTCAGCTGGCGGGTGTGGAAGACGACGGTGGGTGGGGACCTGCCGCTCAGTCTCGATCCGGCGACCGGTTCGTTCAGCCGGAGCCCGGCCGCCGTGAACAGCACCGGGACGCCGATCTCGTTCCCCGATCCACGGGTCGGGGTCGAGTTCTCCTTGCGGCTGGACGCGCCAGGCGGTGATCCGGACGGGACGGTCCGGCTGGTCGTCGACACGCCCCGGGCGATCGCGCGGCTGCCGTTCCTGCGGGGTGCGCTGCTCGATGCCCAAGGTCAACTGCGGGCCGACCCGGCCAACCCTGATGTCCGGTTTCACCTCCCCGCGCTGCGGGTCCGGCTGTTGCGCCCGGCCGGCCAAGGGCTCGAGGTCAAGCTGCTCAGCAGCACGGTCGGCGGGGCGCCGCCGCAGGACCAGATCTTCGACTTCATCCGGATGGAGCCGCCGCACGCCTTGATCGGCCCGGGCGAGGTGGTCGGTTTCGCCTTCCGGAGCGCGACGCTCGACCTGACCGGTGAGGCCGGCCCGGCCGGAGTACCGGCCAATGCGCGGACGCAGCCGACCGATTGGCAGGGGTTGTATCTGCCCGAGGTCAGGTTGTTCGTCGCGCCGACCGGTCTCGAAGGTCTCGCGGTGAGCGCCGGGGTGCGGGATCTGTGGATCGGGCTCGGCCGGCACGCGGGGGTGACCGGCCTGTTCGAGGCGGAGGTGGTGAATCGCGGCCAGTCGCCGACCGTGCGGCTGGCGTTCCAGGGCCCCGCGGGTGAGTGGTATCCGGTGCAGGACAGCGACCCGGTCCTCAATCCGGTCGAACTCCCCGACAGCGCGACGCTGTACATCGGCGCCGGCGGCGGACTGGCGCCGTACACGTATCGCGTCACCGTGAACGGCGCGGACCCGACCACGCTGGATCGACGGACGATCCTGCTGCCCGGCACCGGCACGATGGCGCTGGAGATCAAGGTCACCGACGCCGGGCTGCACGAGTTGATCAGGAACCTCACCGTCCGGAAGTCGACAGCCGCGGTCACTCCGACGCCGACGGCCGGTGGCGAGGTGGTCCCGAGGACCACGACCAGTACAGGGCACCGCCTGGTCGTCACCGCGCAGACGGCCACACACGCCACGGTCGAGCTGAGCCCCGACGGCGGCGGCGACATCGTCTGGACCTGGCCGGGCGGCACCGCCAACGGTTCCTCGGCCGAGATCCCGGTCGCGGCCGGCGCGACCGTGACCGTCACGGCCACCAGGACGGTCACGCCCGCGGCCGTCGAGCCGTTCAGCGCCTACACGCTGTTCGAGCGGCCGACCGCCGCCGAGTTCCCGCCCGGTCAGAGCACCGACTGGTCGATGAATCCGGCGAGCCTCGCCGACTCCCCCGCCTCCTCCCGGAACGGCTTCGGCAGCGCGCAGCCGTTCCTCGGCGCGGACTCGATCGCCCGGCTCGCGCAACTCCCCAAGGCGACTCCGTTGACGGTCGAGGGGTTCGCGTCGTACGAGGGCTTCGACGACGCCGGTCATGTCTCCTTCAACCTGGCCTTGAGCGAGCGACGACGGGACGCGTTGATCCACCTACTCGAAGACCATTCCGCGCTCGGCTTCACCAACGTCAGCGCCGGCACGGCGCACGGTCAGGCCGCCGCGGCGCTCGGCGGCCCCGGCCTGCCGGCGCCGGGTTCTTCGGCCTGGCGGCGGGCGACCGCGACGCCGGCGCTCGCGACGCCCAGCACGGAGACCGTCACGGCCGAACTCAAGCGCGAGGAGGTCGAGACGAAAGAGGTCGACCCCGAGCCGCAGCGCCAACTCACGCCCGACTGCTTCCGCAAGCTCGGGGTGCGGGTCGAGCTCATCCGCGGCACGTTCGTGCGCGCCGAGATCTACGGCGAGTTCGACGTCCGGACCGCGGCCGAGGCCCGCCTCGACGAGCACACCGACGAGGAACTCCCGGCCCGGACCAATCCGAGCGACGGCATCTGCACCTTCCTGGTCCGGCTGAAGGTCGCCGAGGACCGCTCGTCGTGGGAGACCAGTGCTGAGTTCCGCGCGATCGAAGGCGATCTCGACGGCCTCGCCAAGGTCGAGCGATCGGCCGCCGGGTCCAACACCGCGCTCAACATTCTCGGTGCCGTCGCGGCCCTGTCCCCGCTTCTCGCCGCGGCCACCCCGCCCAGTCCGGCAGCGGGCGAACTCGTACCGCTCGTCGTGCTCGGCAGTGCCGCGGTCGGCCTCGGAGCCGGCGGCCAGATCCAGACCCAGTACGTCGTACTGCGCGGCGGCCAACTGGTGGTCACCGACGGACTGGTGGATCCGGCGACCGGGAGCGGGCCGAACACCACCCAGGTGAGCGTGTTGCTCGACCTGGAGACCGCCTTCTCGTTCGACCTCGGCTTCATCAAGGTGGATCCGCAGAAGCCGATCGTGACGCGGTACCAGGCGGTCGGCATTCGCAGTACGTGGGCGACCGAGGACGACGGTGACGGGCCGGTCGAGTATGTACCGCTGCCCGTCTTCGACCCGAGGCGCGGCTACACCCTCGACGTACCGGCCGGGTCCTTGATGGCCGCGCCGCCGCTGGACTCGCTGCTGCGGGTGCTCGGCGTCCGCGTGAGCCGGCTGAACCCGACGTACCTCGAGGTCGAGGTCGGGCTCGGTGTCGACCTAGGCATCGTCACCGTCGACACCGTCCGGGTGCGCCTGCGGCTGGACGCGTTCGAGGCGCCGCAACTGACCAAGCTCGGCGCCACGCTCGACATCCCCGGCGCGATCCACGGCACCGGCTACCTGGAGATCACCGACCTCGGTTTCAAGGGCGCGTTCGATCTCACCTTCCCGTCTGTCGGCCTCCGCGCCAGCGCCACGCTCGCGCTGGAGAGCCGCGCGGGGACGACCGGAGTACTGGTCGGTGCCGAGGTCGAGTTCCCCGTGCCGCTGCCGTTGGGCAACTCGGGCCTGGGCATCTTCGGCTTCCTCGGCGGGGTTGGGGTCAACTACCGCCGGCTGGAGCAGTCCGGAGTACAGGCGCCGGCGTTGAAGTGGCTGGAGAGTCAGCTAACGCCCGCGCGCGGGTTCAACGTGATGCATCCGGCCGGGTGGGAGCTCAACCCCGGCAGCTTCGCGATCGCGGCGGGCATGATGCTCGGCACGGCCGAGGGCGGCTTCCTGCTGCACCTCAAGGGCATCGTGCTGGTCGAGGTTCCCGGTCCGCGGCTGATGCTGATGATGAAGGCCGACGTACTCAAGCTGCCGCCGGTGCTGAAGGCGCAGAGCAGCGCGACGTTCCTGGCCGTGCTCGACCTGGACTTCGGCCGCGGCACGATCACCATCGGCGTGGTCGCGGAGTACACGATCCTGAAGCTGCTGAAGATCCGCGTGCCGGTGACGGCCTTCTTCCACCTGTCGCAGGCGCAGAACTGGTTCATCGACCTCGGCACCTACACCGACCCGGTGACGGTCTCCGTGCTCGACGTCTTCCGGGGCACCGGCTACCTGATGATCCACGGCGACGGGACCACGCTGGCCAACCCGAAGCTGCCGATCGCCACCGACGGCCTGGCCATCGCCGTCGGTTTCCACCTGCAGTGCGTGCTGATGGGCAGCAAGGCGGTCGGCCTGTACTTCGAGGTCGCGGCCGGGTTCGACGCGCTCATCTCGTTCGAGCCGTTCGGTCTCGGCGGGATGATCTACGCCCGCGGCGAGCTGCGGCTGTGGATCGTCGGCATCTCGGCCCGGGCCGAACTCACCGTGCTGATCGGCAAGATCGGAACCACCGACACGACCAGCATCACCGGCCGGGTCTGCGGCAAGGTCGAGTTCTTCTTCTTCTCGGTCGAAGGCTGCGTGAAGCTCCAGATCGGCGGCGGCACGCCGGATCCGCCGGTGCCGCCGGAACTCGTGGCCGGCGTCAAGCTGGTCAGCCGCTCCCCTGCCCTGGTCGAGGGCAGTGCGACCGACCGGGCCGTCGACGGCGCGTTGGGCGACGCCGCGGCCAGCGCCGGCGACGAGGTCCCGACCGTGCCGCTGGACGCTGTGCCCGTCGTGTTGTTCAAGACCCCACCGACGGTCATGCCCGGCAACGTGATCCTGGGTGGCGAGGCCCGCGGCGTCTCCGGCGTCGGCACTGACCCCTGGGTACGCCGCGGCGACAACTGGTGGCGCTTCCAGTTGACCAGCGTCGAGTTGCTCGGCGATCTGCAGCCTGATCCGCCGGCAGGCAAGACTCCTGCGACTTGGTGGGCTCGCAGTGCGCCCGGGCAGTCGCAACTCGGCCCAGCCCTCGCACTGCTGAGCTGGCTGCCGACCCCGGCGCCACGCGCTGTCCCGTACGGCGAGAGCCTCACCACGACGGTCAAGGAACGCTGGGGCCACATCTGCAGCACGCCCGCACGACCGGCTCCGGTGATGTGGACGTTCGACAAGAAGCCAGCCGGTCCGAGTCCGACGGGTTGGCAACTGGCCGGGATTCCCTGGCCTGACGAGCCCGGCGACTTCCGCAGTACTCCGGTCGACGCGAAGCTCGGTGTCACCGAGACCTGGCGCACCGGGAACGTCCTGGCCGACCTGCTGCAGGGCACGGACCCCGCTGTCGTGGTGGGGGACGCCGTACCGTGCCCGACCGGTCGGATCGAGGAGGTCGATTCCATCCAGGTCTGGCAGGACGGGAACCCGCTCACCTTCGGCAACACGGCACTGCCGACCAGCGGTGAAGCCCTGCAAGAGGTCGTCGACCTGCTGGCCACCGGTACGTCGCTGGCCGACCTCGGCGCTCACTGGGTCGACACTGCGTGGGACAAGGACCTGGCCGGCAAACCCCTTCAGTGCCAGGGCCGGATCCTGCGCTCACCGTCGGGCGACGAGCCGGACCCAGCGCCGTACGGGAGCGAGGAAGAACGTGAACTGGTCAGGCAGGTCTGGGAGGAGACGGGCTTCAAGCCGTCGGAGTTCGGCAACTCCCTGCTGCTGCGGGTCGACGGCGGCCTCGAGGCGCTCGAACTGCTGCTGCTGGTCTCCGAGCGGATGCTCAACGAGGGCCTGATCATCACCTGCCGCGACGGCGACGGCTCGATCGTCGCCGAGCAACCGGTGACACCGGACAGCATGGTCACCTCGTCCAACCCGCTGCCGGGCGAGTGGACCGACTCCACGGGCCCGTGGGCGAACCCCCTCGAACGCGCTGGACGGATCGCCGCCCGCGTGGCCGCCGAGGAGCGGGATCTGTTGCTGTGCCGGGTTGTCGTCGACGTCCCCGGCAGCGTGGCCGAGGTCGAACTTGGCGCCGACCGCCGAGAGCGGTTCCTCTCCGGTACGCCGTACTGGGTGGTGGCCGCCGCCGGTGTCACGATCGCCGAGCGCCGGCGCTTCGACTACGACACCCAGGTCATCACGACTGAGCGCGACCTGCTCGAATCCACCCTCTCGCAGGACCCGACCGACGTCGCCCTGCTGGTCCCGTCGGTGAACTACACGGTCCGGGTCAAGTACCGCGCGCAGTTCGTGCCGGGCGAGACCAAGCCGCCGCCGAGCGAACCCGAGAACTGGGAGGCGGAGGTGACCCGGGACTTCCGGTTCGCCGCGGACGGGCCGAGCGAGGTACCGGCCGATCTCGGGCCTTGGCTGCTCGCGACGGCTCCGGCGATGAACGAGACCGGCATCTTCTGCGCCGAGCCGATCCGGATCGCGCTCGCCACCCAGAACGTGACCGCGCTCTTCGACGCCTACGGCGAGGAGTTGCGGGTCAGCGTCCAGGCCTCGTCCGGCTTCCATCCCGAGCCGCCGGGTGGCGGGCCTCCTGGAGCATCGCTGACGTTGCCCTACGACCTCACTGGCGTCGGGGGTCCTCTGACGCCAGAGCTGGGTGCAGTGATGACCCCATGGCAGCAGGCCGTGACCGAGCTGCTCGATGAGCTGCCCTGCACCAATGGAAGCGGCAGCAGCACCCATGGCACGATCCTGACGCTTCCCTATGTGCTGCAACCGCTCACGGACTACTTGGTCGATATCGAGGCCGTGCCGAAGGGAGCTCCGGCCAACGCACACGGACGACGGGTGCACCGCGTCGGCTTCACCACCTCCCGCTTCGACACCGTCAACGACCTCGCTGAGCTGGTCCGACTCGCACCTCGCCAGCACCGGCATGTGTCGACGCCGGCCGCACTGTCGACGCTGCCGCTGGCCCCGGCGGGCGACGTACTGGATGCGGCTTATCAGGGCGCAGGACTCGCTATCCCGCAGGTGCCGCGCTATCCGGGGGTCCAGGTGCTGTGGTCCGGTGAGGCCGTGCCGCAGCCGGTCGCGGTCGTGGTGGAGTGCAGCGAGGCCATGTGGCGTTCGCGGCCGATGCCAACCGTTGTGGCCGGTCCACCTGACCCATCGGCAGGTCCCAGCCACCAGTGGTGGGCTGCTGTCGAGGGCGACTGGCTGTCACTCAAGCCGAGCGCAGCACCCCCTGCGGCGGGCGATCCACCAAGAGCCGGCATCACCAAGCTGGTGAAGGGCACGGGCGGTACGCGAGCCGTCCTGCTGCTCGCCCCCGGATCCCGCGGTTCCGAGCTGCGGCTCGATCTCGTAGTCGCCGGTGACGCTCTCGCCGGTACTCCGACGCAGCGGGCCGAAGCGCTGCGCATCGCCCTGCACCGGGCGCCCTGGGAGGTGGAGGACTGATGGCTCGTCGCATCGCCTGGCCGTACTGGTTCCGGGCCGAATCCGCCAAGATCCCCTGGCCGGTCATCGCCGAGCAGCATCTCCAGCTCGTGCGACAGCACCACGTCGTGATCGACGACCGGCTGCTGGAGCACTTGAAGTCCCTGCGGGAAAGGCGGCCGACCGAGATCAATCTGCGGTGGAGCTGCGCCAGGGAGCTCGGCGTACCGGCTGAGCCGTTCGTGGTCTGGCGGCGGCCGCGCCGGGACCGGCCGGAAGGCGTCGACGTCGAGCAGCAGCCGGTGAAGGGCGGCCTGGGGTTGTTCTGGGGCGGCCGGACCGCGGCGTACGTCGAGGTCGAGTGCAATCCGATCAACCCGGCTCGTCCTGTTGGACTCCTCGTCACCCGCGGAGCGCTCGCCCTGCCGTTCACCGTCGGAGCGGACGCGATCAGCAGTGTCGGGGGTGCGCGGGTGCGGTTGGTGGTGCGCTGCCCTGGTGGTACTCGCGCGCTGCTGGTGAACGGGCACAGCCCCGACGTACGGATCGAGCTTCTTCAGCAAGTGCTGGATGACGATGACGCGTGGAAGCCCTTTGAGCGGGTTGGATTGCCAGTGGACTCGCCCTGGCCCGGTACGTCGTACGACACCGGCCCGCAGGGCTTGTTCGATGACCCGGTGGATCCAGTCGAGGCTGCACTCCGGCGGCTCAAGCGTGGCGGTCCGCCGGTCGGCTGGTACCCGGTCACAGCCACCAGCCGTACTGCGCCCGCCTGGTCTCCCCCTGACTACGACATGTTGCTCAAGGAGATCCGCAACGAGACCCTGCCACGGATCGAACGCATCTACCGTCCGGCGACTCCGCCCTACGAGCAGCAGCACGTGCTCGACTCCGGGCCCGTCGACGGCCCGACCGGCTCGTCTCTGGCGGCTACGGCGGAGTTGCCGTTGCTCTCGCTGCTGACACTGCCTGCCAGCGCGGATCCGTTCCTTGCGTTGGCACTCGGCTTCGGCACGAGCTACCTGGAGGAACCACGCTTCGACCTGCCCGCCGTCGGTGGTGACGACCTGATGGTCACTGCCGAGTACTCGGACACCCCGAGCCGCACAGGACCCGCCACCTTGGCGGCCTACGTCCCCTCTGCCCCGCAACACGCCAACACCCGTACGCCGGTCGACGTCTCCGCCGTTCGCGACGGGCTGGTGGCGCCCGAGGCTCCGGACAGGCCGTGGCGCGAGACGGTCCGGATCTCCTGGTTCCGGCCCGAGGCGACCGCCGCACTCGGCCAAGGCACCGGCGGCTCGCTGGCGCGATTCGAGTCCCCGGCAGACACCACTGCCGAGTGCCTGCTGCCACTGCGCCCCGCGGGTGACTTCCGCCCGCTGCTACCGGTTCCGGATGGGCCTGAGGACGAGCCGGAGTTCCGCCGGACGAGCATCGTCGACGCGATCGCCGAGATCCCGATCGGAAGTGGTGGCCGGAGCCCGGGGTATCCGGTCGCAGTACAGGATGTGTTCGGGGTCTGGTCGAAGTGGGAGGACGCCCTCTACGCCGGCAACGAGCCCGCGCCGCCACGACCACGGATCATCGCGATGGCGTTGAGCTCCCAGTTCGCCGGCTCGACCTTGTGCCCGGCGACGCTCGAGGTGGAGCTGGCGGTCAACTGGGAGGAGCGGACGCCGGTCGCGGTCGACCTGCGCGTGGTGCTGTTCCCGATGGCGTCGTCAACCAGCGCGCCACCGGCCGGGGTCACGCCGTTCGGTGCCGCGCCCGCCGGGTGCTTCCGGCGGGATGTGTCGCTGACCTTCGTCGGCCAGGAGTTGCAGGGCGGCGCCGGAGTACAGGTGGAGCACTTGGACTCGGCCGGGGAGAACGCAGTACCGGCTGGTCCGGCGCAGGGCGAGGAAGGACGCCGGTACCGGCTGCGGGTCGCAATACCGGTTCTGGATTTCGGGGCGACCGCGCGCTGGGGCGTTGCCCTGTGGACGCGAACCCAGTTGCTGATCGGAATCACCTCCGACCTGAGTCCGGCCGCCGCGAGCCCGGCCCTGACCAGTACTGCGACGCCGGTGCCGGTCGCGCCCATCCCACCGCCCTTGCCACCCGGCGTGCCGATGGGCAGCGCCCCGGATGCTCAGGGCTGTTCACACGCGCGGGTGCATTGGTCCGTGCCCGCCGGAGCACAGCTTCAAGCAGACAAGGGAATCATCGTCTGGGAGGTCGCCGAGACGGCTCTGCGCCAGTCGGTCGGCCTACCGCCGCGAGCCGCCGAGGGCACGCTCCCCGGCGTACGGCTGCAGCAGTTGTGGGATTCGTACGACGCTCTCCCGGCTGACCGCCGTCGGGCATTCTTCCGTCGGTTGATGGTCCTTCCGGGTTCGGCGCGCGAAAGCGACGTGACTCTGCCCAAGGGTTCGACCGACATCCACCTGTTCACCGTCACGACGCTGTCCACCTCGGGGGTCGAGTCGGCCTGGCCGGGCGGGGTGCCGGCCCACGAGCACTTGCAGGCGGTCGCGGCGCCACGGTTGCGTCGTCCGGCGGCTCCGGTCGTCAGCTCGGTGATCGGTGTGGCGGGGAGTGTGGCGTTGTCGCTGACGGCTGCGAGCCGGGTGCCGGTGCGGGAGTTCCGGTTGTTCCGCGCGCGGTCTGAGGTGGCGGCGAGATCTTTCGAGTCGATGGGACCGGCCTTCGCGGTGGTGCCCGCGGTTCCGCCCGGTGCCGGACAGCCGCCTGATCCGGTCACCGGTGAGCTGATGTACACGGCCGGCTGGACCGGCGCGTTTGGGCCTTCGTGGGATGACTGGTTCGTGCGGGCGGTCGCAGTACCGGTTGACGCGGTACCGGTGGAGGCGGTTCGTGGTCTGCCGTCGACGGCTTGTGAGCCGGTGGTTCTGACGGTGCTGCCCGGATCGGCGCCCGACCTCGCGCCGCTGGTGGCGACGCCGATCGGTACGGGCGAACTGATCCTGGTGACGACCTCCACCTCGGCCCCCGCGCGAGAGGTTGCGCTAGGCAACCACCGGGTGTCGGTCGAGATCTCCGGCGCGGCCGGAGTGGCCGGCGTCGATCCGCTGCCGCTGCAACTGGTGCCCGAGGGTTCAGTGGCCGGCGCTCCACCGGCCAACGCGGACCCGGGGGCGGCGCTCGTCCGCGGAGTACGGACGGGCGGGCGCTCTCCACTGGCGGTCTGGCTGACTCGGCCCGACAGCGGCCAGCCGGTCGCTGTGACGATGCGGCTGGTCGACCCCCTCGGCCGCGTCACCGAGCAACAGGTGTCGGTGCCGGCGTTCGTCGCCGACCCGCCTACGCTCGACCTGCTCGACATCATCAAGATCATCGGTCGAGGGGTGGTGATCCGGCTCCGCTCGGACGCCGACATCGAGGCACAGCCGCCCTTCGTCCTCGCGGTCCAGGCTCAGCAGACCCGGCGCCCGTTCCCGATCGGCCCGCTGCCGCCTCCCGTCCGCGCGCGGTTCGAACTGGACGACATCCCGACCCGCTCGGGCCCGTTCCCGAGCGCCGACCTGATCCAGGCCCTCCGCGCCACGCAGGACCCGCCGCACGAGTACCAACTGCTCATCCGGCTGGCGCCGCCGATGATCGTCACCCTGACGATGCGCTCCCCCACCGGCGCCCAGACCCAGGTGGTCGCCGAAGTCAGCGCTTGAGCACGAGTCCACTCTCACCGCGGCGGATGGCGCCTGGCGCGTTCGACCGCGTAGACGGCTGCCTCGGTGCGGCGTTCCATGTCGAGCTCCCCCGCCGCCAATCGCCGGACCGCGCCGACCGGCCGGCCACCTCAAGCTCGAGCCGCGCGCCGGGGCGCACCGTCACGCAGGGTTCTCCGCCGACTGCGCGGCGTGCGCCGAGAGCACGATCCGCTCCGGCGCGACGACGTGATGAGGAACGACCGCGACCGGGCAGGACAGTCCGCTGACCGCCTGGCGAGCCACCGGATCACCGATCGGCAGTGCCCCGGCCGGAGCGCCGACGATGACCAGGCCGGCCTGAGCCCCTTCCTGGACCAGCGCCTCGACGACAGGTCTGGAGGTGAGGAACCGGGTCAGCTTGACCCGCGGATACTTCTCGGCCCAGCCCGCCAGCGTCTCCTGCACGCTCAGCCCGACGCCATCGCGGTGATCGCGGGGCGTGTGCTGGGCGTGCACCACGGTCAGCTCGCCGCGTCGCTCTCCCGCGGCCTGGAAGGCGAACTCCGCGGCCTCGAGCGACAGCTCGGTACCGTCGATGCCGACAGCGACTTTCTGGTCCAGCTCCGACGGCCGCCAACTGGTCGGCACGACCACCACCGGGCAGCCCGTCCTGGCCGTCAGGAAGATGTTGCCGTGCGCCGTGACGAGGCGTTGCGGACGGCGGACCGGCGTGCGCCCGACCACCAGTTGCCGCGCGTTCCTGGCCACCCGGGCCAGCACCTGCAGCCGTGATCCCTCGACGGCGACGGCCCCCAGCCGCAGATCGGTCCCGGCCAGCTGGCGGACCCAGGCGGTCGCAGTACGGAGGGCGTCGCGGGGTGACTGCCGATCGGAGGTCAGCAGCTCGTACGGCTGGTACGGCGCGGCGAGGACGAGTTCGGCGCCGGACCGCATCGCCTCACGGCAGGCGTAGTCCACGATCCGGCGCCCGTCGACCTGGCCGTCGACCTCGACGACGACAGGTCCGGTCCTGGTCCAGCTCTCCATCCCGCCCTCCCAACGTTCTTCAGCCTCCCGCGCGCGCCCGGTCCGGCGGCAGAGCCGGGCGGCTCTGATCGATGGGACTTTCGTCCCTTCCCCCCCCGCCCTGGCCGATCACGCAGAGCGACCGGAGCTGTTCCCAACCGGCGCGTGCTTACGTACGGTGGGCTCATGGGCGGGCGGTCGGACGACGCGAGACGAGGCTGGGACGAGGGGGCGCTCGAATTCGCCGGGCTGTCGCGGGTCCGGCTGGACTCGCTGCTGCAGGAACTGCTCGGCCGGGTGGACGAGATCATGGAGTCCGAAGAGCGGCTCCGGGCGCTGCTCGACGCCGTCGTCGGGATCGGCGCGGACCTGGACCTGACCAGCATCCTGGACCGGCTCGCCAAGGCCGCCTGCGACCTGGTCGGCGCCCGGTACGGCGCGCTCGGGGTGATCAGCGCGGACGGCAACCGGATGGTCCGGTTCGTCACCCACGGCCTGACCGACGACGAGATCGCCGCGATCGGTCCGCTGCCGCAGGGGCACGGACTGATCGGCCTGCTGATCGACCAGCCGGAGCCGCTGCGCCTGAAGGACCTGGCCGACCACCCGCTGTCCTACGGTTTCCCGCCGAACCACCCGCCGATGCGCAGCTTCCTCGGCGTACCGATCCGCACCCGCGAGCACGCCTTCGGCAACCTCTACCTGACCGAGAAGGCCGACGGCGCGGAGTTCACCGAGGACGACGAACGCGCCGTCACCGCGCTGGCCGCGGCGGCCGGGGTGGTGATCGACAACGCCCGCCTGTACGCCGACTCCGAGCGTCGCCGCCGCTGGCACGAGGTGACCACCGAGATCACCCAGATGATGCTCGGCGACTTCGATCCCCAGGACGTCCTGCAGCTGATCGCGACCCGCGCCCGCGAGGTGTCCGGCTCGGTGGTCGGCGCGGTCCTGGTGGTGGAGGGCGACGAGTTGGTGATCACCGCGATGGACGCACCGCCCGGGTTCGAGGACCAGCTCGGCCGGCGGATCCCGCGGGACCGCCCGATCCTGGGTGAGGTCCTGCACGGCGACGAGCAGGTCGTGATCGAGGATCTCGCGCTGCTCGCCGAGTCCCTCGGCCGGCTGTCCGCGGTGCCGGGGCTCGCGAATCTCGGGCGGACCATCCTGGCTCCGCTTCCGGCCGGAGCGAACAGTACGGGTGGCATCCTGATGGTCGCGGCGCGCCGCGGCGAGCCGCTCAGCGTGACGCCCGGCACCGATCTCGTCCGGATGTTCGCCGACCAGGCGACGCTCGCGCTGGACCGGGCCCAGGCGCAGCGGCAGAAGTCGATGCTCGCCGTCCTGGAGGATCGCGACCGGATCGCCCGCGATCTGCACGACCTGGTGATCCAGCGGCTGTTCGCGACCGGCCTGCAGCTGCAAGGGATGCGCCGGATGGTCCGGCCCGACGTCCAGGACCGGATCGGCCGTGCCGTCGAGGACATCGACGGGACCATCCGGGATCTGCGGGCCGCGATCTTCGAGCTGCATCACCAGCCGGGCGCCACCTCGCTGCGCGGCGACGTCCGCGGCCTGGTCGACGAGTACGCCGCCGCGCTCGGCTTCCGTCCGCAGCTGGTGCTGACCGGGCCGCTCGACAGCGCAGTACCGGCTGTCGTGCGGCCGCAGATCCTCGCGGCCGTCCGCGAGTCGCTGTCGAACGTGGTCCGGCACGCCCAGGCGACGATGGTGAAGGTCGAAGTCGAGGTGACCGGCGAGGCGGTCACGGCCCGGGTCACCGACAACGGCGTCGGGATCGGTCCCGGCGACCGCGAGAGCGGTCTGCGCAACCTCCGCGAGCGAGCGGCCTCACTTGGTGGTGCCGTGCGGCTGGAGTCCACTCAGCCGCACGGCACCGTGCTGGAGTTGTGCGCGCCCTTCAACACACCCTCCAGCTGACCAACCGCCCCGCCCCCTGGTCGGGCCTCTGTCGGCTACCACCATCCTCATCGGCGGTGCCCCCCGCCTTCCAGGGCAGGAAGTCCCGAAACGGGAGAGCCTTATGGACCCAGTTCGGCGGGACGCACCGATCCGTCCGGCGGTCAGCGCAACTGGCCGTTGACCGGGAGCTTCCTGGTGTCGATGAGTTGCTGCGCCACGTCGCGGAGCTTGGTGTTGCTGTCCTGGGAGTAGCGCTTGAGCACCTCGAAGGCCCGGTCGTCGCTCAGGCCGTAGCGCTCCATCAGGATGCCCATCGCCTGCCCGATCAGCTTCCGCGCGTCCACCGCCTGGGCCAGGCTCGCCTCGTGCTGCGCGGACGCCACCGCGACCGAGGCGTGCCGGGCCAGGATGTGCGCGACCGCCTCGTCGTCGCCGGTCAGCGCGTCCGGTGTCTCGCAGTACAGACTCAGTACGCCGCTGGCCCGGTTCCCCACCATCAGCGGCAGGTGCAGGACGGTCCGGATGCCCGACGCACAGACCAGGGCGGCCCAGTGCGGCCAGCGCCCGTCGGTCCTGACGTCGGCGATCCGGATCAGTTCCTCGCGCTGCAGGGCGGCGATCATCGGTCCGTCGTCGGCCGCGATCTGCACGGCGTGGATCCGCTCGATCAGCGGGTCGGTGACCGCGCCGATCTCGGGCCGCCGGCCGCGGACGGCCAGCACGATGCCGGCCTGGCAGCAGGCCAGCGCCCGGACGGCGAACTGCACGACGGTGTCGACCGTCTCCTCGACTCCCTCGGAGTCGTGCAGTTCGGTCGCGAGCCGCGCGAACGTGTCCGCGGTCGGCAACTCTTCGTGGTTGTACACAGCAGGCTCCAGGCGTGGTCGAGCACCATGGGAACCCGCTTCTCTGGAATCGCCCACGAGGCCATGATGACCGTTCCGGGCCCACCCCGAACCTGGTGTTCGATAACTATTTCGACCGTCCCGTCAGACCGCCGGTACTTCGACCGCGACCGGCCTGGCGGCGGCGTCGGCGACCGGCCTGATCGACGCGATCGTCGGGCTGTGGCCGGCCCCGGTCAGCCGCTGACCAGACAGCTGGTCACACCGCCGACCGGGACCGCCACAGCACGGCGGTACGGGTTTCGTCAGGCCGCGGCGGGAAGCGGGGAGAGCTTCTCGCGCAGGTCGTCGAGGATCTTGCGCAGGATCCGCGACACCTGCATCTGGCTGACGCCGATCTCCTTGCCGATGTCGGACTGGGTCCAGCCCTCGACGAACCGCAACTGCAGGATCCGGCGCTCCCGCGGACCGAGGTCCACCAGCACCGGCTCCAGCATGTCGACGGCCTCCAGCTGATCGACCGACCGATCCTTCTCAGCCGGTACTACGTCCGCCAGGGTGAGGTCGGCGTCCAGGTCGGACGGGCGATCCAGCGACAGCACGTTGAAACAGCCCCGTGCCGCCATCGCCTGCTCGACCTCCTCCAGCTCCACGCCCAGGTGCTCCGCGATCTCCGCCCGGGTGGGCTCGCGGTTCAGTTCCTGCACCAGGTCGGGAAGCTTGGCCGCGATCGTGCCCTGCAACTCCTGTAGCCGGCGCGGGATCCGCACCGTCCAGGCGCAGTCGCGGAAGTAGCGCTTCACCTCGCCCCGGATGGTGGGGATGGCGTACCCGATGAAAGGTGTGTCCGCGTCCAGCCGGTAGTAGTGAGCGGCTTTCATCAGGCCCAGACAGGCGACCTGCTCCAGGTCCTCGATCTCGGCTCCGCGGCTCCGGAACCGGCGGGCGATCCCCCGCGCGATCTCGATGTTGAGTTCGACGACCTCCTCGAGCAGCGCCCGCCGCTCGCTCTCGTCGGAAGTTCGTGCCCTGCGCAAGAGCAGCTCCTTGGTAGCTGCTTCTCGGGCGGCCCGCTCCTCGGCAGTCGAACACTGCGTCGGAATTTCGGTGGTACTGACAGAAGAAAGCATTTTCTTGACCTCGCGACGTCATGTCACGGCGTGGCACATCTCCGGACCACGGTCAATTGCCTGGTCAGTCCGTACCCGTTCCCCCGAAACTCATGCGCTCCAAGTTGTTCAAGCCGGTGTGCGGTGGCCGGGAGGGGTGAAAGCGGCCAGCAGAGTGGCGGTGATGAAGGGGGCGGCCTGGTCAGGGACCAGGCCGCCGGCGTTGATCTCGTCGGCGGCGCTGTGCATCACGCTGTGCATGATGCCGACGAGCCAGGAGGTCGGGAGGTCGGTGCGGAACAGGTCTTCGGCCTGGCCTCGTTCGATCAGTCGCTGGACGCGCTCCGCGGGCCCGGCGTGCAGTGCGCGGATCCGGCCCGGGGGCAGCACTGCCTGAGCGGCCAGGAGGAGCGAGCGGGACTGCTCGACCAGCAGCCAACTGGACTCGATCAGCCGAGCCATCGCCGCGCGGGGGTCGCCCTCCAGATCGACCTCGGACAAGGCCGCGTGGCCTTCCTCGACCGCACGCGCGAACGCCGCGTCCACCAGGTCGACCCGGTTCGGGAAGTGGCCGTAGAGGGTGACCCGTCCGACGCCGGCGGCCTTGGCGATCTCGCTGACGCTGGCGTCGGGATTGCGGCCCAGGCACTCGACCGCGGCCGCCAGGATC
Organism: Kribbella sancticallisti; assembly: GCF_039530625.1. Classification (NCBI taxonomy): domain Bacteria; kingdom Bacillati; phylum Actinomycetota; class Actinomycetes; order Propionibacteriales; family Kribbellaceae; genus Kribbella; species Kribbella sancticallisti. The sequence continues at coordinate 252,075 of NZ_BAAAOS010000018.1, read as the reverse complement.
GCGGCGATGCTGCGCTGCGCGTCCGCCCGCTTGGCCGGGGATCTGGTCGGCGTGGCAGTCACGGGCATCTCCTCTTGTCGAACACCGGTGTACGAGTTATGGTAGCGCAGATAACCCGTACATCAGTGTTCGATTTAGCATTCAGGAGGTATCCGGCATGCCCGACCCACGCCGGTGGCGGACCCTGGCCCTGCTCGGGACCGCGCAGTTCATGCTCATCCTCGACGTCACCGTGGTGGCGATCGCGCTCCCCCACATCGGTGCCGACCTCGGCCTGGCCCGGGACACCCTGACCTGGGTGGTGAGCGCCTACACGTTGATGTTCGGCGGCCTGATGCTGCTCGGCGGACGTGCCGCGGACCTGTTCGGCAGCCGGCGGGTGGTCCTCACCGGGCTGGCGATCTTCATCGCCGCGTCCCTGGCCACCGGGCTGGCCGGCAACGCCGAACTGCTGATCGGAGGCCGGGTCGCCCAGGGCATCGGCGCCGCGATCCTGTCGCCCGCCGCCTTGTCGGTGGTCACCAAGATCTTCGACGGCGACGAGCGGAACAAGGCACTCGGGATCTGGTCCGCTCTGGGCGGTGGCGGCGCCGCGATCGGAGTACTGCTCGGTGGCGTGCTGACCGCCGGGCCGGGCTGGCAGTGGGTCTTCTACGTGAACGTGCCGATCGGTTTGGTCGTCCTCGTCGCCCTCAGCCGCTCCCTGCCGGTGGATCGCCCGGCCGCAGGCAAGGCCCGGCTCGACGTACCGGGCGCGCTGCTGGTCACGGCCGGCACCGGCGCCGCGATCTACGCCCTGATCAACGCCGGTGACCGCGGCTGGCTCTCCGCCGCCACCCTCGGCACCCTGGCCGCCGCCGTCGTCCTGTACGCCGTCTTCGCGTGGCTGCAGCGCGTCGTCCGGTCTCCGCTGATGGATCTGCGCATCCTCACCTACCGACCGGTTGCCGCAGGCACCTTTCTGATCCTGGTCGCCACCGCGCTGATGATCTCGGTCTTCTTCCTCGGCTCGTTCTACCTCCAGCACCACCAGGGCTACGGCGCGCTCCGGACCGGCCTGCTGTTCCTGCCGGTCGCGATCGCCACGATGATCGGCGCACAGTCCGCCGGCCAGGTGATCGGACGGCACGGCGCCCGGCTGATCGCGCTGGCCGGGTTGGTGATCGCCGCCCTCGGCACCGCGATCCCCGCGATCCTGGACGGGCCGGTGGTCATCGTCACGGGCATGAGCATCGCCGCGGCGGGCATCGGAGCGGCGTTCGTGGCCGCTTCCACGACCGCCCTCGCGCACGTCGATCACCAGGTGGCCGGCCTGGCTTCGGGCCTGCTCAGCACCTTCCATGAGTTCGGCGCCGCGCTCGGCGTGGCGGCGGTGTCCAGCATCGCGGCCGCGAGCATCGCCGGAACCAGCGACACGGGATTCGGCCGCGCCTTCACCTTCACCGCGATCACCGCCGCCGTGGGGGCCGTGATCGTGCTGTTCGCGGTACCGACCGCGGTACCGACCGAATCGGAGACGGCCTCATGACCGACAGCATCCGCCGTGCGCGTCCGGACGACGCCGCCACCGTGAGGACCCTGCTGGGAGAACTCGCCGACCACCAGGAAGAGGGCGAGTACGTCCGCAGTACTCCGGAGCAGTGGCGCGAGTTCCTCGGCCGGGACGAGGTGATCGTGTTGCTGGCGGAACGGGACGGGCACCCCACCGGGTACGTCTCGGCGCTGCGGCGGCCGCAACTGTGGACCGGTCAGGACATCCTCGCCCTCGACGATCTCTATGTGCGCGAAGAATTCCGCGACGCCGGGGTCGGCCGCGCGCTGATGCTGGAACTCGCCCGTCACGCGCTCCCCGAGCAACTGACCATCGGCTGGGGAGTCCGGCCCGACAACGTCCAGGCCCACCGCTTCTACGCCCGCCTGGGCGCCGCCCTGCGACCCAAGGTCGTGGCCAGTTGGTCGGCTGATGCCTACGCCGATCTCCTGACCAGCAGCAAGTAGACCAGCCCTCCGGCGACGGCTATCAGCCCAGCTGCTAGGTAGCCGAGCCGGTAGCCGGTCATCGGAGCGGCAGCAGAGCACCGCCAAACCGAGCCTTCTGTTTCCAGTCAACCTACTCATACTGGAAACAGGTGCCCGCCGGGGCGGATCTCATTCCTGGTAAATTGTCTTTTGATGGAAACAGTGCAGAGGTCGAGCGTCCGGCCCGCCGAGATCCGCGAACTGCCGATCGTGGCCGGCCACCTCGCGCTCGATTTCGCCAACACCGTCGACGATCCGCTCGGGCCGGAGCGCTTCGACCACGTGATCGACTACGCGGGCCTGCTCGGCTGGGCGTCGCGGATCGGCGTCGTTCCGGACGTCACCGCACTTCGCCAGGCCGCCGCGGAGCAGCCCCGGCGCGCGGCAGCCGCAGTACGGCGTGGTGCGGAGTTGCGGGACGCGCTGAATGAGGTCTTCGGGGCGCTGGTCGATCGCACCAGTCCCGAGGACGGTTGGGCCCGGCTTCGGCCGTTCGTGTCCACGGCGATTCAGCAGGCGACGCTGTCCCCGGGCAGCCAGCCCGCGCCGGCCTGGGAGTTCACCGACTTGGAATCGCCCTTGTGGCCGGTTGCCGAGAGCGCCTACTCATTGCTGAACAGCCCGTTGACCAGCAAGCTGAAGCGGTGTGCGGGCTGCCCCTGGCTGTTCCTCGACCAGTCCAGGAACGGCAGCCGCCGCTGGTGCTCGATGGAACTCTGCGGCACCGCGCAGAAGATCGACCGCTACGTCGCCAAACGAGCCGCCCGGCCGAAGCGCTGACCTGACGGGCTTTTCAATCCCGCGGTGTCGGGGCACCTGCGCGTGGTGACCTCGAAACGGACGTGGCCCCAGGCTCGTTACGCAGGTGGCGGCTGTCGTACTCCTCGGCTCGCTCGTCACCGTCGTCGACCGAAGGCTCAGCATTGACGAAAGGTACGGATGATGGCTCGTCGACCGACCGGAAACTGGTTGCTGCTGGCGATCGTGGCGGTGCTCGTCGCGGTGGTGGCGGTGGTCGCGGCGAACCGCCCTGGCCCCGTCGTACCGGACCAGGCGACGCCCACCTCAGGCGTCGACGACGTCGCCGGAGCGGCGGTCGCGAGCCTGAACGGGTACTGGAGCAAGGAGATGCCTGCCGTCTACGGCCGGGACCTCGTCCCGTTGCGCGGCGGGTTCCAGCCGAAGACCCCGCGGAGTCCGGCGTTCAGTTGCGGCGGGCAACGCCAGACCTATGACGACCTGCGCGGCAACGCCTTCTACTGCGGCGGATCGGACGACTACATCGCCTGGGACGCGGCCTCGCTGTTCCCCCAACTCGCCGACCGGTACGGCGGGATCGCTCCCGCGATCGTGCTCGCCCACGAGATGGGCCACGCCATCCAGGCGCGCGCCGAGGTCGACAGCCCGTCGGTGGTGGTGGAACTCCAGGCCGACTGCTTCGCCGGTTCGTGGACGAAGTACGCCGAGACCTCCACCGAGGACCCGGTGACCTTGACCGAGGGCGCGCTCGACAGCGCGATCAGTACGGTCCTGGTACTGCGTGACCAGCCAGGGCAGGCGGCGAGTGCCCCGCAGGCCCACGGACTCGGGTTCGACCGGGTCAACGCCTTCCAGACCGGCTACGAGAGTGGCGCGCGGGCGTGCGCGGAGTTGCCCACCAAGGGCGTGGTGACGACCGAACTGCCGTTCCGCACCGTCGAGGAGCAGCAGACCGGCGGAGACCTCCCGTACGCGCAAGCTGTCGCGTTCGTGACGACACGGCTCAACCAGTTCTGGACTGCCGCGCTGCCCAGGATCGCGCCGGGCAAGACCTTCACCGCCCCCACGCTCCGTCCAGGACCGGAGCCGGCCTGCCCGGGCCAGGACAGCCTCGCGCAGTACTGCGACGGCGCGGTCGGCTGGCCGAACGAGACGCTCATCACCGTGCATCAGCGGATCGGTGACCTGGGCACCGGCACCGTGCTCAGTGACGCCTGGGGCCAGGCAGTGCAGCAACAAGCCGGGTTCCCCGCGACTGGTCAAACAGGCGGACTCCAGCGCGACTGCTTCACCGGGGCCTGGGTCGCCGCCCTGGCCGCGGGCGATCTCGAATCCTCTCCCCTGTCCCCCGGCGACCTCGACGAGGTGGTCGCCACCATCGTCAGCAGCAGCCTGGCCGATGACGGCCAGCGGATGGACCGCGCCGGCGCCTTCGACCGGGTCAAGGCCCTTCGCACCGGCCTCTTCGAAGGTCTGCCGACCTGCGCGTGACCCGCCGGTCGGTTGTGGATCAGCTCGGGTAGGCGGTGCTTGCCAGGCCGGTGGCTAGGCCCATGAGCAGGAGTAGGGCGCCGACAGCGATGCGGTAGCGGAGTACCGCGACCAGGCCCCAGAGAGTGAGGGCCATGGCGACGATCCAGATCAGTAGTCCGATGGGCAGCACCGGCGCAATGTAGCGACTGCCGGTCCGGTGCGGTGGGTTTCTCACGCACTTCTAACAGTTTCCTGCACTGAGCCGACGCGGGCGAGTGGGCGGGTGAGGGCGATCGAGACGACCAGCGACAAGGCAGCGAAGGCTGCGATGGTGGGTTGCGGCGCGGCGAGGTCGGCGACGGCACCTGCTACTACGGCGCAGATGCCGAACGTGGTCATCCGTAGCGCCGACGCGAGGCCGAGGACCTGGCCGCGTAGTTCGAACGTGGTCGCTTCGACCAGCAACTCCTGCTGGGACAGGGATGCGGAGTAGCCGATGCTGCCGATCGCGACCAGCGTCGCCAGTACGCCGATCGGCGGGTCGAACGCGAACGCGAGGAACGGGACGGCGAGGAGGATCCGCAGATAGACGCTGGCCTTCCTGCGCAGGTCCCGGCTGAGGAAGCGTCCGACCACGAGATCACCCAGCATCATCCCGGCGGCTCCCGCGGCCAGGAGCAGGCCCGCCGCCGCACCGGCGTACGGGACGAACAGAGCCTCGCAGCCCACGATCAAGCCGTTGGGCACGCAGAGCGCGAGCAGGAGTGGGCGCGTGGCCGGCTGGGACAAGAGCGCGCGATTGCCACGCCAGGTTTCCCCAGGGCTGGTCCCGGTCAGCCTGCGAGGCGCGCGGTCCTTCAGCCCGAAGCGCAGTACGGGCACCGTGAGAGCCGAGAAGGCCGCCGCCAGCCAGAAGACCTGGCCGGCATCGAACACCTGCAGCAGCAGGCCGGCTGCGCCGAAGCCGGCGATCTGCATCGCGCCGACCGACAGGTTCATCGCCGAGCGGCCGAGGATGAACTGGTCGCGATGGACGACCTCGTTCAGCAGGCCCCACCGCACACCCGACGCGATCGACAGGCCGTAGGCGACCGCCAGCGTGAGCAGCAACCTCGCCGTCGCCGCGAGATCGAAGGCTGCCTGGGCGGCGATCGCGGCAGTGGAGACAACCGCGAAGAGGACGAGGAGCCGCCGCGGCTTGGCGGTGTCGGCGGCGGACATCAGGGTGGACGCGCCGATCACGTGCGCCAGCGACGGCCCGAACATGACCAGCGCCGACAGCAGCGCGGATCCCGTCTCGGCGTTGACCACGATCGCGAGCGTGAGGCTGGTCATCGTGGCGGACGCGTTGCCCAGGGCAGTGCTGATCCACAGGTTGCGGAACTCCGCCTGACCGAAGACCTCGCGATAGGTGCTCATGACGAACCAGCCTCGTCCAGGCCGGTGACGTCGCCTAGAGTTTCGGATGGAGGCGAAACAATGTCCGAGTTCCTCGTCGATGCCGACGTGCTGGCCAACGCCCGGTTCGGCACGTCCCAGCTGACCGAGACGGTCTCGGCCCTGAAGCTGCTCAGGGAGCCGTCGCAGCCGTGGTACCGGTCCTGGCGCGACACGCATCTGCCCGCCTTCGAGGAACAGTTGCGGGAACACCCGGTCCGGAAGGCGCTGATCGAGAGTGCCTTCGGCAACAAGTGGACCGCCGACTTCCTGACCGTTCCGCCGCTGGCGCCGGACCTGGAGATCGAGGACGAGCTCGGCCCGCTCAGCTCGCTCACGGACGACCGGATCCGCGCGGATCTGGCCGTCGTACGGACGCCGTTGCCGAAGGTCCTTGCTGACGGCAACGGACTCGCGGTGGAGGCCACCGAGCTGCTTCGCTGGATCTGGACCACCACGATCGAAGCGGACTGGCCCCGGCGTCGCCAGGTGCTGCAGGCCGACATCGTGTCGAGGACGTCCAGCCTGAGCGAGCAAGGCTGGTCCGGCGTACTGCGGGGGCTCGGCCCGGACGTCCGCTGGCTCGGCGACGGCCGGATGCAGGTGAACCGATCGAACTTCCCGCCCACCGACATCCGCGGCCGCGACCTGATGTTCATCGCCACCCACAGCCGGGGCGTCAACGTCAGTTGGCGTCTGCCCGACCGCTTCGCCCTCAGCTATCCCGTGACCGGCATCTTCGCCACGGTGAAGCCCCTGGCGGAACCACTCGTCCGGCTGCTGGGCCGGAACCGGGCCCGCATCCTGGTCGAGGCCGCCGCTCCGGTCAGGACCACGGCTCTGGTCGCCGCGACCAACCTCTCGTTGGCCACCGTGGCCGACCACCTCCGCATCCTGTCCGACGCGGGTTTGCTCCAACGTCGCCGCTCCGGCCGGCAGGTGCTCTACTGGCAGACACCTACCGGCCGGGCAGTCGCCTCCGGATCAGGCTGAAGCGCGGCGCGCGAGCTTGTCGTACAACCGGTCCGGCAGCAACCGCCGCACCTTCGGTACCACGGTCGCGGCGAACCCTCCGGCGTACCGGGTCTTCGGCCGGTCAGCGGAGACGGCGTGCTCGATCAACTCGGCGATCGACTGCGGACTGGCGCCTTCCTTGCCCTGCCGCTGCAACGTCTCCCTGAACTTGTCCAACCGCTCCTGATAGCGCTCGTTGGGCGGGAGCCGGTCGAGCGTATGGGCGGCCTTCGACCACAGCGGCGTCGAGATCGGCCCCGGCTCCACGATCGCGACGTGGATGCCGTCGGGCGCGAGTTCCTGCCGCCAGGCATCCCCGATCGCCTCGACCGCGTACTTCGACGCGTGGTAGGCGCCGGCGAACTGGACGGCCACCAGGCCACCCATCGAGCCGACGAACACCACTCTGCCGCCCGGTCCTCGCCGCAGCAGCGGCAACGCCTGCTGGGTCACTCGCACCAAGCCGATCACGTTGACCTCGAACTGATGCCTCAGCTCATCGATCGGCAAGGTCTCCAGTGGTCCGGCGATCCCCTCGCCCGCGTTGTTGACCACCGCGGTCAGGCCGGGCGGCTCGACCTCCTTCTCGACCGTCGCGACGAAGGCCTCGACGGACGACCGGTCGGTCACGTCCAGCGGCAGGACCGTCATCCGGTCGGAGGACTGCCTGGCCAGGATCTCGGAGTCCTCCCCCTGGTCGTGCACGCCCGCGAACACCTGCCACCCGAGGCGATCCAGGTGCAGGGCGGTACTGGCGCCGATGCCGCTGCCGGCACCGGTGATGATCACACTCGACATTCGGGGTGTCCTCCTTCGGGGGCCGCGTGCGTCAGCGCGGTACGTCGCCGCGCCAGGCGCCGGTCTCGCCGCCCCGGTCCTCGATGAACTCCTTGAACCGCTCGAGGTCACTCTTGACTCGGCCCTCGATCACGCCGAACTTGTCGCCGACCTTCTCCAGGAACCCCTCGGGGTCGATGTCCATCTGCGCGGTGACCCGGCTGGTGCTGTCACTCAGCTTGTGGAAGGTGACAACGCCGGCGTGCTCCGGTCCGGAGTCGGACTTCCAGGCCACTCGCTCATCCGGGTGCTGCTCGGTCACTGTCGCGTCGAACTCCCGGGTCGCGCCGCCGACCTTGACCACCCAGTGCAGATGGGTGTCATCGAGCTGGCGAATCTCCTGCACGCTGTCCATGAACTGCGGGAAGGACTCGAACTGCGTCCACTGGTTGTACGCCGTCGTGACCGGGACCTCGACGTCGATCGACTGGGTGATGGTGCTCATCCCTGTTTCCTCCAGTGTGGTTGTCGTCTGTGACGGCCCGGTACCCCACGAGCCAGTACCGACACCCGAGGTTGTGCGGTCCGCCGGATCCGGCCCAGCCCGCAGACGATTGCCTGCCCAACGGCCGGGGTACCAGCCGGTCGCACGACTATCGGACCCTGGAGTGGCTGGATGAAGCGGAAGATCGCGGCGGCGGCGGTGGCGATCGGCGTACTCGCCGGGCCGGCCGGGTGCGGTGATCCTGATCAGCAGATGCTCACCGAGGGAGCTCGTGCCGCGCGCGAGGCGGCGTCCGAGGTCAGGACCGCCCGGCTGGCGGCCCAGTCGCTGCTCGACCACAAGGTCTGGCCGCAGCCCGCCACAGTGGTGGTCACCGACGCCGAGCAGGCCATCGGCACGGTCGCCTCCGCCTTCGACCAGCGACAACCCGGGACCGACGAGTCCAGACAGACCTACGACCAGTACTCCGACGCGCTCGTCGCCGCCCAGGACGGCGTCACCGAACTGCGGATCGCCCTGCATCGTGACGATCTGGCTGCCGTCGCGCAGCAGGTGGACCAGCTGGGCAGGACCGCCGACCAACTGGTCCGGCTCGGTGAGCGCGCCAAGTGAAGAAGCTCTTCGCCGTCACCCTCGGCATCCTCACTGCCATCGGTGGCTTCGTCGACATCGGCGACCTGGTCACGAACGCGCTGGTCGGCGCCCGGTTCGGGATGCGGCTGGCCTGGGTGGTGGTGCTGGGGGTGATCGGCATCTGCCTGTACGCCGAGATGGCGGGCCGGGTGGTCGCGGTCTCCGGCCGGCCCGTGTTCGACCTGATCCGGGAACGGCTCGGGCGGCGTACCGGGTTGTTCGCGTTGATCGCGTCCTTCCTGGTCACGCTGCTGACGCTGATCGCGGAGATCGGTGGTGTCGCCCTCGCCTTCGAGCTGGCCAGCGGGGTGAGCTACCTGTTGTGGCTGCCGCTGGCCGCGTTCGCGGTGTGGCTGGTGATCATCACGAGAGCGGGGCAATGAGATGGCCGGACGAGTTCTGCACGCCCAGCTCCATCTGCTCGACCGGCAACTGGTCGACCAGGGCAGCGGCCGGCTGCTCGGGAAGGTCGACGACGTCGAGCTCGACCTGGCCGCCGAGGTCCCGGTGGTCAGCGCCCTGATCTCGGGGCGGAAGCGGATTCCCGCCGTCCGGATCGTGGCGGTCGAGTCGGCCGTGACGATCGTGCCGGGAGACCTGAACCTGACCGAGGGCGAGGACTGGGTCGAGCAGCACATCATCGACAAGATCCCCGGAGCCGGCGATGCGACTGAATGAGCTGCTCGGCCGGCAGGTCGTCGACCCCGAGGGCCGGCGGATCGGCGGTGTCGCCGACGTCCGCCTGATCCAGGACGGGCCGCTGCAACCGTCCATGCAGGCCGCTTTCCGGGTGGATGGCCTGATCGTGGTGGAGAAACGCGCCACCAAGCTCTTCGGCTACGAACGCCACGTCGGACCCGCACTGTTGCGAGGTCTGGTCCACCGTCGCCTGGGTACCGTCTGGTACCTGCCCTGGCAGCACGTCGGCAGGATCTCCGACGGCGTGGTCGAGACCCGCTCGGGCCGCGAGCACCTGATCCCGCTGGAAGAGATGCCACGCCACCAGTAACCGACCGAGAAGGTGGAGAATCACCGCTATGCCTGGTCCTGCTCAACCGACCGAAGAAGCCACCGCCCTCGCCGCGGCGATCGCCGAGGTGCTGCGTGACGGCGATCGCCAGGTGGCCGTGGCGGAGTCACTGACCAGCGGCACCGTCGCCTCCCACCTGGGGGCCGCGGAGGGTGCGAGCGCCTGGTTCGCGGGCGGAGTGGTCGCCTACGCCTCAGAGGTGAAGTTCAAGGTCCTCGACGTCGACCCCGGCCCGGTCGTCTCCGCTCGGTGCGCTGAGCAGATGGCCCGCGGCGTCGCCGGGCTGACCGCCGCCCACGTCGGCGTCTCCGCCACTGGGGTCGGCGGCCCCGATCCAGAGGAAGGCAAGCCGGCGGGGACCGTGTTCATCGCGGTCAGCACCCGCGACGGCGAGGAGGTGGCCGAGCATCACTTCGACGGCGACCCCGCGGAAGTCGTTCAGGCTGCCACTGTTCAGGCCTTGAGGATGTTGCTGACGACCATCCGGCGGTGACGTCGCATCATCCGGTCGGCTCGCGGGTACCGGCTGGTCATGACTTCGGTTTGGACGGCCACAGCCCAGCTTCCGCAGTACGACGCGCTGCGCGCCGACGCGCGCGCGGACGTGGTCGTCATCGGTGGCGGGTGGATCGGGCTGACGACCGCCCTGCTGCTCGCCGAGGACGGAGCGAGCGTCGTACTCGTCGAGGCGGGCCGGCTGGCGACGCGCACCAGCGGTAACACGACGGGCAAGGTCACCTCCCAGCACAGCGCGATCTACGCCGACCTCCTGGACCGCCACGGCCCGACGAAGGCGCGCCTGTACGCCGACGCGAACCAAGCCGCCGTCGACCAGGTGGACGAACTGGCCCAGCGTCACGGCATCGACTGCGAGCTGATCCGGACACCTGCGTTCGTGTACTCCGCGGAGGACGACAAGACCGTCCGCCGGGAAGCCGAGGTCGCCGCGTCACTCGGACTGCCGGCACGGTTCGTGCAGAATCCGCAGATCGGCCCCGCCGCGGTGGCCGCCGCTCGCTTCGACGACCAGGTGCAACTGCATCCGGCCCGCTATCTCGGCGGCGTCGCCGACGCGCTGACCCGGGCCGGTGGCCGGATCTTCGAGAACACCCGCGCGGTCGGCGTCGACGAGAAGAGCGAGGGTGTCGAGGTGCAGACCGAGGACGGCCCGATCGTCAGAGCCGATCACGCGGTGCTGACCACGCTTCTTCCGTTCGGGCTCACCGGCGCCTTCTTCGCCCGGACCAGGCCGAACCAGTCCCACGGCATCGCGGTGCGGCTCCCGGTCGAGGCTCCTGTGGGGATGGCGATCTCGCTCGACTCCCCGGTTCGCTCGACCCGGCCGTGGCCCGGTGGCGGACCGAACGGCCTGATCGTGGTCGGCGGCGACCACGAGGTCGGTTCGGTCGAGGACACGGCCGCGATCTACCAGTCGCTGATCGACTGGGTCGGGTCCACCTGGAACTTCCACCCGGAGCCGGAGTACCGGTGGTCTGCCCATGACTACAGCACCCCGGATCTGCTCCCCTACGTCGGCCGATCGTCGGGCAGCAAGGCGACCTTTGTTGCCACCGGCATGCGCAAGTGGGGGCTCAGCAACGGAACCGTTGCCGCAGGCATCATCCGCGACCTGGTCGCCGGCCGCGACAACCCGGCCGCGGACCTGTACGACGCCGGCCGGATCGGCGACGTGCACGCGGTTGCCAAGCTGGTCAAGGACAACCTCAAGGTCGGCAAGGACTTCACCACCGGCCATCTGTCCCGCGTCCTGCACGGCGGCGTCGACCACCTGGAAGTCGGCCAGGGCGGCCTGTTCACCCTCGGCGGCAAGACCGTCGGCGCCTATCGCGACCCCGACGGCAAGCTCCACACCGTCAACCCGACCTGCACCCACGTCGGCTGCGCCCTGGCCTGGAACAACGCCGACACCACCTGGGACTGCAACTGCCACGGCTCCCGCTTCTCCCCCGACGGCGAAGTCCTGGACGGCCCAGCCACCAAGCCCCTGGACCGCCACACTCCTTGACCTCGCCGGCGCACCACCCGTGCGGCCGCCGTCGTCAGCCGGCGATCGCGTAGAGGGTGGATGACCGTCCCGCCGCCGTACCGAGGTGTGGGTCCGGGTCGAGCACCCGGATGCAGGTGCCGGTGCGGTCGGCGAAGACGGCGTACCGGCCGAGGGACCCGCTGATCGGGGCGATCAGCCAGTCCAGCTCGGGATGCCCTTCGAAGAACGTGTCGACGTCGCCGACGTCGTACACACCGCCACAGCCGAGGGCGCCCTCCGCGGGATCGCGGACCAGCACGATCGTGGGGCCGCTGCCGGCCGGCGCCAGCAGCGCCGTGTCGTCATCAGGCCAGCCGACCGGGTCCAGCCCGAGGCCGCGGTAGTAGTCCACGCTCGCCTCGAGATGCTCGACCGGCCGGAGCTCGAAGAGCAGCTTCATCGTCTCTTCTCCTTCGTCTGATCGGTGGACTCTGGGCCGGTCGGCCGCTGCCGGCCGGCCAGTCGTACTTCGTCGGTCCGGTCGCCGAGCTCGGAGATCCGGTCCGCCAGCGTCGGGTGGTACTCAGCCAGCCGCGGACCCGCGTCGGCCAGTGGCCCGAGCAACGCGGCCGAGTCGTTCTCGCCGAGCGCGTGATGGATGCGGTCGACACTCTCCTGCGCCACGGTGTCCAGACCGTCCAATGCCGCCACCTGCCCCGCGAGCCGGCGCAGATCGGCGGCGTTCCCTCGGGCCCAGGCGGCGACCGCACGCTCGCCGGCGCGCTCGTCCCGCGCGGCCTGAACGCGCTGCTCGCCGTTCATCGTCGGATCGGCGGCGTTCGGGTTGAGTCGCAGATACCGGCGTTCGGCTGCCTGCCTGCTGGCCACTCCCAGGGCCGGCGCGAGCTGGGTCCAGCTGATCCCTTGGGCTCTGGCCGCATCGATCAACTGGGGCTCCCACTCGGTCAACTGGTCCCTGAGAGTCCTCAGCCGCACCAGCGCGTCGAGCAGATCCTCCGGATCCTGCCCGTCACCGAGCCGGCCCAGTACGTCGCTGACGACGGCCAGCGCGGTCGTGGCGTCGTCCAGCCCACTGGTGGTTCGGTCCTGCTGCTGCGTCATCGGGCCTCCCGCGTCGGAGTGGCCGCAGGCAGTCCGCGGCCGGGTCAGGCGTCGATCTGCTGCGGATCGGACGCCGTGGTCTTGATCTCGATCTTGCGCGGCTTGGCCTTCGCTGCGACCGGGATCCGCAGCGTCAGCACGCCGTGCTGGTACGTCGCCTCGATCCGCCCCGCGTCCAGGGTGTCGCCGAGGAACAGTTGCCGGGAGAACACCCCGAGCGGGCGCTCCGCCACCTGCATCTCCACCCCGTCGGCGACCGCGTCCGGGCGCCGTTCGGCCTTGACCGTCAGCACGTTCCGCTCGACATCCAGGTCGATGGACTCCGGCGGCACGCCCGGCAGGTCGAAGACGACCACGTACTCGTCGCCCGAGCGGTAGGCGTCCATCGGCATCGGGGTCGGCCTCGACCAGGTCCCCGGCGTGGCGCCGGCCGGCTGACGGAACGGGTCAGTGCGCATCAACATCGTTCCACCTCCTAGTTCGTCCTCGGTGTCAACACGCACTGCAGTTCTAGCATGTCAACGAAACGATGACAAGACCGATGTCAATGCCTTGATGACTCGATCAGGCGGTGGCGAGCTGCCGGCCCTTCCTGCGCCCCACCTTCGCGGTGAGGTTCGCCGCGAAGTCGTTGGGCAGGGACAGCCGGAAGACCTTGGCCCAGGCGGAGGCCACCTGCTTGGGGAGCGGCCCGGTCGTGTAGCTGAGGCCGTACTCCTCGAAGATCGCCTGCACCTGCGGCGCGATCTCCTGGTAGCGGTTGCTCGGGAGGTCGGGGAACAGGTGGTGCTCGATCTGGTACGACAGGTTGCCGGTCATGATGTGCATGGCCCTGCCGCCGCTGATGTTGGCCGAGCCGAGCATCTGGCGCAGGTACCACTCGCCGCGGGTCTCCCCCTCGATCGAGCGCCGCTCGAAGGTCTGCACGCCTTCGGGGAAGTGGCCGCACATGATGACGGAGTGGGCCCAGACGTTGCGGACCACGTTCGCGGTCGCGTTGGCCGCGAGGGTGTGCAGGAACGACGGACCGGACAGCAGCGGGTGGACGACATAGTCCTTGGTCATCTGGCCGCGGATCTTCTTCAGCACCTGCCGGGTGCGGGCCTTGAACGCGGGGTCCTTGCGCCGCTTCTTCGTCGCCAGGTTCTTGCCGAGCTCGAGGTCGTACGCCGCGATGCCGTACTCGAAGAAGCAGGCGTTGACGAAGTTCCACAGCGGCTGGGCCAGGTAGAGCGGGTGCCAGCGCTGATCCTCGTCGACCCGCATGATGCCGTAGCCGAGGTCGTTGTCCTTGCCGACCACGTTGGTGTAGGTGTGGTGCAACTCGTTGTGCGAGTGCTTCCACTGGTCCGACGGCGAGGCGTGGTCCCACTCCCACTTGGTCGAGTGGATCTTGGGATCACGCATCCAGTCCCACTGGCCGTGCATGACGTTGTGGCCGATCTCCATGTTCTCGAGGATCTTGGCCACCGACAGGCCCGCCGTACCGACCAGCCACGCGGGCGGGAACAGCGACAGCAGCAGCACGGCGCGGCTGGACAGTTCCAGCTTCCGCTGCACGCTGATGACCTTGCGGATGTATGCCGCGTCGGAGGCGCCGCGTTGGGCGACGATGTCGGCCCGGATCGCGTCGAGGCGGCGGCCGATCTCCTCGATGTCCTCGGGAGTCAGGTGACCGATGGGGTTGTCGGCCTTCTTCTGCAGCACAGTCATGGGGGCTCTTCCTCTAAAGGTCGATGTCGCAGGCGCCGGCCGCGGCCGACACACAGGTCTGGATGAGTACGCCGTCGCCCGGGGCGGCCGTGGTCACGTCGCCGGAGCGCAGGTCGCGGACGGCGCCCTCCCGCAAGGGCAGTACGCAGGAGAAGCAGATCCCCATCCGGCAACCCGACGGCATCAGTACTCCGCTCTGCTCGCCGGCATCGAGGATCGACGTCGCGCCGTCCACCTCCAGCACGGTGTCCATCCCGGTTCCGCTGAAACGGATGATTCCGCCCTCTCCGGGCTCGACCAGCGCGGTCCGGAACCGCTCGGTGTGCAGCCGGTCGGGCTGGCCGAGGGTGGCCCACTGCTCTTCGATGGCGTCGAGCAGGCCTGCGGGTCCACAGGCCCAGGTCGTCCGCTCGGCGAGATCCGGAACCAGGTCCGCGAGCGCGGCCACATCGAGACGGCCGTTCGTGTCGGTGTGCTGCTCGACCAGGCGGAGCCGCCCGCGCTCGGCGAAGCCGCGCAACTCGTCGCCGAAGATGACGTCGTCGGCGCACGCCTCGGAGTGGACGAGCACGACATCGGTGAGGCGGTCGAGGCCGGCTCTCAACATCCCCATCACCGGGGTGATGCCGCTGCCGCCGGTGACGAAGAGGACTTTGCCGGGCGCCGGGTCGGGAAGCACGAAGTCTCCGACCGCCTGGTCGAGGTGCACCAACTGGCCCGGCTTCAACTCCTGCGTGAGGTGGGCGCTGACCACACCGTCGGGAACGGCCTTCGCCGTGATGGTCAAGAGGCCGTCGGCGGCACCGGGAGCCGACGTCAGCGAGTACGAACGCCACCGCCGTACGCCGTCGACGTCGAGGCCGATCCGGACGTACTGACCCGGCAGGTGGCCACGCCAGGCGCGGCCGGGTCGCAGTACGACGGTCACCGCGGCGGCGGTCTCGGCGCGGACCTCGACGACGCGGGCGCGCAGGTCGGCGCCTGCTCGCAGGGGGCGGAACATGTCGAGATAGTCGGCCGGATCGAGCGGATAGGCGGCCGCGGCAGCGATCCGCCGGATCCGATCGCGCACGAAACTGGTCATGCTTCCCAGCATCCTCTAGCCACGGTGTAGTTTCATGACCAGATCCAGTGAATCTGTCCACAGAATTTGTACGGAGCGAACAAATTATGGCCGACACCGAGCGCATCCAGCACGCCAGCCGCACGGCCCGGGGCGCCGCGGACCTGGATCTGGGCAGCGCGGCGATCGACCAGTTGCGCTCCCGGCTCGGCGACATCGCCGAGAACACCGTCAGCGCGATCATCGCCGAGGTCCCCGGCTACACCAACGCACTGGCCGGGCCGATGGGGGCCAAGATCGAGGGCGCGGTCCAACTCGCCCTCGGTGGATTCCTCAAGCTGGCCGGCAGCGGCGACCCCGGCGCGCCGCTCGCCCCCGCACTCGAGGGCGCGTACATCCTCGGGCGCGGCGAAGCACGCAGCGGCCGGACCATGGACGCGCTGCTCGCCGCGTACCGGATCGGCGCCCGGGTGTCCTGGCGGGAACTGTCCGGCACCGCCGTCGAGGTCGGACTTCCGGCCGAGACCCTCGCCAAATTCGCCGAACTGGTCTTCGCCTACATCGACGAACTCTCCGCAGCCAGCGTCGCCGGCCACACCGACGAGCTTGCGACCACCGGCCGGGTTCGGCAGCGCTACCTCCAGGCGCTGGGCGTGAGCCTCCTGCACGGTGATCCCGTCGACCAACTGACCAGCCGGGCCGACCGCGCCGACTGGGATCCACCTCGCACGCTGACGGCCGTCGTACTGCCGAACGCCCAGGTCCGCAGCGTGCTCGCCATGCTCGACCCGCGGACGCTCCGCCCCGAAGACGATCTGCCCGAACTGCAGGACGAGGAGGCCGCCGAACTCGCAGTACTGCTCGTCCCCGATGCCGAGGGCTCAGCGCGATCCGCACTCCTCCAGAGCCTTCGCAGACACCAGGCCTGGGTCGGACCGCCCCAGCCCTGGACGACAGTCCGTACGTCGTACCTCCGGGTGATTCGTGCGCGGAGACTCGGACTGTCCGACTCCCCCGACGCACCGATCGACACCGAGCGCCACCTGGCCGCGTTGGTCGTGACGTCGGACCCCGCCGCCCTCCACGATCTCCGCCGTCGGGTCCTCTCCCCCTTCGACACCCTCCGACCAGCCACCGCCGAGCGCCTCACCGAGACCCTCCGCGGATGGCTGCTGCATCTTGGCCACCGCGATGCCGTCGCCGCCGCTCTCCACGTCCACCCGCAGACCGTCCGCTACCGCATGACCCAGATCCGCGACCTCTTCGGCGCCACACTTGACGATCCCCGCACGATCCAGGACCTCACCATCGCGCTGGCTGGGCCGCGTCACCCCGAGGCGGCCGCCGGGCGGGGATCAGTGGAGTCCGGTTCCTCCGCCGACCACTGATCGAGCAGGTCGACGACGCGGGCGAGCACGTCGCGGATCACGCGCCCTGGGCACCTACGCCGTCGGAGTGACCCTGGGCATCAGCCATCGCAACCCTGTGATGTTCAGGCCGGGGTGACGACTTCCTCGTCGGCGTCGGTCAGGGCCGCGGTGAACTGCGCGTTGTAGAGGCGGGCGTAGGCGCCGTCCGCCGTCAGCAGTTGCTGGTGGTTGCCCTGCTCGACGATGGCACCGTTCTCCATCACCAGGATCAGGTCGGCGTCGCGGATGGTGGACAGCCGGTGCGCGATCACAAAGCTGGTCCGGTCCGACCGCAGCGCGGCCATCGCCCGCTGGACCAGTACCTCGGTCCGGGTGTCGACCGAACTGGTCGCCTCGTCCAGGATCAGCAACTGCGGGTCCGAGAGGAACGCGCGAGCGATGGTCAGCAACTGCTTCTCACCGGCGCTGACGTTGCTGCCCTCCTCGTCGATCACCGTGTCGTACCCGTCCGGCAGGCTGTGCACGAAGCGGTCGACGTACGTCGCCTTGGCCGCGGCGAGCATGTTCTCCTCGGTCGCGTCCAGGTTGCCGTAGCGGATGTTGTCCCGGATCGTGCCGCCGAACAGCCAGGTGTCCTGCAGCACCATCCCGATTCGCGACCGCAGGTCGTGCCGGGTCAGCTCGGTGATGTCCACGCCGTCGAGGGTGATCCGGCCGTCGTTCAGCTCGTAGAACCGCATGATCAGGTTGACCAGCGTCGTCTTGCCGGCGCCGGTCGGCCCGACGATCGCGACCGTCTGCCCGGGCTCGGCGACCAGACTCAGATCGCTGATCAGCGGCTTGTCGGCGGTGTAGGAGAACGACACGTGCTCGAACTCGACCCGGCCGCGAGACTCGGTCACCTTGGCCGGCGTCGCGTCGTCCGGCACCTGCTCCGCCGCGTCCAGTACTTCGAACACCCGCTCGGCCGAGGCGACCCCGGACTGCAGCAGGTTCGCCATCGACGCCACCTGGGTGAGCGGCTGGGTGAACTGGCGCGAGTACTGGATGAAGGCCTGCACGTCGCCCAGCGACATCGTGCCCGACGCCACCCGCAGTCCGCCGACCACCGCGATCACCACGTAGTTCAGGTTCCCGATGAACATCATCGACGGCATGATCAGGCCGGAGATGAACTGCGCGCCGAACGACGCCTGGTACAACTCCTCGTTCTTCTGCGCGAAGCTCGCCTCGATCTCCTTCTGCCGGCCGAACACCTTGACCAACTCGTGGCCGGTGAAGGCCTCCTCGATCTGGCCGTTCAGCGCGCCGGTGTGCCGCCACTGGGCGACGAACCGGCTCTGCGAGCGCTTCGCGATCGCGGCCGTCAGGATCATCGAGATCGGGATCGTCACCAGCGCGATCAGCGCCAGCAGCGGCGACACCACGAACATCATCGTGACCACGCCGATCACCGTCAGCAGCGAGGTGAGCAGCTGGCTCAGGGTCTGCTGCAGGCTGCTCGAGATGTTGTCGATGTCGTTGGTGACCCGGCTCAGCAGCTCACCGCGCGGCGCACCGTCGAAGTAGCTGAGCGGTAGCCGGTTCAGCTTGTCCTCGACCTCGGACCGCAGCTGGTAGACAGTCCGCTGGACCACGCCGTTGAGGATGTAGCCCTGCATCCAGGAGAGCAGGAACGAGCCGGCGTACAGCGCCAGGACCAGCATCAGGACGTTGCGCAGGGCATCGAAGTCGACGCCGACGCCCGGGATCAGGTCGATCCCGCCGAGCAGGTCGGCCAGCCGGCCGTTGCCCGCGGCCCGGGCCTGCTCGATCGCCTGTTCCTTGGTGATTCCGGCCGGCAACTGCTTGCCGATCGCGCCGGCGAAGATGATGTCGGTGGCCCGGCCGAGGATCTTCGGGCCCAGCACCGCCAGCCCGACGCTGGCGATCGCCAGCAGGATCACGCCGAAGACGTGCACCCGCTCCGGCCGCAGCCGCCCGAGCAGCCGCTTGGCCGACGGGCCGAAGTTCATCGACTTGTCCCCCGGAATGCCTCCCGGCGGGCCGAACGAGCGCCCGGTGGTCGGCCGCTCGGTCGCCTTCACCGTCACGGCCGGCTCGTCGCCCTCACCGGTGCCGCGCTCGGCGGTCTTCTGGTCGCTCATGCTGCTTCCTCCGCGGACCGCTGGGACTCCACGATCTCGACGTATGTCGGACAGGTCTCGAGTAGTTCTTCATGGCTGCCCCGGCCGACGATCGCGCCGTCCTCGAGCACCACGATCTGGTCGGCGTCGATGATGGTGGACACCCGCTGCGCGACGATCACCACGCACGCATCCGCCGTCACCGGGGCAAGGGCCGCCCGCAGCCGGGCGTCGGTGGACAGGTCGAGCGCGGAGAACGAGTCGTCGAACAGGTAGATCTCCGGCTTGCGCACCAGCGCCCGGGCGATCGCCAGCCGCTGCCGCTGACCACCGGACACGTTGGTGCCACCCTGCGAGATCGGAGCGTTCAGGCCCTCCGTCATCGCCTCGACGAAGTCCCGGCCCTGGGCGATCTCCAGCGCCTCCCAGAGTTCCTCGTCGGTGGCGTCCGGATTGCCGTAGCGAAGGTTGCTCGCCACCGTTCCGGAGAACAGGTACGGGCGTTGCGGGACCAGGCCGATCCGTTCCCAGAGAGCGTCGGGCGCCATGTCGCGCACGTCGATGCCGTCCACGAGCACTCGGCCGCCGGTGGCGTCGAACAACCGCGGTACCAGCGACAGCAGGGTGGTCTTACCCGCGCCCATGCTGCCGATGATGGCGGTCGTCTGACCGGGGGAAGCGGCGAAGCTGACGTCCCGCAGTACGGGTTCGGCGGCGCCGGGGTACTGGAAGGTGGCGTTCTCGAAGACGAGTTCGCCGCGGCCGACGAAGGCCTTGATCGGGGTGACCGGCGGGCGGACCGACGACTCGGTGTTCAGTACCTCGCTGATCCGGTCCGCGCAGACCGAGGCGCGCGGCACCATGATCATCACGAAGGTGGCCATCATCACCGAGAACAGGATCTGGATCAGGTAGCTGATGAAGGCGGTCAGCGCGCCGACCTCCATCGCGCCGTTCTCCACTCGGGAGGCGCCGAACCACAGCACCGCGACCGTGGACAGGTTGAGGATCAGCATCACCACCGGGAAGACCAGCGCCATCAGCCGGCCGGCCCGGGTCGCGGTGTCGGTGACGTTCGTGTTCGCCTCGGCGAAGCGCTCGGTCTCGTGCGGCTCGCGGACGAAGGCGCGGACCACCCGGATGCCGGTGATCTGCTCGCGCAGTACCCGGTTGACCGCGTCGATGTTGACCTGCATCTTGCGGAACTGCGGCACCATCCGGCTGGCGATCAGCCCGATCGATGCCGCCAGCAACGGCACCGCGACGGCCACCAGCCAGGACAGGCCGACGTCCTCGCGGACCGCCATGATGACGCCGCCGACCATCGTGATCGGAGCCGCGACCAGCATCGTGCAGGTCGTCACCACCAGCATCTGCACCTGGGTGACGTCGTTGGTGCTGCGCGAGATCAGCGTCGGCGCGCCGAACTGGTTGACCTCGCGGGCGGAGAACTCGCCGACCCGGTGGAACACCGCGGCCCGGACGTCGCGGCCGAACAGCGCCGCCGTCTTGGCGCCGAAGTACACCGCGAAGACCGTGCAGACGATCTGCACCAGGCTGACGCCGAGCATCCAGCCGCCGGTCTGCATGATGTAGCCGGTGTCGCCCTTGGCGACGCCGTTGTCGATGATGTCGGCGTTCAGGCTGGGCAGGTAGAGAGAGGCGATCGTCCCGATCAGTTGCAGGACGACGACCATGGACAGGTTGCCGGCGTACGGACGTAAGTGAGTACGCAACAGGCGAAGCAGCATCAGCGGTCCCCGGAGTCGTGGATGCGGACACCGTCGAGCGCGAAGTCGACGATCTCCTCGGCGGTCAGTGGCCGGCCGCCGGAAATCAGTGGGTGGGTGGCGGAGAAGGTCAGCATCCGCAGCCGGCGGACGACCTCCTCGGGCGGGTGACGGAACTGGGCGGCGTCCGGGCGGAGCAGGTCGGCGAACACCGCGTCGGTGCGGTCGGACTGCTCTTTGCGCCGGGCCTCCTCCTCAGGCGGGTTCTTCAGGTCCGGCGGACGCTGCAGGCGCATCGCGAACATCAGCTTGAAGACCGACCGCAGCCGCTTCTGGCCGACCTCGACGCCGGCGACCATCCGGTCCCGCAGCGGCAGCGACGGGTCCACCGCCTGGAGCGCCTCGATCATGCCGGCCGGGTCGAAGGCGGTCTGCATCACCGCGTCGATCAGCGCGTCCTTGCTGCCGAAGGCGCGGAAGATGGTGCCTTCGGCAACGCCGGCCGCCTCGGCGATCTGCCGGCTGCTGACGGCCGGGCCGTGCTCCTCCAGCAACGGCATGGCCGCGGCGACCAGCGCGGCGCGGCGCTCGTCGGGAGGCAAAGGGGTTGCTCGTGGGCTCACTCGATCGAGATTAACTGAGTGAGCACTCACTCACAACCGCATTTACCGACCGTCCAGCAGGGTCGCGATTCCGTCGAGCACCCGGGCCAGGCCGAACTCGAAGCCGTGCTCGGAGTCGTACGGCGCGTCGAACTCGATCCCGACGGTGGTCCCGACCCGGCTGGCGAGCGGAAATCTCTTGGTGTCGCCGATCTTGTCGAGCAGCGGCTCGTGCGCCTCCCACCACTGCTTGTCGGTGATCCCGGTCCGCTGGATCACGGTGGCGGCCTCGACCGCACTGCGCACCGCGCCGTGGACATATCCGTTCACCAGCGCGACGGCGGCGTCCATCTCGACATCAGTGAGGCCGATGCCCTCGACCGCCCGCAACTCCCACTCGTACTTCGCCATCAGGTTCGGGCCGAGCGGCGGCCGGCTCGTCGCGACCTGGAGCAGCCAGGGGTGGGCGAGGTACAGCTTGCGATTCTCCCGGGCGACCTCGTCGAGCCGGGCCCGCCAATCCCCCTCGACCTCGCGCAGGGGCAGTTCGCCGTACACGGTGTCGAGCATGACGTCGATCAACTCGTTCTTGCCGGGCACGTAGCGATACAGCGTCATCGCACCGACGCCCAACTCGTCCGCCACCCGCCGGATCGACATCGCCGCAAGCCCTTCGGCATCGGCCACCCGCAATGCCGTCTCGACGATGCGCGGGACGGTGAGAGCAGGCTTGGGCCCGCGGGTGGGCTTCGACTGAAGACCCCACAGCAGCTCTAAGCTCTTCGCCGGGTCGCCGCCCCCGCTGTACTCCTGATTCATGACAACCTCCGTTCACCGTGACAGGCGAATTGTCGGCGGTGGCTGATTGGATCACAGCCGTGTCTCGCTATCGCTTGTATCCGACATCCGCGCAGGCCGCGGGACTTCTGGAGCAGTGCGGACATGCCCGGTACGTATGGAACCTTGCCGTCGCAACAATGGTCGATGTGGACGCGCGATCAAGGCACCACACCGGGTTTCGTCGAGCAGGCCCGGCAACTGGCCGAGGCGAGAGCCGTGATCGGCTGGTTGCGTGGCGGGTCGCAAACCGTCCAGCAGCAAGCGCTGCGGGACTTCGACCAAGCACGCCGAAACTACTTTACCGGGAGCCACCGCAGCCCGACGTGGCGCAAAGCCGGGAAACACGAAGGATTCCGGATCGTCGGCTCGCAAGCCGGCCGCGTTGAGCAGGTGAGCCGGAAGTGGGCGCGGGTGCTGGTCCCGAAGGTCGGCTGGGTGCGGTTCCGGGTCAGCCGCCCAGTGCCCGAGGCCAAGTCGTACCGGGTCAACCGTGACAATGCGGGGCGCTGGCACATCGCGTTCGCAGTCGCGCCGGACCCGATCCCCGCCCCCAGGAACGGTGAGGTTGTCGGCATCGATCGTGGCGTCACCGTGTCCGCCGCACTGTCCACCGGTGAGCTCCTTGCGTGCCCTGGACTGTCGGAGTCCGAGCAGCGGCGACTCGCGCACCTTCAGCGGCGACTTGCCAGAGCGCGGCCTGGCTCGAACCGCCGGAGCCGCGTCAGAGTCGCGATAGCCAAGCTGTATGCCCGTGCTACTGCTCGTCGCAAGGACTGGGTCGAGAAGCTGTCCACAGATCTTGCGCGCCGCTTCGACGTAATCCGAGTGGAAGACCTCCGGATCAAGCAAATGACTCGGCGAGCGAAGCCGAAGCCGGACCCGGCCCGCCCGGGTAGCTACCTGCCGAACCGGCGACGCGCCAAGACCGGGCTGAACCGGGGAATTCTCGCGAGTGGCTGGGGTCTGCTTGTCCAGCGGCTCGAGCACAAGGCCGCTGGCAGGATCGAGAAGGTAAACCCGGCGTACACCAGTCAGATGTGTTCGCGTTGCGGGCACTGTGTACCAGGAAACCGCGAGAGCCAAGCGTTCCGGTGCCAGTCCTGCGGCTACTGCGACCACGCCGACCTGAATGCTGCCATCAACATCGCCGCCGGACGGGCGGTCAGTGCGCGCGGAGACAGGCCTGTACGGATGTCTGTGAAGCGTGAACCTCAACTCACTACCTCCGCATAGATTGGGGTTGGGTTGGAATCCTCATCGTCTCCGGCGGGGAGGACGTCAAGTGCGCGATTCTCCCCGATTGGCTACACTCCACGGTCTACCTCGTACAGCGTACTCAGTAAAGGCGTGAGCTTGACCTCTAGCAACGTTGAGGTTCTACCGTCGGAAACTGTCGGTGGTCCGCGGGATCATCGGCACGCCACCGCTACCACGAACACCCGAACCGCCGGAGCTTCGCTGTGAGTATGGAAATGACCGCGTGGACGTCGATGTACCACGCGATGCACAGACAGGACGAGAAGCGACCGTTCTCCAAGGCCACGCTGAAACGGATCCTGGCGTTCGCCCGGCCGCACCGGCGCCAGTTGATCGCGTTCCTGCTGCTGAGCATCGGCGGCGCCGTGCTCGCCGTCGCCACCCCGGTGCTGGCCGGCCGGGTGGTGGACGCCATCGTCAACGGCAAGGACGTCAGCGTCGTCGTCTGGCTGGCCGGGCTGATCGCCCTGATCGCCGTGGCCGAGGCCGCGCTCGGCCTGGTCACCCGGTGGCTCTCGGCCGGCATCGGTGAGGGCCTGATCCTCGACCTGCGCACCGCCGTGTTCGACCACATCCAGCGGATGCCGATCGCGTTCTTCACCCGGACCCGGACCGGCGCGCTGGTCTCCCGGCTGAACAACGACGTGATCGGCGCCCAGCGCGCGTTCAGCGACACGCTGTCCGGCGTCGTCGGCAACGTGGTGATGCTGGCGCTCACCCTGGTCGTGATGCTGCGGGTGTCGTGGCAGATCACCCTGCTGGCGCTGGTGATCCTGCCCATCTTCGTGATCCCGGCCCGCCGGTTCGGCAACCGGCTCGCCTCGCTCGAGCGCGAGGCCGCCGACTACAACGCCACCATGAGCACCCAGATGACCGAGCGGTTCTCGGCTCCGGGCGCCACGCTGGTGAAGCTGTTCGGCCGCCCGACGCGGGAGTCGCACGAGTTCGCCGTACGGGCGCGCCGGGTGCGGGACATCGGCGTCCGGACCGCGATGGTGCAGTGGGTGTTCGTCACCTCGCTGACCCTGGTGTCGGCGCTCGCGCTGGCCGTCGTCTACGGCCTGGGCGGCTTCTACGCGCTGCGCGACCAACTCGACGCGGGCGCGGTGGTGGCGATGGCGCTGCTGCTGACTCGGCTCTACTCCCCCTTGACCGCGCTGGCCAGTGCCCGGCTCGAGGTGATGACCGCGCTGGTCAGCTTCGAGCGGGTCTTCGAGATCCTCGATCTGGAGCCGCTGATCAAGGACAAGCCGGACGCGGGCACGGTGCCGGCCGGTCCGGTGTCGGTCGAGTTCTCGCACGTGAAGTTCGCCTACCCCTCGGCCGACAAGGTCTCGCTGGCGTCGCTGGAAGAGGTCGCCAAGCTCGACACCCGTGGCGGCGTCGAGGTGCTGCACGACGTGTCGTTCACGGCCGAGTCCGGGCAGATGGTCGCGTTGGTCGGTTCCTCCGGCGCCGGCAAGTCGACGATCGCCCAGTTGATCCCGCGCCTGTACGACGTGGACGCGGGCGCGGTGAAGCTCGCCGGGATCGACGTCCGGGACCTGTCCGCGGAGGCGCTGCGGGACACACTCGGCATGGTCACGCAGGACGGGCACCTCTTCCACGACTCGATCCGGGAGAACCTGCTGCTCGCCCGTCCCGAGGCGTCCGAGGACGAGCTGTGGGAGGCGCTGACGCGCGCGCGGCTCGGTGACCTGATCCGATCGCTGCCGGACCAATTGGAGACGGTCGTCGGTGAGCGCGGCTACCGGTTGTCGGGTGGCGAGCGGCAGCGGCTGACGATCGCGCGGCTGTTGCTCGCGCAGCCCCGGGTGGTGATTCTCGACGAGGCCACGGCCGCGCTGGACTCCACCTCCGAGGCCGCCGTGCAGGCCGCGCTCACCGAGGCGCTGACCGGACGGACCGCCGTGGTGATCGCGCACCGGCTGTCCACGATCCGTGCGGCCGATCTCATCCTGGTGATCGAGGACGGGCAGATCATCGAGCGCGGCACCCACTCCGAACTGCTCGCCGCGGGCGGACGGTACGAGGAACTGCACCGGACCCAGTTCGACCAGGCAGTCGCCGGGGAGCTCCCGGTCGGCGCGTCCTGAGAGTTGTTTCGCAGTGCACGGTGACTGAGAGGGAGTGCGGGGTTGGCTGGAAGTGTGCAGGCGGGGGCGCTGGCCGGGTTGGCGGCGGTGTTCGTTCCGGCTGATCCACCACGGGACGGGCGGGTCGCGTTCTGGGATCCGGACGGCGGTGAGCTGCCACTCGGCGTCGGCGAACAGTCGACGCTCGAGTTGGTGGTGAAGGAGCCCGACGGTCTCGTCGTCCGCCCCGTCCGCACGATCGAGCTACCGATCGACCAGGCGGTCCCTGTACTGGGTCGCGCTCGGACGGCGCCACGAGCACACCCGGCCGCGGCGTTCTGGGGAGCGGCCGCGCTGATCGGCCTGCAACTGGTGGCCCGCGGCCGGCTCCTCCCCGGCGTCTCCCCCGCCGATCACGACGCCTGGCGAGTCGGCCCTCTGGATGCCGCCGACGTGGAGCGCATCCTGACGCTCGCCGAAGCCATGCCCCCCGAAGCCCGAGCTGTGCCTGTCTCCTCGGCCTCTGAAGAGCTGCGCGTGGCCGCGTCCGAGGACCTGGTGCGCGCGTTCCTCGACGCGGTTGCTGATGGGATGCCTCGGTCGCCCGCTGCTGCGAAGGCTCAGGGGACGAATCTGTTCGCGGCCAAGGCTCCGCAGCAGGCAGGGCGGTTGCGCGGGTGGGCTGACGAGGTGTCAGCCGGCCTCGACACCGGGGTGCGGATCTCGTTGCGGATCGAGTTGCCCGAGTCGCTGGGGTTCCGGGCCGTGGTGCAGTTGCACAGCCTCAACGATCCGACCTTGGTACGGGATGCGAGTGAGGTCTGGGCGGAGGATGTCAGCGGGTTCGGTCCACGGGCCAGGATCGACGCGACCTTGGCGATTCGCCGGGCCGCGCGGGTCTGGGTGCCGCTGAATCGGCTGCTCGACTCCGCAGTGCCGGATCGGCTCGAGCTGTCCGACGAAGAGGTCGCCGGGTTGCTGGCGACTGGGGCTCAGCGGCTCTCGGCTGCCGGAGTCGACCTGCACTGGCCGCGCAGCCTCGGGCGCGAGCTGACCGCGCGCGCGGCGCTCACGTCCGCCGACGGACCACCCTCGGACATGCCGAAATTCTTCGGCGGCGGCGCCACCCTCGACTTCAGCTGGCAGGTTGCTCTGGGCAACGATCCGCTGACCGACGAGGAGATGGACAAGCTCGCCGAGGCGACCCGCCCGGTGGTCCGGCTCCGGGACCAGTGGATGCTGATCGACCCGGACCTGGCCCGCAAAGCCCGCGAACGCGTCCTCAAGCCCGTCACTGCCATCGACGCCCTGAGCGCCGCGCTCACCGGCAGCACCGAGCTTGACGGTGAGCAGATCGCCGTCACCCCGACCCGCTGGCTCGACGACCTCCGCGCGAAGATCGCCGACCCCGACCACACCGACGAACCGGTCGACGCCCCGGCCGCGTTGCAGGCGACCCTGCGCGACTACCAGTTGCGCGGCCTGCGGTGGCTGGTCCGGATGACCTCGCTCGGGCTCGGCGGCTGTCTCGCCGATGACATGGGGCTCGGCAAGACGATCACGCTGATCTCCCTGCACCTCCACCGCCAACTCGCCGAGGAGACCGCCGGGCCGACGCTCGTGGTCTGCCCCGCGTCCCTGCTGGGGAACTGGGAGCGTGAGGTGCAACGGTTCGCGCCGGGCACTCCCGTACTGCGTTTTCACGGCTCCGGCCGCTCCCTCGAAGGCGCCGACACCGGGTTCGTGCTCACGACGTACGGGACGTTGCGGCGGGACGCGGCGAAGCTGGCCGGGCACCGGTGGGGTCTGCTGGTCGCCGACGAGGCGCAGCACGTCAAGAACCCGACCTCCGGGACGGCGAAGGCCCTTCGCACCGTGCCGGCCTTGTCCCGGGTCGCGCTGACCGGCACCCCGGTCGAGAACAACCTGTCCGAGCTGTGGGCGATCCTCGACTGGACGACGCCCGGCCTGCTCGGCCGGCTCGGCACGTTCCGCAGCCGCTGGGCGACGCCGATCGAGGCGGACAAGGACGAGGAAGTCGCCGAGCGACTGGCGAAACTCGTCCGTCCCTTCCTGCTCCGGCGGCGCAAGTCAGATCCGGGCATCGCGCCGGAACTGCCGCCCAAGACCGAGACCGACCAGGCCGTCTCCCTCACCCGGGAGCAGGCGGTTCTGTACGAGGCGACCGTGCGCGAGTTGCTCGACGCCGTCGCGGCGAGCGACCAGATGGCACGGCGCGGCCTCATCGTGAAGCTGCTCACCGGGCTGAAGCAGATCTGTAACCACCCGGTGCAGTACCTCAAGGAACCCGACGACGCCCGTTTGTCCGGACGGTCCGGCAAGCTCGAACTGCTCGACGAGTTGCTCGCGACGATCGTGTCCGAGGACGGCGCGGTGCTCGTCTTCACCCAGTACGTCGCGATGGCGCGGCTGCTCGAGCGGCACCTGGCCGACCGGGGCATCGGCACCCAACTGCTCCACGGCGGTACTCCGGTCCGCAAGCGCGAGGAGATGGTCGAGCGGTTCCAGGCCGGCGAGGTCCCGGTCTTCCTGCTGTCCCTGAAGGCCGCCGGCACCGGCCTGAACCTCACCCGCGCCGACCACGTCGTGCACTACGACCGCTGGTGGAATCCCGCGGTCGAGGACCAGGCCACCGACCGCGCCTACCGGATCGGCCAGACCCGCCCGGTCCAGGTGCACCGACTGATTGCCGAGGGCACCATCGAGGACCGGATCGCGGCGATGCTGAGCAGCAAGCGCGAACTGGCCGACGCCGTACTGACCGCCGGGGAGGCCGCACTGACCGAGCTGACCGACTCAGAGCTCGCCGCTCTGGTGGAACTGCGGGGTGCCCGATGAGCGGCGAGCAGGCACGCGGATTCCCGGCCTTCCCGGCGCAGACCGGGCGTCGCAGTACCTCGGGCAGGTCGTGGTGGGGACGTGCCTGGGTGCAGGCGCTGGAGGACACCTCGCTGGATTCCGACCAGCTGCGCAAGGGCCGGCGTACGGCGAACTCCGGCCAGGTCGGCACGATCACGATCAGCCCAGGCCGGATCGCGGCGACGGTCTACGCGCCCGACGACACGTACGAGGCGGTCGTGCAGGTCGACCGGTTGAGCGACGACGAGTGGCGACGGTTCCTCGACCAGGTCGCGGCCCGGGCCGGGCACATCGCCGCCTTGCTCGACGGCGAGATGCCGCACGAACTGGTGGAGGCCGCGGCTGACGCCGGGGTGCCGCTGCTGCCGGGGATCGGTGATCTCGATCCGTCCTGCACGTGCGACGGTTGGGAGCTGCCCTGTCAGCACGCGGCGGGCCTCTGTTACCAGGTCGGCTGGTTGCTCGACGAGGACCCGTTCGTCCTGCTGCTGATGCGCGGGCAGTCCCGCGAGGATCTGCTCGACGAACTGCAGAACCGGTCCACGACGTCTTCCGCCGCCGCTGTCGAAGCGCCCGTGGAGGAAGGCGATCCGGCGCTAGAGGTTTTCGCGCGGCAGCCGGGCGAGCTCCCGGAGTTGCCGTCGTTGCCTGCCAAGATCGCGCTGGAAGAACTGGTGGTCAGCGAGACCCAGCCGCTGCCTGAGCTGGAGCCGGCGACCTTGCCGCTGCTCGTGCTCGACGCGGCTCGCCGGGCTCGCGCCGAGCTCAAGGCGCTACTGACCGGTGACGCCGATCCCTGGGAGCTCGACGAGTGGCAGGACGCGGTCCGCCTCGCCGCCGACTATCCCAGCCTCGCGGACCGACTCGGTACTGCGTTCAACCGCCCCGCCGACCTCGCCCTCGGAGTACAGGCCTGGTCGTACGGCGGCGCACCCGGCCTCGACGTGCTCGAACACCAGTGGACGCCCGAGCCCGGCGACCTGGCCCGGGCTCGCACCGAGCTGCTCGCGGCGGCGGACGACGAGCTGGAGATCTCGATCGACCAGAACCGGCTGACCACCTCGGGCGAGGTCGTCTGCCAGGTCCGGCTGGATCGCCTCGGCCGCTGGCACCCGTACCGGCTGGTCGACGAGGCCTGGGTCCCCGCGGGCCCGGCGGACCGGGACCCGACGGCGGCGCTCGCAGTACCGGACGTCTGGTAAATCACCTGCGACGACCGGCGATATGTGGTTAGGATCTGGGCAGACCTTCGAGCAGGGACAGGAGCTGAGTTGATGAGCGCGATCGCGGCGACCGCCGTTTCCGTTGTCATCCTCATCTCCTGGGTTCCGGCCTGACCTTCGCGGCCGGAATCCCTGTGCTCGAAAGGGATTTTCTGTTGTCCATTTCCTGGATCACCCGACCGGAGACCGCCGCCGATGTGGCGGCGATCCGCGAGATCAATCTGCAGGCGTTCGGCGGCACCTACGAGCCGGACATCGTCGAGGCACTCCGCGCCGATCCGGCCGCATGGGTGCCTGAGTTGTCGATCGTCGCCGGCACCGACGACGGCGAGTTGGTCGGCTACGTCCTGCTCAGCCGTTGCCACGTTGGCGAGACCCCGGCCCTCATCCTCGGGCCGTGTGCTGTGCTGCCGCAATACCAGCAGCAGGGCGTCGGCGACGCCGTCATCCGTACGGCGCTGGCCGCGGCGCGGGCGCAGGGTCATCATCTCGTCGTGCTGCTGGGCCACACCGAGTACTACCCGCGGTTCGGCTTCAAGCCGGCATCGACGTTCGGGATCACCTCGACCTTCGCCGAGCCGGGGCCGCACCTGATGGCCCTTCCGCTCGACTCGACGGCTGTTCCCGCCGGGATGATCCGCACCCCGGCCGCCTGGGACTGCTGACCGCATGACAAGCGCCCGGGCGGGTTCCGTATACAAACGGCCCGCCCGGGCACTCTGCGTGATCTCGTCGACACTCACCTGAGCGGGGCCGACGGGCCGGCCGAAGGCTCCCATTCCGCCTGCCGGGCCGAAGGTTTCCACTTGTCCGCGCCGGGTCAGGTCAAAAAGTTGAGACAAAGTCGCTCAATCCCTTGCGCTCCCACCTTGTATACATGAAACAGTCTGGAGAACCGCTCATTCAGGAGACCGAGATGCCCCGTCGAACTCTCTCGCCACTGAACCGCTCCAGCAGACTCGCCCCCTTCCCCACCATCAGGCGCCCCCGGACCGGCCCACTCGGGGCCGCGGTCGCGGTGGTCGTGCTGGCGCTCGTCGGCACCGCCTGTTCGCCGGTCGAGCCGACCGCCGACCAAGCCGGCGGTGGACAGACGGACGCGAACCAGGACGTGTTCGGCGACGCCGCCGACGCGGCGAAGGTCAAGTCCGGCGGCACGTTGACCGTGGCGCTGTCAGCCGACCCCGACAAGCTCGACCCGACCCTGTCGCGCAGCCTCTACTCGCGCTACGTCTTCCACACCATGTGCGAAAAGCTCTACGACCTCGGCCCGGACGCCAAGATCGTGCCGCAACTGGCCACCGCGCTGCCGACCGTGGCCGCCGACGGCCTCAGCCTGACCATCCCACTGCGTGAGGGCGTGAAGTTCGCCGACGGCGGCACCCTCGACTCGACGGCGGTGAAGGTGTCGATCGAGCGCGGCCTCACGCTGGCCGGCTCGGGCCGCAAGAGCGAACTCGGCCCGATCTCCTCGGTCGAGACGCCCCACCCGAAGACCGTGGTGATCAAGCTGTCCAAGCCGTTCGCCCCGCTGACCGCGGCGCTGGCGGACCGGGCCGGGATGGTGCTCAGCCCGGCCGCCGTGAGCAAGCTCGGCGCGAACTTCTCCACCGCGCCGGTCTGCGTCGGCCCGTTCAAGTTCGCCAGCCGGGTCGCGCAGAACTCGATCAAGGTGGTCAAGGACCCGCAGTACTACGACGCCGCCAAGGTGCACCTGGACGCGATCGAGTACCGGATCATCACCGACTCCAGCATCCGCTCGGCCAACCTGCGCTCGGGTGACGCGCAGGTCGCCGACTCGCTGTCGACCCAGGACGCGCCCCAGCTGCAGAAGGACAACAGCATGACCGTGCTGCAGTCCCAGTCGCTCGGCTACCAGGGCCTGACCATCAACATCGGCAACGCGAACGGCATCGGCAACCCGCAGAAGCAGCTGGAGACCCCGATCGCCAAGGACCCGCGGATCCGGCAGGCGCTGGAGGCGTCGATCGACCGGGAGGCGCTGGTGAAGTCGATCTTCAACGGCCTGAACACGGTCGCCTGCTCGCCGATCTCGCCGAAGAGCGAGTTCACCGCGGACGCCGCCCAGGCCTGCCCGGCCCACGACCCGGCCAAGTCCAAGCAACTGCTCGGCGAGGCCGGCGTCGCGACGCCGTACAAGGTCACGATGATCACGTCGAACAACCCCGACAGCCTGCGGCTGGCCCAGGCCCTGCAGGCGATGGTCAAGGAGGGTGGTTTCGACCTGATCATCAAGCCGATCGAGTACGCCTCGCTGCTCGACCAGCAGGACCGCGGCGACTTCGAACTGCTGCAGCTCGGCTGGTCCGGCCGGGTCGACCCGGACGCGAACATCTTCAACTTCGTCGGGTCGCAGGGCAGCCAGAACGTTGCCGGCTACAACAGCCCCGAGGTGGACAAGCTGCTGACCGACGCCCGGCAGTCGAAGGACCAGGCGCAGCGCGTCCAGCTCTACGGTCAGGTGGTCACCAAGCTCCAGCAGGACGACCCGCTGATCTACCTGTACCGCCAGCGCAACCTGACCGGTGTCTCGAAGAAGGTGCTCGGCGTCCAGACCTACCCGGACGGCGTCATCCGGACCGCCTTCGCGGGCTTCGCCAAGTGATGTCATCCACTCCAGAGGCGGCCGAGCGGGAGGTGGCGAGATGAGGCGCTACCTGCTCGGCCGGCTCTGGCAGTCGCTGGTCACGTTGCTGCTGGCAACGATCGTGGTCTTCCTCGGGGTCCGGGCGCTGCCCGGCGATCCGGCCCTCGCGCTGGCCGGGGAGGACCGGGATCCGGAGTCGCTGCGGGCGATCCGCGAGCAGTACGGCCTGGACGACTCGATGCTGGTCCAGTTCTGGCAGTTCGTCAGCCACGCGGCCCGCGGTGATCTCGGCCAGTCGATCCGCACCGGGGAGAGCGTCACCACCATGCTCTCCAGCGCGCTCCCCGTCACCATGGAGTTGTCGGCTCTCGCGATCTTCGTCGCCACCCTGCTCGGCGTCGGTGCCGGCGTGGTCGCCGCCGTACGCCGGGGGCGGCCGGCCGAGTGGGCCGCCAACGCCCTGGCCCTGCTGGGGTTGTCGGTGCCGAACTTCTGGCTCGGTCTGATGGCGATCCTGTATCTCTCGGTCGCGCTCGGCCTGTTCCCCGCCTCGGGTTACGTACCGTTCTTCGAGAATCCGATCGACAACCTGCACCACCTGGTGCTTCCCGCGGTGATCCTCGGAACCGGCCTGGCCGCGGTGATCATGCGCCAGACCCGGTCCTCGATGCTCGATGCCCTGTCGGCGGACTACATCCGGACGGCCGAGGCGAAGGGGCTGCCGCCGCGGGCGGTGATCGGCCGGCACGCACTGCGGAACAGCCTGATCGTGGTGATCACGATCGTCGGCCTGCAACTCGGCGCGCTCATCTCGGGCGCGGTCGTGACCGAGCGGATCTTCGCGCTGCCCGGGTTCGGCAAGCTCACCGTCGACGCGGTCTTCCAGCGCGACTACCCGGTGATCCAGGCGGTCGTACTGGTCACCGCGACGGCGTACATCGTGATCAACCTGCTGGTCGATCTGCTCTACTCGGTGATCGATCCGCGCATCCGGGTCCGAGGTGAGGCGTGATGGCCGTCCCTGAAGTCACTGTCGCCGCCGGTACCGCGCTGACGTCGCGCCGCCGCAAGGTGGTTCGCCGGATGCTGCGCAACCCGCTGGCGATCACCGGGCTCGTCGTGCTCGCGATCGCGGTCCTGGCCGCGGTGCTGGCGCCCTGGCTGGCGCCGCACGAGCCGACGGACACCCACCTCAGCAACGCGTTCGCGCCACCGGGCACCCCCGGCTACCTGCTCGGCACCGACGATCTCGGCCGGGACGTGCTGTCCCGGATCATGTTCGGGCTGAGGGCCTCCCTGCACGTCGGGCTGCTGGCCGTCGCCACCTCGTTGGTGGTCGGCGTCCCGCTGGGCCTGATGGCCGGGTACTTCCTGGCGATCGACGCGCTGATCTCCCGGTTCACCGACCTGGTCCTCGCGTTCCCGTTCCTGATCCTCGCGGTCGGCCTGGCCGCCATCCGCGGCGCGAGCCTGGGCAACGCGGCGATCGCGATCGGGATCGCCCAGATTCCCGGTGTGATCCGGATCGTCCGCTCGGAGACGCTGCGGCTGAAGTCGCTCGACTTCGTCTCCGCCGCGATCGTCGAGGGGGCCGGTGATCCCTGGGTGCTCGGCCGGCACATCCTGCCGAACGCGGCCTCGGTGATCATCGTCCAGGCGACCGTCGCGATTCCGGCGGCGATCCTCGGCGAGGCCGTGCTGTCGTTCCTCGGCCTGGGTATCCAGCCACCCGCCCCAAGCCTCGGCACGATGCTGTCCGACGCGCAGCAGTTCGCGTCCCGGGCACCGTGGGCCGCGGTGATGCCGGGCGTGGCGATCATGCTGCTGGCCCTGGCCTTCAACATCGTCGGCGACAGCCTGCGCGACGCCCTCGACCCGAAAGCGAGCCGCCGATGACCACGTCGATCTCTGGGCCGATCACCGGGCCGGTCTCCGGGCCGGTCACTGGGCCTGTGCTGGAGGTCAAAGACCTGTCGGTGACGTTCCGGACCGAGGACGGACCGTTGTCGGCCGTCGACCGGGTGAACCTGCAGGTCGCCGACGGCGAAGTGCTCGCGATCGTCGGCGAATCCGGCTGCGGCAAGAGCGTGACGGCGATGAGCCTGGCCTCGCTCCTCCCCCGCACCGCCACTGTCGACGGGTCGGTCCGACTGGACGGCGTCGAACTCATCGGCGCGGACAAGCGGACGCTGCGGTCGATCCGCGGCCGCGAAGTGGCGTACATCTTCCAGGAGCCGATGACGTCGCTGAACCCGGTCTTCACCGTCGGCTACCAGATCTGCGAGGTCCTGCAGGTCCACGTCGGCCTGTCCCGGCGGGCAGCCCGCAGCCGAGCCGTCGAACTGCTCAAACTGGTCGGCATCCCTTCCGCCGAACGCCGCATCGACGACTACCCGCACCAACTCTCCGGCGGCATGCGGCAACGGGTGATGATCGCCATGGCCGTCGCGTGCGACCCGAAGGTGCTCATCGCGGACGAGCCGACCACCGCCCTCGACGTGACGATCCAGGCCGGCATCCTCGACGTACTGCGAGCGCTGCGCGAGCGGCTCGGCACCAGCATCGTGCTGATCACCCACGACCTCGGCGTCGTCGCCGACCTGGCCGACCGGGTGGCAGTCATGTACGCCGGACGAGTCGTGGAGACGGCCGAGGTCCACGAACTGTTCGCCCGGCCTCAACACCCCTATACAGCCGGCCTGCTGGCTGCCTCACCATCAGCAGGCCGGCACGCGGGGACCCACCGCCTCAACGAGATCCCCGGTCTGGTCCCTGTCCTCTCCGAGCAGCCGGATGCCTGCACCTTCGCCGACCGCTGCCCCCGAGCACTCGACACCTGTACTACGAAGCAACCCACTCTCGATGCCGGTAGTCACCAAGTGGCCTGCTGGAATCCCGTCCGAGAGCGGGTGGAGGTCTGATGACCGAATACGCACTGGAACTCGAGGACCTCGTCATGCACTTCGGTGCGGTCCGGGCAGTCGACGGTGTCTCGCTCCGGATCCCCAAGGGTGCGGTGGTCGCGCTGGTCGGCGAGAGCGGCTCGGGGAAGTCCACCGTCGGCCGCTGCATCGTGCGGCTGCTGGAACCCACCGACGGCACGGTCCGCCTGGCCGATGCCGACATAACCCACCTCAACCGGCGCAGACTCCGGCCACATCGTCGGGACGTCTCCATCGTCTTCCAGGACCCGGCCGGTTCCCTGGATCCACGGTTGTCCGTCGGCGACATCGTCGGCGAGCCACTGCAGCTCATGCGTCGTCGCGGCGATCTGCCTGCCGACAAGAAGGACATCCCGGCAGCAGTAGCTGAATCGCTCCGCCGGGTGGGTCTCCGGCCGGAGGTGGCGCAGCGATCTCCGCACGAACTCTCCGGTGGACAGCGACAGCGGGTGAGCATCGCGCGTGCTCTCATCTCATCACCGCGGCTGCTGGTGGCCGACGAGCCGACCAGTGCGCTCGACGTCTCGGTGCAGGCGTCCGTGCTGAACCTGCTGGCGGATTTGCAACGAGACCTTGGCTTCGCCTGCTTGTTCATCACCCATGACCTGTCGGCCGTCGAATACCTCGCAGACGAGGTCGCGGTGATGTACCTGGGCCAACTGGTCGAGCAAGGCCCGCGGGAGCGGATCTTCGGCGCACCGGCTCATCCGTACACACAGGCGTTGCTCTCGGCCGCGCCCGTGCCCGAACCGACCACACAGCGCGCCCGGCGGCCGGTGTTGCTCGGAGACGACCTGCCGTCGGCCATCGACCCACCACCGGGCTGCCGGTTCCACACCCGATGCCCGGTAGCCATCGACAAGTGCCGGACCGTTGTGCCGGAGTCCAGAGTCATCGGAGACGGTGGCCATCAGGTCGCCTGCCACCTGGTGAACGACGACGGCACCGGTCCGGATGTCCGCGACCTACCCCAGGAATCCCCAGTGACCGAAGCGATCACGGCAAGAGGAGCTGCTCGATGACGTTCACCACCCGGCCCACCCTGCGCGGCACGTTCGGGATGGTCTCCTCCACGCACTGGCTCGCCTCGCAGTCGGCGATGCGGATCCTCGAGCTCGGCGGCAACGCCTTCGACGCCGCCGCGACCGCGGGCTTCGTGCTGCACGTGGTCGAGCCGCACCTGAACGGACCAGGCGGCGAGGTGCCCGTGATCATCGCCACCGCGTCCGACCCGACACCACGCGTGCTCAGTGGGCAGGGGGTTGCTCCTGCCGGCGCCACGATCGAGCACTTCAGGTCGCTCGGCCTGGCGCTGATACCCGGCTCGGGGCCGCTGGCGGCCGCAGTACCGGGGGCTGTTGATGCTTGGTTGTTGCTGCTCCGGGACCACGGCAGTCTGCCGCTGCGGACGGTGCTGGAGCCTGCGATCGGGTACGCGCGAAACGGTCATCCGCTGGTCGCTCGGGTCGGTGACACGGTCGCCACTGTGCAGGAACTCTTCACTGAGCACTGGCAGACGTCAGCCGACCTGTGGTTGCAGGGTGGTCAGCCGCCGCGGGCCAACAAGCTGTTCCGCAACACAACCTACGCCGACACCCTCGAGCGGCTACTGGTCGAGGCTGAGACCGCTGGTACGGATCGGGTCGCCCAGGTCGAGAAGGCACGGCTGACCTGGCGGGAGGGCTTCATCGCCGAGGCGATCGACAAGTTCTCGCGGTTGCCGCATCGGGACTCCAGCGGCGAGGACCATGCCGGGCTGATCACCGGCGACGACCTGGCGTCGTACCAAGCGAGCTGGGAAGAGGCTGCCACGCTTGACTGGCAGGGCCACACGATCGCCAAGACAGGTCCGTGGGGCCAGGGTCCGGCGCTCCTGCAGTCCCTTGCAGTCCTCGACGAACTCGGCGACCCGGCTGCACTCGACCTGGCCGGCGCCGACGCAGTACACACCACTACCGAGGTCACGAAGCTGTCCTACGCCGACCGCGAGGCCTGGTACGGCGACGGCGAGGTGCCGCTCAAGACGCTGCTGTCCCCGGCGTATGCCGCCCAGCGGGCCAAGCTGGTCGGCCCTGAGGCCAGCGCTGAGCTTCGCCCGGGTAGCCCGGACGGGCGTCAGCCGCTACTCCCCTCGATCGCCACCGGCGACAACCACGGCGATGCGACCACCGGCGAGCCGACGGTCTCCTCTGACGGGGTGACGCGCGGCGACACCTGCCATGTCGACGTGATCGATCAGTGGGGCAACGTCGTCTCGGCCACGCCGAGTGGTGGGTGGCTGCAGTCGTCACCGACGATTCCCTCGCTGGGGTTCTGTCTCGGCAGCCGGTTGCAGATGTTCTGGCTGGAGGAAGGTCTCGCCTCTTCCCTGACCCCCGGTCGGCGTCCGCGGACCACCCTCACGCCGACGCTCGTACTGCGTGACGGCGCGCCCGTGCTCGCCTGCGGATCACCTGGTGGCGACCAGCAGGACCAATGGCAACTCCTCTTCCTGCTGCGTCACCTGGTCGGTGGCGAAGATCTGCAGGAGGCTATCGACGCGCCTGCCTGGCACACCACGTCGTTCCCGTCGTCCTTCTACCCAAGGACTACCGAGCCGGCCAGCCTGGTGATGGAGAGCCGCCTGGGCACCGCAGTACGGGACGAACTGACCCGCCGCGGCCATGTGGTCACCGAGGCCGACCCGTGGAGCCTCGGCCGCCTGTGCGCGGTCTCCCGAGAAGCAGACGGCGTACTGGCTGCCGGTGCCAACCCCCGAGGCATGCAGGGCTACGCCACCGGGCGCTAGTGTCCGACTCAGGACACTAGCTTTCTCTTGGCGACGCCGCCAGCGCGGCGGAGGCTGCGGCTTCCACGTGCTGGCGGGCTGCCTGGGTGGCGGCGGCTCGGTCGCCGGCGGCTATGGCATCCACTACGCGGATGTGTTCTTTCCAGGAGTGTGGTGCACGCTGGGCCGCGCCGACGCGGAAGACCCAGTGGACATGCTGGTACATCGCCGCCGACAGCGAAGCCAACCAGCGGTTCCCGCTGATGTCTATGACGGCCAGGTGCAGCGCGCTGTTCAACTCGGCAACCCGGTCGAAATCCTCCGCCTCGGTCGCCGCGCTCGCCTGATCCAGCAGCGTCCGCAGCCGAGCCACGTCAGCCTCGGTGGCCCGCTCGGCCGCCAGCCCGGCAGCCAGCGTCTCCAACTGCTCCCGTACTGCGAACAGATCCCGGATCGCCGACTCGTCCAGCGTCGCCACCACCGCACCCCGGCGCGGCAGGATCCGCACGAAGCCCTCGGCCTCGACCACCCGCAGCGCCTCGCGGACCGGATTCCTCGACACGCCGAAGTCGTCGGCCAGCCTGTTCTCGGTCAGTCGCTCACCCTGCGCGTACTCGCCGTCGACGATCCGCCGCCGCAACTCGACCAGCACCTGATCCCGTAGTGCCAGGTGGTCCCCGCCGATCGTGCGCGGCTGATCTCCCCCGTACTGCTGCTCCACCCCGAACTCCCGTCTGACCATGCCAGGTTTCGGAGCACCCTACCGGTCAGAGTTGTCCCCGGGCGCCAACCAAAGCCGGTTGCCGCGGAGTTCCCGGACCTCGCGGGCCTGCTGACCGACATGGCTGGCACCAACGCCGTTGTGCCCTGCAGCTCGAATGAGCCGACTCAGCTGATGACGACCTTCTGGACCGCGGCCGTGGTGATCGGGTGGTAGCCGGGCTTCGCGGTTGCGAACACCTTGCCGGCGAGCTCCCTGCCCTCCTCGGTGCTCATCAACGCCTTGTAAACCGGTACCACCAGCTTCATCCGGCCTACCCGGGTCAGGAAGCTCGCGAGTTCGTCGTACGCCGGTGTGTAGGAGCTGGCGGCGACGATCGAGTACCAGCGGCGGGCGATCTCGCCGTTCGCAGTACCGGTGAGGCCGAACTCGCGGTCCAACTGCTGCAGCTGCGAGGCGTCCAGCACGTCCGGAGCGGCGTCCAGGAAGCGCAGCCACTCCTGGGTCGTCCAGCGGCTGGCACCATCCGGTAGTTCACCAGTGGTCAGCCAGCGGTCGCGCAGCTCGTCCACCACCTCGAAGCGGGCCGACACCGCTCGCTCGGCGAAGGCCGGGATACCCGGCTCGTCAAGCCAGGCAGCGATCTCAGCCTCCGTGACCACGCCCGGGTGCTGGTCGAGCAGTTGCTCCCGCAGGTGCTCGGCGAAGTCTTCCGAGTTGATGCTGCGAAAGGCGAAGCGGTCGAAGTACCCGCGCAGGAAGGGGTCGAACACCTCGCGGGTGAATCGCTCCTCCAGCCAGGCCAGGAACCAGCAGCCCTTCAACGGGCCCAGCGCGGTCGTGCCGTAGTAGTGCGAACGGTGGTTGAGCCCGGGCAACTCCACAGCCTGCTCGGCCGGCGACAGCGGGTCGAGCTTCACGACCGTCGAGTGCTGCTTGATCGCCGTCTCCATCACGGCGAACTCGGTGCCGTAGACGGCTTCGACGATCCGGTTCTCCACGTACGACGTGAAGCCCTCGTTGAGCCAGATGTCGTCCCAGCTGTCCTGCGTGACCAGGTTGCCCGACCAGCTGTGCGCCAACTCGTGCGCCACGACGCTCACCAGGGACTTGTCGCCGATCACCACCGTGGGAGTCGCGAACGTCATCCGCGGGTTCTCCATCCCGCCATACGGGAAGGAGGGCGGCAGCACGAGGATGTCGTAGCGGCCCCACCGGTATGGCCCGAACAACGCCTCGGTGACCCGCATCATCTCCTCGGTGTCCGCGAACTCGGTGGCGGCCCGCTTGGCCATCTCCGGCTCGGCCCAGACCCCCGAACGCTCGCCGATCGCCTCGAAGACGAGGTCCCCGGCCGCGATCGCCAGCAGGTACGAGGGGATCGGCTCGGGCATGTGCACGTCGAACGAGCCGCTGCCTGACCGAGGTGGTGGCGTGGGGTCAGAATCTGCACGGCGGGAGGTCGTCCCGTTGTCGGCGCTCATCAGCACCATCAGCTCAGGCGGAGCGGTCACGTGCGCGGCGTAGCTGAACCGCACGCCCGGGGTGTCCTGCACCGGCACCCAACTCCGGGCGTGGATCGCCTGAGACTGGCTGAACATGAACGGCGTCATCCCGCCGGCCGTCATCGACGGCTCCAGCCACTGCAGCCCGGTGGCCGTCGGAGCGGTCCGGTAGCTGACCCGCACCTGCGCGTGCTGCCGGGTCCGGATGCTCAGCGCGGAGCCGAGTTCGTCATCCGGAACGGCCAGGCTGTACTCCAGCGGCTCCCAGCCCTCGTCCACCGCACCTTCTCCAGAACCCTCCACCGCACCTTCCACCGCCAGGACGGTCAGGTCCCGGGTGTCGAGCACCAGCCGGTCGCCCGGGCCACTCCAGGCCAGGGTGTGGGTGGCCGTCCCGGAGAGCACCTTGGCGGCGAAGTCCAGGTCGAGCTCGAGCTCGAGGTGGGTGGTGCGCACCAGCGCCGGTTCGGCGTAGGAGTGGCGGTCGTGGGTCACTAGGGCTCCCGAGGCAGAATGTCGTTCGCAGGACATTACCCACGCGGACCCCCGCTGACGCGGCCGATTAGAGCCACGGGCAGCACCGTGCCAAAAACCGGTTCAGCGCCACGCTCTCCGCGTTCTTCCCGTCGGTCTTGGCGCCCCCGGGCACCATGGGGACATGCGGGCCCGCGCACTGCCCCTCGCCGCCCTGCTGCTCGCGGCGACCGTCGCCTGCGACAGCAGCACCTCCACCCCTGCGCCCCGCCCGTCCACCAGTTCCCCCGCGCCGTCGACCAGTTCCCCCTCGGTGGCGGCCACTCAGCCGTCGCCCTCTGCCACTCCTTCCTCGCCGGCTGCCTCCCCGTCCGCCCCGGACACGCCCAGCCCTCCGTCCCCCAGGGCTTTCGACCCGGCCGCGGCCAAGGAGACCGTCCGCTACTTGGCCGAGGAGATAGGCCCGCGCGAAGCAACCAGTACGGCGTACCGGCGGGCGCTGGCGTGGCTGGAGACCCGCTTCAAAGCAGCCGGCTACCAAGTGACCCGCCAAGCCCTGCAAGTCCCCTCAGGCAACTCCTGGGGTGTACCGGTCCGGGCCGGCACGACCTGGAACCTCATCGCCACCCGCCCCGGCTTCAACCCGGCCGCACCGCACGTGATCGTCGGCGCGCACCTGGACACCGTGCCCCAGGCGCCGGGCGCCGAGGACAACGCCTCTGGCATCGCGGTCCTGCTCGGAACCGCGGAAACCCTGCAGAACAACGGTCTTCCGACCATGTTCATCGCCTTCGGCGCAGAGGAGCCGCGTGGTGACGGCGACAACCGGCACCACTACGGATCGCGGGCCTACGTGGCCTCGATGCCCGCCGCACAACGCCGGGCGATGCGCGGCATGGTCTCCCTGGACCGGGTGGGCGTGGGCTCCGTCGTCCCCGTCTGCTCGGCGCAGGCGAACCAGCTGGATCTACAGCGCGCAGTACGAGCCGCAGCCACCCGCGCTCGGGTGCAAACTCGGGGCTGCACCAACAGATCTAGTGACCACTGGTCGTTCGTGCGGGCGGGCTTGCCTGGCGTACGACTCGGCAGTACGCCGTACGCGGCCTACCACAGCGCGCGGGACCTGCCGGCCGTAGTACAGGCGGCACAGTTGGGGCGGATGGGGCGGGTGCTTGCCGCCTGGCTGCGGGGTTAGTCCGCGTTGCGGATGTCGGCGAGGATCTGCTCGGCGCGGTTGCCCGAGACGATCCGTGGGGTGAACTGGGCGTCGATGACGTAGGGGGTCAGTCGAGCCGCCTTGAGGATCTTGCCCCAGTAGGTGAGTTCGAGCAGGACGCCCTCCTGGGTCTGCTGGGAGAAGTCCATGTCGAAGACGAGGTTGCCCAGCGAGTGGGCTATCAACTTGTTGGGCAGGAACTGGACGGACTGCACCCAGTGCGGGTGGCCGCCGATCACCAGGTCCGCACCTGCCTCCGCGAGCGCGTCCGCGACCGTTCGCTGAGCTGCGACCGGGTTGTGCGTGTACTGCTGACCCCAGTGCGGCAGGACGACCACGACGTCCACCGCGGTTCGTAGCGCGCCGACAGCGCTGGTGAGCGCCGCCAGATCGCTCTGGTTGAGCGGGCCGGTTCTGGGCGGCATCCGCACGGAGAAGGCGCCGGGAGCGGTGGAGGTCGCTCGGGGTGTCTCGCCGATCGCGTTGAACGCAAGGAAACCGAAGCGGATGCCGTTGCGGCTCACGATGACCGGTTTGATCGCCTCGGAGACGTTGCGCCCGGCACCGACCGGCTGGATCCCGCCGGCCCGGACGCGTTGCACCGTGTCGAGCAAGGCCTCGGTCTGGAAGTCGCCGGTGTGGTTGTTCGCCAGCGACAATACGTCGACTCCGGCTTCGCGGAGGCCCGTCATCACTGCCGGTGGAGCAGCGAAGGAGTCGCCGCCTTGCTGGGGCTCACCGGCGCGGGAGAGCGTGCTCTCGAGGTTCGCGATGGTGAGATCGGCGGCGGCGAGACGCGGCCCGATCGCACGCAGCGGCGCCGAGGGGTCACCGGCCCGGGCGGCCGCGGTCGCGACCCTTCGGCCGAGCATGATGTCTCCCCCGAACGTTACGTCGACCGCGGGACCGGCCGGCGGTGGGCCGGCGATCCTGAGCGGGTAGCGGTCGGGATCGCGGAACGGGTCGATCCCACCTACCGTCACCGGTCTCACGCTCGGCCCGGCCTTGGAGGCCGCCACCACCGTGAGCGCCGCCGGATCGCGCAGTACCTCCGCCACCGATCCGACGAGCCGGAAGCCTCGCCACGCTTTCGCCGTACCGTCGGCTAGTGCTCGTGCGGTCGTCAGATCCAGGTTCTGAGCGGCTCTGGTCGCGTTGATCGCCACCACCAGCGGCTCGGTGGCCGGACCGGCGGAGGTGCCTGGTGCTGCCGCGGCACTACGGCTGGGCGTCACAGACGGTACTAACGTCGACAGGCCGCGCCCGGAGGCGGTGGTCGACGGCTCGGTGGGGGTGGATGACCCCGTGGATGAGCAGGCTGCCACGGTCAGCGCAGCAGCAGCCACCAGCATCACCCGACCAGCCACCCCACCACGGTAGCCAGCCCACCCACCGCACACCTCACCCAACCGCGCGGCGTCCGCCACTCACCACCCAATGCCTCCAACCGCGCGGCGAATGGAGGACTGAGCCGGGGAAATAGCAGACTGGCGGGCATGTTGCCGGACAGTAGGCCCGAGGTGGTGTTGCAGCGGCGGCCATTCGGCTCCGGGCTGCTCGGACCGGCCGACCAGAGCCCTCGGATGCTGCGGGTGCGAGGCCAACTGCTTCTGACCTTCTTCTCGGTCGGCACCAACATCATCGGCGCCTCGGTCGTCTTCGTGCTGAGCGTCTTCGTCCTGCCCGGCCCGCCCGCCAACGACGCGTTCCAACTCGTCCGCGCGATC
This sequence comes from Kribbella sancticallisti, assembly GCF_039530625.1. NCBI lineage: Bacteria > Bacillati > Actinomycetota > Actinomycetes > Propionibacteriales > Kribbellaceae > Kribbella > Kribbella sancticallisti. The sequence goes on along the minus strand of NZ_BAAAOS010000018.1, from coordinate 208,480 downwards.
GGCTTCCCGGCGTACTTCCTCTTCGCCCTCGTCGTCGGCGCGATCTGGAGCACCCGGTACGCCCTCCGCGTCACCCACTGGGTCCTCGAAGACCGCCCGGCCACCCGCAAGGAGCAGATCGCCACCCTGCAACTCCCCCTGCGGCTGACCCTGATCGAGGTCTACCTCTGGCTGCTGGCGACCATCGTCTTCAGCGTCCTCGCGCTGATCCACCAGCCGGACAACCTGCTCCGGATCATGATCGTCATCTTCGACGGCGGCATCGTCACCTGCGCCGCGTCCTACCTGCTCACCGAGTTCGCCCTCCGCCCGATCGCGGCGCGAGCGCTGGCCGACCAAGCGCCGCCGAAGCGGCTGCTCGCCGCCGGGCTCAAGGCGCGCACGGTGTTCTTCTGGGCCGTCGGCTCGGGCGTGCCCGTGGTCGGGCTGATGCTGACCGCCTTGCTCGCCCTGATCGAGAAGGATGTCTCGGCGACCCGGCTTTCGGTGATCATCCTTGCCCTCGGCACCGTCGTGCTCGTCTGCGGCTGGCTGCTGACGCTGCTGTCGGCCCGGTCGGTGGTCGCGCCGGTGCGGTCGGTACGGAACGCCCTCAAGGTGATCGGCGACGGCGAACTGGACGTCCGGATCCCGGTCTTCGACGGCACCGAACTCGGCTCGCTGCAGGCCGGCTTCAACCAGATGGCCGCGGGGCTGCGCGAGCGGGAACGGATCCGCGACCTCTTCGGCCGGTACGTCGGCCCGGCGGTGGTTCGGGAGGCTCTGGCCGGCGACTCGCTCGGCGGCGAGGAACGGTTCGTCGCGGTGTTGTTCGTGGATCTGGTCGGCTCGACCGAGCTCGCCGCTTCGCGTCCGCCGGCCGAGGTGGTTCAGGTGCTGAACAGGTTCTTCGAGGTGGTGGTCGACGAGGTGGACCAGCACGGCGGTTTCGTGAACAAGTTCGCCGGCGACGCCGTGCTGGCGGTCTTCGGCGCACCGGCCGAGCTCCCGGACCCGGCTGGGAGCGCTCTCCAGGCCGGCCGCGAACTCGCCCGCCGGCTCAGCGAGGAGTTGCCCGAGGCAACGGCCGGGATCGGGATCACCGCCGGCACCGTGGTCGCGGGCACCATCGGTGACATCCGCCGGCACGAGTACACCGTGATCGGCGACCCGGTGAACGAGGCCGCCCGCCTGACCGAACTGGCCAAGTCGGTCCCCGGACGTCTGGTCGCCTCGATGACAGCAGTAGAAGAAGCCGCCCCCGCCGAGGCCGCGTGCTGGAAGGCAGGCGACGAAGTCACCGTCCGAGGCCGCAACCGCCCCACCCAGCTAGCTGTTCCCAGCTAGATACTCATGCAGTTTGGCGGAGCCGTTGATCATCGCTCGGGTCCGGCGATCATGCGCCGCACGCCTCTCCGCGACCGCCGCGCGCAACGCCTCCGCACTTCCGGTCTTCCGCAACCCGTCCAGCACCGGCCGGATCTGCTCGAAGCCATACCGCCCCTGGCGCAACATGTTGATGATCCGCGCATCCCGCACCTGAACCGCGCCGTACCGCCGGTACTTCGTCCCCGGCTCGCGCGCCGGCGTCAACAATTCGGCCGCCTCCCACACTCGCAAGGTCGAAGTACGCACTCCCAACTGATGCGCCAACTCCCCCACCAACAGCGGCGGACCCACCACCGCCGGTGGCTCATCCAGGAACTCCTCAGCCGCCGCACCCAAAGCCTCACTGGCCGCATCGGTCGCAAGCCGCTGCTCGTGCAGAGCAGCGTGACTCGCGTCGAGCATCCGTAAGGCGAGCGCCTCGTCACCGTCATGGATCGCCCGCATGATCCCAGCGGCCGTCTCCGCACCGAACCCGGGAGCCAGCGCCCGATACGTCAGCAGCGCCTGGAGATGCTCCCGCTCATATCTCCGGTACCCCGACTCGGTGCGCGGCGCCTCCGGCAGGATCCCCGCCGCCTCGTAGTTGCGGACCGCCTGAGTGGAGATCCCCGCCTGTCTGGCCAGGTCCACCGGCCGCAAGCTCATCCCGAATCCTCCAAAGTCTCAACAAATACTTCAAAGATACGGTTGAAGACAGGGAGATGGCCAACACAACCGGCGATCGTGACAACTCGCCCGATTGGGAGCCGTCGCTGCCGAAGCCGTCGCTCGGCAGACACCAAATGCAGCCGAGCGCGCCGTACCCGATCCGCACCAAGCGTCAGCGGCCGCCCGCGACGTCGACCATCGAGCCGGTCATGTACGACGATCGGTCCGAGGCGAGGAACGCGATCAGCGCGGCGACCTCGTCCGCAGTACCGGGCCGGCCGAGTGGCGGCGTGGTGCCGATCCGGTCGAGCCGGCCTTCTTCGTGGATCTCGGTCTCGATCAGGCCGGGCCTGATGCCGAGCACCCGGATGCCTTCCTTCGCCACCTCGTTCGCCAGGCCGATCGTGAGCGTGTCCACCGCCGCTTTGCTGCTCGCGTAGTCGACGTACTCGTTGGCCGATCCGAGCACCGCACCCCGCGACGACACGTTGATGATCACGCCGCCTTGCCCACCACGCTCGGTGGACATCCGCCGCACCGCGGCGCCCGCGACCAGGAACGCGCCGATCGTGTTGATCCGGAACACCCGCTCCAACCGCGCCACGTCGTAGTCGGCCACCCGTCCCGCCGGCGACACCACACCCGCGTTGTTGACGACGGCCCTGATCGGCCCGAGCTCGGCGGTCACGGCCTCGAACAGTCGCTCGATCTCCGCCGCCTCCGACACCTCAGCCTGTACTGCGACCGCCCGCCGCCCGAGCTTCTCGCACGCGGCGACGACCTGCTCGGCCTCGTCGACCCGGGTCCGGTAGCTGACCCCCACGTCCCATCCGTCCGCCGCCAGTGCCACCGCCGCCGCCGCGCCGATCCCGCGGCTGCCACCCGTCACCAATGCCGTTCCGCGCTCCGTCATGCCGTCAGCTTTCCATGTCGGCCGGTCGCCGGGTCAGCTGGAGTTGCACCTCGTTGTCGCCGAATCCGAGCGCGCGATAGATCCGGATCGCCAGGTAGTCGGGATCCGCGACCATCACCAGCGTGCGAACCTTCAACTCGTCCAGCCCGTACCGCGACGCGCGGTGGACCAGGGTGCCGGCGATGCCGCGGCCGCGGTCGTCCGGATGGGTCTGCACGTTCTGGAACCGGGCGACGTCTGAGCCGTCCGACGCGAGCCCGAGAGAAGCCTGCAGCCGGTCACCGTCGAACGCGCCGAACCACCGCGCGTGCCCCGTCTCGACCAGCGCACGCTCCGCCTGCACCCGGAGCCGGTTGAATTCCTCGTATCCCGGCATCTCCCGCGGGTTCGCCGCCAGCGACAGCTCGACGAGCTGCTCCCAGTCCTCATCACTGCTGAGGAACCGGTACTGCGAGCTGTCGTTCGGCCGAGCGGGCGCTTTCACCTCGGTCGCCGTCATCACCGTACTGCGCTCGATCTCGAACCCCGCCGCGGTCACCTCGTCCTCGGCACCCACCTCGCCGGCGGTGGTGTCGATGCCGATGGCAACATGAGCCGCCGACGGGAACTCGTCGCGGAACGTCGCCAGCCGCGCCGCGGTATCACCCGGCGCGAACGGCGTCCGAAACAGCAGGTAGTTGCCCCACCAGAAGGTCGGGTTGGCCGGAGTGCGGACCACGACGTACTCGCCCTGGTCGGTCAGCTCGCTGCCGCTCAACTGGAGCAGCATCAGGTCGGTCCGATAGCCGAGGCTGGTGATTTTCACCTCTCCATCGTCGGGACGTCGTCAAGACGATTTGCGCGAGGCCTTCCAGGTCGGCGCGCCACTGCGCTGCGCGGCGTCGGCGATGTTGCGCTGCATGCCACCGAAGACGACCCCGTGGAACGGCTTGATCGCCCACCAGTAGAGATGACCCGGCAGGCCGTGCGGATGGAAGAGCGCACGCTGCCGGAACACCGTCCGCTTCTGGTCGTCCGTGTCCACGACCAGCTCAAGCCAGGCCAGGCCCGGCAACCGCATTTCAGCGCGCAGCCTCAGCAGCTTGAGGTCTTCGATCTCCTCCACCCGCCACCAGTCGAGCGGATCACCGACCGACAGGTCGTTCGGATTCCGCCGGCCGCGGCGCAGGCCCGGTCCACCGAAGATCCGGTCCAGCACTCCCCTGGCCCACCAGCCGAGGCGCCAGGAGTACCAGCCGTTGCGGCCGCCGATGCCCTCGATGACGGACCAGAGCTGCTCGGGGGTGGTCGAGACCGTGCTCTCTCGCTCGTCCACGTACAGCGACCCACCGGACCAGTCGGGGTCTCCCGGCAAGGGATCGCTCGCCGCACCCGGTGTCGACGCCGAGGCCCAACTGGTAGTGACGTCGAGATCCTGGACTCGCTTGAGAGCCAGCTCGACGGCGCGATCGAAGCCGATCAAGCCCGGCGCGGGATCGGCGACGTACGGCTCGATGTCGTGTTCCTTGCAGACCACCTCGTGGATCAGGCTGTCGACCAGCGGGCGGGCGATACTGCTCGGGACGGGGGTGACCAGGCCGACCCAGTGACTCGACAGGGACGGCGTCAGCAGCGGCAGGGTGACGATCTGCCGCCGGCTCAGCTGCGCGACGGCGGCGTACCGCTGCATCATGTCGCGGTAGGTGAGGACGTCCGGCCCGCCGATGTCGAAGCCGCGGTTGACCGTGGCCGGCATCTCGGCGCTGCCCACCAGGTAGTGCAGAACGTCCCTGACCGCGATCGGCTGGATCCGCGTGTACAGCCAGCGCGGCGTGACCATCACCGGCAGCCGGTCGGTCAGATGACGCAACATCTCGAAGGAGGCCGAGCCCGAGCCGATGATGACCGCGGCGCGGAGGACGGTGGTCGGGACGCCGGAGGCGAGCAGGATCTCACCGACCTCGCGGCGGGAGTCCAGGTGTGGCGAGAGCTCCTCGCCCTGGGGATAGAGCCCGCCCAGATAGACGATCCGGCCGACGCCGGCCTCGCGGGCCGCGGCGCCGAAGGTGAGCGCGGTGTGCCGGTCGCGCGACTCGAAGCGCTTGCCGGTGCCCAGCGCGTGGATCAGGTAGTAGGCGACGTCCACGCCTTCGAGGGCGGCGTCCAGTTGACGGCGATCCCCCGCGTCGGCCTCGACCACCTCGACGTCGTCGTACCAGTCGCGGTCCTGCAGCCGCCGCGGATTCCTGGCCATCGCGCGGACGCGATACCCGGCCTTGAGCAGTTCGGGCACCAGCCGGCCGCCGATGTAGCCGGTGACCCCGGTGACCAGAACGAGCTTCGCGTCAGATGCGTCCATGAGAGCAGTCTGGTTCCCGTTCGCCCCCTGATCATGCGATCGCACACGCTTTGACATGCAGCCTTGAGGCTGCCTATTGTGGACATGCAGCCGATGGGCTGCCTATGGAACTGGAGTGGCGATGGACGACGAGGTGTTCCGGGCGCTGGGTGATCCGACCCGGCGACGGCTGCTCGACAGCCTGAACCAGCGGACCGGGCAGACGTTGAGCGAACTCTGCGGCGGCCTGGAGATGGCCCGGCAGTCGGTCAGCAAGCATCTGGCCGTGCTCGAAGGAGCCAACCTCGTCACCACCGTCCGGCGCGGCCGGGAGAAGTTGCACTACCTGAACGCCGAGCCGATCAACGCCATCGCCGACCGCTGGATCACCCAGTACGACCGTCGGCGGGTCCAGTTCTTCGCCGACCTCAAGACCGCATTGGAGCAGGAGACCGTGAGCGACAACGACAACGACTTCGTCTACACGACCTACATCAAGACCACCCCGGAGAAGCTCTGGCGGGCCCTCACCGACCCCGCCTTCACCCAGCAGTACTGGGGGCTCCACCACGACACCGACTGGAAGGTCGGGTCCCCGATGGACTGGAAGATGGGCGACGTCACCATGTCCGGTCCCGGTCAGCAGGTGCTCGAGTACGACCCCTACCGGCGGCTCGCGTTCACCTGGCACCACATCACGCCCGAGTTCGCCAAGGCCGTCGAGATGAGCGACGAGCAGCAGGCGACGACCGCCGCCGAACCGCTGTCCCGCGCGACCTTCGAACTCGAACCGGACGGCGACCAGGTCAAACTGACCGTCATCCACGGCGGTTTCGAGCCGGGCTCGGAGATCCGCGCGATGATCAGCGACGGGTGGACCCGGCTGGTGTCGGACCTGAAGTCCTTCGTCGAGTCCTCGCCGGAACTCAAGTCGCCGGCGGAAGACGAGGACAGCACGTCGTCGGAGCCGGACGTGGCGACCGCGCCGAAGGCCTAGACCGGTCCCTGGTGGCTGTCGGCCGGCGAGGTCGGCAGACGTCCCGGTGGGCTGTTGGGCTCAGACGGTGAACGACTCCGGGCCGAAGCGTCCCCACGCCACGAACCCGGCCAGCACGAGATAGACCAGGTCGAACGCCATGAACTTGAACTCGTCCCGCCGGGCGCGGGTGATCACCGCACCGACCATGATCAGCGCCAGACCGACTGCGGCCAGCGGCACCAGCACCGGTGCGACGTCGAGCGCTGCGGGCAGGATCAGACCCACCGCACCCAGGACCTCGAGGCCTCCGATGGCCTTGACGCTCCCGGCACTGAAGTCGTCGGTCCATCTCGCACTCGGCCCGAAGGCGGCGATCTTCTCCTTCGGAACGATCACCTTGCCGAGGCCACCCATCAGGTAGGCGAAGGCAAGGACACCGGCGACGATCCACAAGGTGAGATTCATGGCATTCTCCTCAAGGCTGCAACCACTTCCGGCCGAAGAGGTGCGCCCACGAGATGCCGAGCAGGCGAGGTTTGTGACAGCCCAGCCGTGTGACGTGCGTCGCCCAGTCAGGGGCGGCGGTGGATCAGGAGTGGAAGGACCGCGGAGGCGCCTGCTTCTCGGAGTTTGGCGGTGGTGACCGTGATCGGCCATTGGGAAGAGGAGGCGTCGACCACCAGCAGGACCGAGCGCTCGGTGATGGCTTGGGCGGTGAGCGGGTCGACTGTCACACCGTCGCGCCAGACCTTGGCTTCCTCGGCTGAGGAGAGGTCGGGAGTGAAGCCGGTGGGGTCGACCGAGACCTCGGCTCGTTCCAGCCGGCCGATCTCGGCCAGGTGGTCGGCGATCTCGGTGGTCAGGCGGCCGTAGCCGGCGGCCGGCAGCGTCACCACCACCTCCGGACGGCGGGACCACGCGTCGCGCCAGCGGGAGAGGGCGGCGACGCAGCCGGCCTTCAGCGCATCCAGGGAGGCAGTGTCAGGGCCGTCCGCACTGAAGATCGCGCGGATCACTTCGCGCCACTCCGGGGCATCGGCGAAAACGATGGTCCGGCCGGGCTCGGCCATCAGGCCCGGTGGGATCTTGCCCTTCGCGCCGAAGGCACCGCCGGGCCACATCTTGCGTGGTTCGAGCACGTGGGTCTCGCCGCGCAGCAGGCGGGTGATCGCCTGGACCGTCTCCGGCGAGGGCTTCGCGCTCAACGGATCCGGCAGCAGGCCGAGACAGACCGAACAACGGCCGCATGGTTCGGCGGACGGATCGTCCAGGGACTCCTGAAGCAGTTGCATGAGGCAACGTTCACCGCGGGTGTAGGCCCGCATGATGTCGGCCTCGCGCCGCCGTACCGACACGATGCCGTCGTAGTGCGCGGCGTCGAACGTCCAGTCGACGCCCGTCCGCACCCAGCCCCGCTCGACCCGCTCCACCGCGCCGTCGACCGCCAACTGCTTCAGCATCAACTCGACCCGGCCCCGGCGCAGACCCGTCTCCGCCTCGAGCGACGGCACGGTCGCCGGCTGGTCCGGCCCGTAGGCCTCGAGGCCGCGCAGCAGCCGATTCACCTGCTCTGGAACAGGAATCGTCGCGGTCGCGAAGTAGTCCCAGACCCCCGAATCGGCGTCGGAGGGCAGCAGCGCGACCACGGCGTGGTCGATGCCACGCCCGGCACGACCGACCTGCTGGTAGTACGACACGGGCGAAGGTGGCGAGCCGACATGGACGACGAATCCGAGGTCGGGCTTGTCGTAGCCCATCCCCAGCGCGGACGTCGCCACCAGCGCCTTCAACTCGTTGCCCCGCAGAGCATCCTCGAGCCGCTCCCGCTCCCCCGCCTCCAGACCACCCGTGTACGCCGCGACCGGAACCGCCGCGCCGTGCACCTCCTGGATCGCGGCAGCCAGCCGTTGCGCGTCGGAGACGGTCAGCGTGTAGACGATGCCCGACCCCGGCAACTTCGGCAGATGGTCGACCACCCAGGCGAACCGATCCAGCGGCGACAACGCGTCCACCACGGCCAGTTGCAGACTCGACCGCGCCAGCGGCCCACGCAGTACGAGGGTCGACTCGCCCAGTTGGTGCGCGACGTCATCGGTCACGCGAGCGTTCGCGGTCGCCGTCGTCGCGAGCACTGGAGTCTGTGGGTTGAGCTTCTGCAGCACGTCGGACACGCGGCGGTAATCCGGCCGGAAGTCGTGACCCCAGTCAGACACGGCGTGCGCCTCATCGATCACCAGCAAACCGATCTGCCCGGCCAGCCCATCCAGCACCCGCCGCCCGAACCCGGGGTTGGCGAGCCGCTCCGGCGATACCAGCAGTACGTCGATCGCGCCCGAGCGAAGATCGCTCTCGATGCTCGACCACTCGTCCACGTTCGACGAGTTCAGCGTCGCCGCACGCAGACCGGCACGAGCCGCGGCGGCCACCTGGTCACGCATCAACGAGAGCAGAGGTGAGACGACAAGAGTCGGACCTGCGCCCTCGGAGCGACGGATCGCGGTGGCCGCCCAATACACCGCCGACTTTCCCCAGCCGGTCGCCTGGACGACCAGCACCCGGGCGTTCGGCTCGCACAAGGCGGCGACCGCGGTCTCCTGGTCGTCCCGAAGCCGCGCGCCGTCGCCGGCGATCGCGCGGATCACTCCCGCGGCGGTCGTCGCCCGAACATCCGACAGCTTGATCTCACCCATGCCGACGACCCTAGACGCCGCCACCCCCAGCCCGCTCGCCCGCACTGCCAGGCTGTGGACAACCGCTCAGCGGCAGCCAGCCGGATGGCAAGGCTCGCCGGCCGAGTCCACCAGCCGTTGCGGCCCCGGCCCCTTCGTCGCGAGGACGTCGTACGGGTTGGCCAAACCGCACCGGTCGAGCGAGAGGCAACCGCAGCCGACGCAGTCCTTGAAGTCGTCGCGGAGTTGCTCGAGGTGCACGATCCGCCGATCGAGTTCGGCCTGCCAGCACTGCGAGATGTACTCCCAGTCCTGCCGGGTCGGCGTCCGGTTGTCCGGCAGCAGCCGCAGGATCGCGGCCACCTCGGCCAGCGGGATGCCGACCCGCTGGGCGATCCGGATCATCGCGACCCGGCGCAGCGTGTCCCGCTTGTACCGGCGCTGGTTGCCCGACGTCCGCCGGCTGACGATCAGGTTCTGCCGTTCGTAGAAGTGCAGCGCGGAGATCGCCACCCCGCTGCGCTCCGCCAACTGCCCGACCGTCATCTCGCCCGGCTCGATGTCCACTCCGACGCCCTCCCCGCTCGAACCTCAACCAAGGTCGAGGCTAGCGGAGAGACTCAGGCGACGGCGATGCGCCGTCCGATGCTCGCCGACATCAGCGCGGCGGCCGCACACAACCCTCCGGCCAGGTACCAGGCCAGGTCGTACTCCCCCGCGGCGTCTCGAATCGCACCGGCACCGGTGGCGGCGATCGCGGCACCGATCTGGTGCGAGGCGAACACCCACCCGAACACGATCGGCCCGTCCACGCCGAACCACTCCCGGCACAGCGCGACCGTCGGCGGCACCGTCGCGACCCAGTCGAGCCCGTAGAAGATGATGAACACCCAGACGCTCGGCTGCGCGGTCGGCCCGAGCAGCGAGGGCAGTACGAGCAACGACAGCCCCCGCAGCGAGTAGTAGCCGATCAAGAGGTAGCGCGGGTCCCAGCGATCCGTCAGCCAGCCCGACACGATCGTCCCGGCCACGTCGAACACACCGACCAGCGCCAGCAGCGAGGCCGCAGTGGTCACCGGCATGCCGTGGTCATGCGCCGCGGTCACGAAGTGCGTCCCGACCAGGCCGTTCGTCGACGCCCCACAGATCGCGAAGCCACCAGCGAGCATCCAGAACGCCGGCTTGTGCATGGCCGACCACAACGCAGTCAACGCCCGTACTGCGCTACTCCCCGTCGTCTCCACTCTCTGCCCTGCCGTGCTCCCCTCCGGAGCGCCGTACGCCCGCAGCCCGACATCACTCGGGTAGTCACGCAGGAACAGCAGCACCAGGGGAACCACCGCAAGCGCCGCACCAGCCGCCACCAGGGCAGGTACCCGCCAGCCGTACGCGCCGGCCAGTTGCGCGATCAGGGGAAGGAAGATCAGTTGACCAGTGGCTCCGGCGGCGGTCAGGATTCCCGTCACCAGTCCCCGGCGATGCACGAACCAGCGGCCGGTGATGGTCGCGACGAAGGTCATCGACATCGAGCCGGTGCCGACACCGACCAGCAGACCCCAGCAGAGCATCAGTTGCCAGGACGAGTCCATGAAGATCGTGAGACCGCTGCCGAGCGCGATCAGCACCAGCGCGCCGCTCACCACTCGACGCAGGCCGAGCCGATCCATCAGAGCCGCCGCGAACGGCGAGATCAGGCCGTAGAGCAGCAGGTTGATCGAGACGGCGGCCGAGATCGTCGCGTGTGACCAGCCGAACTCCTCGTGCAACGGGTCGAGCAGCACACTCGGTACGGACCGGAAGCCGGCCGCTCCGATCAGGGTGATGAAACCGACGGCGGCGACGGGCCAGGCGCGGTGCAGCCGGACCGTCTTCTTCTCCAGGATCTGTGTCACCAGCCGAGTTTGCAGGACATGATCCTGTCGAAAAAGTGGCCAGAACGCCAGCATGTGTCAAGATATGGCCATGGCCAAACCCTCGTCCGAATCCGCCGGCGTGCACCGGGTCGCCGTGCTGGCGCTTGCGCCGGTCGTCGGCTTCGACCTGACCATCCCGCCGACCGTCTTCGGCGCGGCCACCCGAGCCGACGGCGCCGAGCTGTACGACGTCCGCATCTGCGGCCTGGAGGTGGCTCCGATCCGGGCGGGCGCCGGGTTCAGCCTGATCCCCGACTACGGCCCGGAGGCGTTGGCCGAGGCGGACACCGTGATCATCCCCGGCACCTACATCCGCCAGCCCCGGTACGAGGGAACCCTCCCCGACGACCTGGCCAAGGCCCTCGGCACGATCAGGCCCGGCACCCGGATCGCGTCGATCTGCACCGGCGCGTTCGTGCTCGCCGCAGCGGGCCTGCTCGACGACCGGGACGCGACCACGCACTGGCAGCGAGCCGAGATGTTCCGCGCTCTCTACCCGAAGGTGCGGCTGAACGAGGACCTGCTGTTCATCGACGACGGCGACATCGTCACCTCGGCCGGACTCGCCGCGGGCGTGGACCTGTGCCTGCACCTGATCCGCCGCGACTTCGGCAGCGAGGTCGCCAACCGCGCGGCGCGGCACTGCGTAGTTCCGCCCTGGCGTGATGGTGGTCAGTCCCAGTTCATCGAGCGTGTCGTCCCGGACGAAGGCACCGACGGTACGGCGCCGACCCGGGCGTGGGCGTTGGAAAGACTCGGCCAGGACCTGAGCCTCGGCATCATGGCGGCGCACTCACGGATGAGCGTGCGCACCTTCAGCCGTCGCTTCAAGGCGGAGACTGGCCAGTCCCCCGGCACCTGGTTGCTTCAGCAGCGCGTCCGGCACGCCTGCCACCTGCTCGAAACCACGGATCTGTCCGTCGACCGGGTCGCCGACACAGCCGGCCTCGGCACTGCGGCGTCCCTGCGCCACCACCTCCGCACCGAGGTCGGCATCTCCCCTCTCGCCTACCGCAAGACCTTCCGGGCCGGCTGACAATCAGCCGGGCAGGAGCTCAGCCAGGCAGGAGCTCAGCCGGGCAGGATGGCCAGCTCGTGCGGACGCTGGTTGACCGACTCCACACCGGTGTCGGTGACGATCACGATGTCCTCGATCCGGGCTCCCCAGCGGCCTGCCTGGTAGATGCCCGGCTCGATGCTGAACGCCATGCCCGGCTCGAGGACCAGCTTGTTACCGCTGACGATGTACGGGTGCTCATGAACGTCCAGCCCGATCCCGTGGCCGGTCCGGTGGATGAAGAACTCACCGAATCCGGCCTCGGTGATGACCTCCCGCGCAGCCGCGTCCACTGACTCCGCGGTGACACCCGGCCGTACGGCGTCGACCGCCGCCTGCTGGGCCAGCCGCAGTACCTCGTACGTCGTCACGGCATCGGCGTCGCGTGGTTCGCCGACCGCGTAGGTCCGGGTGGAGTCCGAGTTGTAGCCCTCGGCGACCGGGCCACCGATGTCCACGACCACCATGTCGCCCGCCTCGATCACGCGGTCCGACAGCGAGTGGTGCGGGCTGGCCGAGTTGGGGCCGCTGCCGACGATGACGAAGTCCGCCGCGGCATGGCCTTCTTCGACGATCGCGGCGGCGATGTCCGCGCCGACCTCCGCCTCGGTCCGGCCGGCCCGAAGCCACTCGCCGACGCGCGCGTGGACCCGGTCGATCGCCGCCCCGGCCTGCCGCAATGCCTCGACCTCGGCCGCGTCCTTCCGCATCCGCAACTCGCGAACGATCGGGCCGGCCAGCACCTGCTCGGCGGCAGGCAGAGCGTCCCGGATCGCGAGCACATGCAACGCCGGGGTGAAGTCGCTCACCGCGAGGCGATCGGGCTTGCCGAGCCGGTCGGCGACCAGCAGGTACGGGTCGTCGCCGTCGACCCAGGTGATCACGTCCACGCCGAGGTCACTCATCGGCACCGCCGAGAATCCGGGCGCCTCGAGCTTCGGCACCACGAGCGCGGGCGCTCCGTCGGCAGGGATGACGAGCGTGGTCAGCCGCTCGAACGAACTGCCTTCCTGGCCGAGCAGATAGCGCAGGTCGGAGCCCGGCGCGATCAGCAGTCCGGTGCCGGCCGCGGCCTGGCGAGCACGATCCAGCCGAGTACGCAGTACGGCGGCGGCGGGCACGGGCGGCGTTGAGGTTCGACGTGTCATGGGGCGAGCCTAGGCGAGGGGACGAAAACTGTCAGAGGCCTTTGTTACAACTGCCGGCAGCTGGATCGGCACTGCTGAAAGGGCTTCACGATGACGCTGCATCACGTCAGTCATAGCGAGGGCACTCCGGTGCTCGCACTGCACGGCTGGAGGACTTCACCGAGATTACCGTCCTGCAGACGATTGAGGCTGCCCAGAATGGCTACCAGCCGGTAATGTCGAGCCATGGAGACTGGGAAGCGCCCGATCGGCTGGCCTCTGCTCGTCGCGTTGACCAACGGGCGGACCAGGATCCCCGACGACCGGCTCGCCGCGGCCGTGCGGGACAAGGTCGTGCTGGTGACCGGCTCGTCGTACGGGATCGGTGAGGCGACGGCGAAGCGGCTGGCGCGGGCGGGTGCGACGGTCCTCCTGGTGGCGCGGACGGCCGATCAGTTGGAGATCGTCGCCGAGGAGATCCGGGCGGCCGGCGGCAAGGCGTTCGCCTACCCGGCGAATCTGGCCGAGCCGGCCGCGATCGAGGCGATGGTGGCCAAGGTGCTGGCCGAGCACGGTCACGTCGACGTCCTGGTGAGCAACGCGGGCAAGTCGATCCGGCGGTCCGTCGCCGATTCCTACCAGCGGTTCCACGACATCGAGCGGACCAACTCGGTCAACTATCTCGGCCCGGCCAAGCTGGTGCTGGAGTTGCTGCCGTCCATGCGCGAGCGCAGGTCGGGGCACATCGTGAACGTGTCGACCGCGGGGGTTCGCACTCCGCCGCTGGCTCGATGGTCGGCGTATCTGGCGTCCAAGGGTGCGTTCGACGTGTGGCTGCGATGCGTGGCGCAGGAGATCCGGGACGACGGGGTGACGGCCTCGACCGTCTACATGGGGTTGGTTCACACTCGCATGAGCGAGCCGACGCCGCTCCTGAACCAGATGCCGGGCCTGAGTCCGGCGCAGGCAGCCGACATGGTCTGCACGGCGGTGGCGGACCGGCCGAACAACATCACCCCGCCGCTCGTGCGTCCGGCCGATGCTCTGGGCAACCTTTTCCGGGTGCCGACCGATCTGCTCTTCCGGCAGTACTTCCGGCGGACGAACCGGCCGCGGAAGGACGAGCCGTGAGAGGCCCGCGCCCGATCGGGCCGATGCGGCCGCCCGACTGGCTGGTGCGGGGAGCGGCCGAGGCCGGTGGTGTCTCGGTCGCGCTGATCAGGTCCGGCGTGTGGAGATCGGCCCGGCCGTCCCACCTGGTCCCGATCGAGCGCGCGCTACGGCAGTGGGGCCAGTCGATGGCCGCGCTAGGGGTGATCGCGGCGATCCGGTACCCCGACCAGCCGGCCGTCATCGACGAGCGCGGCACGATCACGTACCGCGAACTCGATCGCCGCTGCTCGCGGATCGCCGCGGCCATGCATGCCGACCACGGAATCGGCGACACCAGCAAGGTCGCCATCCTCTGCAGGAACCACCGAGGCTTCCTGGAGGCGACCCTCGCTGCCTCCCGCCTCGGCGCCGACGTGCTGTTCGTCAACACGGAGTTCGCCGCACCTCAACTGAAGACAGTCCTGGAACGCCACAAACCGGACCTGCTGGTCATGGACGAAGAGTTCACGGCCGCAGCCGCCGACCTTCCTACCGTCACCGCGCTCGATCACCTTGCCGAGTCCACCGCGCCTGAGGCGCCGAAGCCGCGGCAGGCGGGGCACATCACGATCCTGACCTCGGGGACCACCGGAGCACCCAAGGCGGCGCCGCGGACGCCTACCGCTGTCGGATTGGCGGGTCTGACGGCCAGTACGTTGAACCGGATCGGGTTGCGGGCCGGGGAGCCGATGGTGATCTGTCCGCCGTTGTTCCACGGCCTCGGGTTGCTCAACTCGATGCTGGCGTTGTTCCTCGGGTCGCCCCTGGTCCTTGCGCGGCGGTTCGACGCGGCGGAGGTGCTCGCCGCGGTGGATCGGACCCGGGCCGGGTCGATCGTCGCGGTGCCGGTGATGCTTCAGCGGATGCTCGACCTCGGGCCGGAAGAGATCGCGAAGTACGACCTCGGGTCGCTGCGGGCGGTGATCTCGGGCGCTTCGGCGCTCGGACCGGCGTTGGCGCAGAGGTTCATCGGGCAGTTCGGGCCGGTGCTGTGCGACGCCTACGGGTCCAGTGAGATCGGCATCGCCACGATCGCCACCTCAGCCGATCTCCTCGCGGCGCCGGGGACGGTCGGCCGGCCCTGTCTGGGCAGTTCGGTCCGGATCCTCGATCCGAACGACCAGCCACTGCCCGTCGGGGAGACCGGCCGGATCTTCGCGGGCGGCGGTCTCGTCTTCGGCGGATACTCCGACGGCAGCAGCAAGACCGTGGTCGACGGCCGGATGAGCACCGGCGACCTCGGGCACCTCGACGGGTCCGGCCGGTTGTTCGTGGACGGCCGCGAGGACGACATGATCGTGTCGGGCGGCGAGAACGTGTACCCGGTCGAGGTCGAGGACTGTCTGATGAGCCACCCGGCCGTTGTGGAAGCCGTCGTGGTCGGCGTGCCCGACGAGGAGTTCGGCCAGCGGCTGGTGGCGTACGTAGTACCGGCTGCTGAGGTGACGGAGGACGAACTGATCGAGCACGTCCGCGCCAACCTCGCGCGGTACAAAGCGCCGCGGAAGGTCGTCCTGGTGGCGGACCTTCCGCGCAACGCGACGGGGAAGATCCTGCGGAACCAACTCGGCGAGAGCTGAGCTGTCCAGCCACACCGCGCAACACGTCGGGGATCGCCAGACACCCGACCGTGGGAGAGTGGACCTCGTGATGATCCTGGTCGGCTACGTGCCAACTGCCGAGGGCGAGGCCGCGCTGGATGCCGCCGCCGCCGAGGCCGAACTGCGCGGTGGCTCCGTGCTGCTGCTGAACACGCATCGCGATGACGGTCACCCCGACCCCCGGTACGCGGACCAGGCCGAGCTCGACGCGGCCGAGGCCCGGCTGCGGGAACGCGGGGTCTCGGTGACGATCCAGCAGGCGATCGGCACCGGCGACGTCGCCCACGAACTGCTTCGCGCGGCCGAGGCGAGCGACGTCGAGCTGATCGTGCTCGGCCTGCGCCGCCGCAGCCCCGTCGGCAAGCTCATCCTCGGCAGTACCGCCCAGCGCGTCCTGCTCGAGTCCCCGGTGCCCGTGCTCGCGGTCAAGGTCAAGACGCCGCGCGACTGACGTCAAGACCGACCTGCCCGCCGCCTTTCGGAGGCTTGCGGGGCGGTTCTGGTAAATCGGGGTGAGCGGCTGGGGTGGGCCGCCTAAACTGATCGGTGCCATGCCTGATGCCCGGACCGATTCGCAGAGTCCCACCCCAGCCACCGGTCCCGCCCAGGACCCCGCACGCCCCCGCCGCCCCAGACGTCGCCGCAAGAAGCCGGCCGTCGGCTCCGCCGACTCCACGGACCAAAAGGCCGGCGCCACGCGGCGCGGTGAGGCGGGCAGCGGCGACGTTGCCGCGTTGGCGGGTCGGCTGGACGGGTTGATAGGGGCTGACCGGGAGCAACTCGGGCGCCGTCTGGAGCGGCTACGGGGGTTGCGAGAGGAAGCGAAGCGGGAGAGCGCGCTCTCCGACATCTCGTCCCGGATCGAGCAGGCCGAGCGCCGGGTCGAGCAGCGGCGCCTCGCAGTACCCGAGATCACGTACCCAGAAGAGCTGCCGGTCAGTCAGCTCAAGGACGACATCGCCGCGGCGATCCGCGACCACCAGGTCGTCGTGATCGCCGGTGAGACCGGATCCGGCAAGACCACCCAGATCCCGAAGATCTGCCTCGAGCTCGGCCGCGGCGTCCAAGGCATGATCGGCCACACCCAGCCCCGCCGGCTCGCCGCCAGAACGGTCGCCGAGCGGATCGCCGAAGAACTCGGTACCGAGCTCGGCGAGACGATCGGTTACGCGGTCCGCTTCACCGACAAGGTCAGCGACCGCTCTCTGGTGAAGCTGATGACCGACGGCATCCTGCTCGCCGAACTGCAGCGCGACCGCGACCTCAGCCGGTACGACACGCTCATCATCGACGAGGCGCACGAGCGCAGCTTGAACATCGACTTCATCCTCGGTTACCTCAGGCAACTGCTCCCCCGCCGCCCCGACCTCAAGGTGATCATCACCTCCGCGACGATCGACCCCGAGCGCTTCGCCGAGCACTTCGCCGACGCCAAGGGCCACCCCGCACCGATCGTCGAGGTCTCCGGCCGCACCTATCCGGTCGAGACCCGCTACCGCCCGATCAACGACCCGGACGACCCGAGCACGCTCGATCGCGACCAGACCCAGGCGATCCTGGACGCCGTCGACGAACTCGCGCACGAGGCGCCGGGCGACGTACTGGTGTTCCTCAGCGGTGAGCGCGAGATCCGCGACACCGCCGACGCGCTCAGCGACAGCAACCTCCGCAACACCGAGATCCTCCCGCTCTACGCGCGACTCTCGAACGCCGAGCAGCACCGCGTCTTCCAGTCCCACGGCTCCAGCCGCCGGATCGTGCTCGCCACGAACGTCGCGGAGACCTCGCTGACCGTCCCCGGCATCAAGTACGTGATCGACCCGGGAACAGCGCGCGTCAGCCGCTACTCGCACCGCACGAAGGTGCAGCACCTGCCGATCGAACCGGTCTCCCAGGCCAGCGCCAACCAGCGCATGGGCCGCTGCGGCCGGACCAGCGACGGCATCTGCATCCGCCTGTACTCCGAGGAGCACTTCGAGAGCCGGCCCGAGTTCACCGACCCCGAGATCCTGCGCACCAACCTCGCCTCGGTGATCCTGCAGATGACCTCGATCGGCCTCGGTGACATCGCCGCGTTCCCGTTCATCGACGAGCCGGACAAGCGCAGCATCACCGACGGCCTGCAACTGCTCACCGAGCTCGGCGCGATCGACTCGGCCAAGGCGTCGGACCGCTCCCGCCGGCTGACCCCGGTCGGCAGGCAGTTGGCGCAGATCCCGCTCGACCCGCGGCTGGCCCGGATGATCGTCGAGGCGGACAAGCACGGCTGCGTCCGCGAGGTGATGGTGATCGCGTCCGCCCTGTCGATCCAGGACCCGCGCGAGCGCCCGACCGACGCCGAGGCGCAGGCCACCCAGGCGCACGCCCGGTTCCGCGACCCGAACTCGGACTTCCTCGGCTTCCTCAACCTGTGGAACTACCTGAAGAAGCAGCAGAAGGACCTGTCCGGCAACCAGTTCCGCCGGATGTGCCGCAGCGAGTACCTCAACTATCTGCGCGTCCGCGAATGGCAGGACATCTTCGCCCAGCTCCGCCAGGTCGCCACCCAGATCGGTGTCACCCTCAACTCGGGCGAAGCCGCCGACCCGCAGCGCGTGCACGTCTCGCTGATGTCCGGCCTGCTCTCCCACCTGGGCATGAAGGACCCCGCGAACCAGCACCAGTACCTCGGTGCCCGCGGCACCAAGTTCGCGATCTTCCCGGGCTCGGGCCTGTTCAAGAAGCCGCCGCAGTTCGTGATGGCCGCCGAACTGGTCGAGACGTCGCGGCTGTGGGCCCGGGTGAACGCGAAGATCGAGCCCGAGTGGGCCGAGGACATCGCCCAGCACCTGATCAAGCGCAGCTACTCCGAGCCGCACTGGGAACGCAAGGCCGGCGCCGTGATGGCGTACGAGAAGGTCACCCTGTACGGCGTACCGATCGTTGCCCGGCGCAAGATCAACTACGGCTCGGTGGACCAGGAGGTGTCCCGCGCGCTGTTCATCCGGCACGCGCTGGTGGAAGGCGACTGGGACACCCACCACAAGTTCTTCCACGAGAACCGCAAGCTGATCGAGGAGGTCGAGGAGCTCGAGGAGCGCACCCGGCGCCGCGACCTGCTGGTCGACGACGAGACCCTGTTCGCCTTCTACGACGAGCGGCTCGGCCCGGACGTCGTCACCGGACGCCACTTCGACACCTGGTGGAAGAAGGCCCGGCAGCGCGACCCCGACCTGCTCGACTTCGAGCGGTCCCTGGTGGTCCGTGAGGGCGCGGAGGTTCGGGAGGAGGAGTTCCCGCTCACCTGGACGCAGAACGGGATGACCTTCGACCTTACCTACGCTTTCGAGCCGGGGACCGACGCCGACGGTGTCACCGTGCATCTGCCGCTGCTGGTGCTGAACCAGGTCACCGCCGACGGGTTCGAGTGGAGCGTGCCCGGCTTCCGCGAGGAACTCGTCACCACCCTGATCAAGTCGTTGCCGAAGGCGATCCGGCGCAACATCGTGCCGGCGCCGGACCACGCCCGGCAGGTGCTCCCCCAGCTGGACCCGTCGTCCGGGCCGCTGATCGACGCGCTGGCCCGCGAGCTGCGGAACCTTCGCGACGTCGTCATCGAGCCGGCCGACTGGGACTGGACCCGGGTGCCCGAGCACCTGCGGATGACGTTCCGGGTCGTCGACGACAAGGGCAAGACGGTGGCCGAGGGCAAGGATCTTGCCGCGCTGAAGCAGCGGTTGAAGCCCAGGACAACGGCCGCGATCTCGCAGGTCGCGTCGAAGGCGGTCAGCGGACTGGAGCGCTCCGGGCTGACCGACTGGACCTTCGGCGACCTGCCGCGCAGCTTCTCCGAGCACCGCAACGGCCTGACCGTGGCGGGCTACCCGGCCCTGGTCGACGAGGGCAAGAGCGTGGCGATCCGCCTGCAGGAGACCGAACGCGACCAGGCCGCGGCGATGTGGAACGGCACCCGCCGGCTGTTGCTGCTGACGATGCCGTCGGTCATCGACGTGGTGCAGCGCAACCTGACCAACCAGCAGAAGATGACCCTGATGGCCGGCCCGCACCGCAACGTCGGCGACCTGCTGGACGACGCGATCTCCGCCGCCGTCGACCAACTGATGGCGGCTGCCGGCGGCCCGGTCTGGAACCTCACCGCCTTCTCGTTCCTCCGCGACGCCGTCCGGTCGGATCTCGCCGACACGGTGCTGACGATCCTGCAGCAGGTCGAGCAGGTGCTCACCCATGCCCGCACGGTGGACAAGCAGATCTCCCGCTCGTCGAGCCCGGCCCTGCTCGCGGCGCTGTCCGACGTACGGGGTCAGCTGGAAGGTCTGGTGCACCGCGGGTTCATCACCGAGACCGGGGCGAAGCGGCTGCCCGATCTCGTCCGCTATCTGCGCGGGATCGAGCAGCGGCTGGACAAGATCGGCGCCAACGCGATGCGGGACCGCTCCGGCATGGCGGTCGTCCACATGCTGACCGACGAGTACCAGAAACGCCTCAAGGCCGTTCCGACCGGCAAGTACCCGAGCCCGGAGCTCCTCGAGGTGCGCTGGATGCTCGAGGAACTCCGGATCAGCCTGTTCGCTCAGACCATCGGTACCCCGTACCCGGTCTCCGACAAGCGGATCCGGAAGGCGCTGGCCGCGGCCTAGCTCTTGAGGCCTAGCTCTCCTCGGTGGGTTCGGGCATCGGCGCATCCAGGAAGGTCAGCACGACGTCGCGGACCAGGTCGGTGCGGGCCATGCCGAAGAAGTGGGTCGTGCCGGGGAACACCGCCAGCTGGGAGGCCGGCACACCGACGAAGTCGCCGTTGACGTCGCTGCCGCGCAACTGGGCGAACTTCACCGCGTGCTCGAGCTTCACCGCGTCGTTGTCGCCGACGGTGTACAGCGTCGGTGCCGCGATCCCGCGGATGTCGTCGTCGGACCAGCCGTTCGCACCGCGGTCGTAGCCGCCGAGCTTGTCGAGCAGGCCCTGCAGGTGTTCGAGGTCCGGGTGCGGCGACTTCGCCAGGTACTCCGCCTCCATCGGCGTGCCGGCGATCATCTCGACCTTCATCTCCCCCACCGCCGCGTTCTCCGGCCGGTCGCCGTCCGGGTGGTACGACACCGACGAGATGATCGCCTTGCGGATCAGCTCCGGGTTCCGGATCGCCAGGTGCAGCGCGACGGCGCCGCCCACACTGAAACCGAAGACGTCGACCTGCGGCACGTCCAGGTGTTGCAGCAGGCCGACGACGTCGGAGGCCAGCGCCTCGGTCCCCAGCGGCCGGTCGAGGTCGTTGGTCCGGCCGTGCCCCTGGAAGTCGGCGGCGATGACCTGGCGGGTCTCGGCCAGGCTCGGCAGCACCTGGCCGAACTGCAGGTCGATGTTGAACAACCCGCCGTGCAGGAGGAGCAGCGGCGTACCGCCCTCGCCGTGGATCTCGTAGTACATCTGCAGGCCGTTGACCGGCGCGTACCCGGTCTTCTTCTCAGTCACAGCGTCTCCCCTTGGTCGGATGCCCCCTGACTATCAGGTTCAGGGGGCACCCGACGAGCGGTCAGGGGTAGTTGACGACGTACCGCTGCTGGGTGGCGGCGTTCGCGGTGCCGCCGGTGCTGTTGATGACGTTGGCGATGGTGCCGACGCCGCCCAGCGAGACCGAGACGAGGCCGTGGAACCGGACGCCCGGGGTGTCCGGCACCTCGAACGAGCGGTCGACGACGATCGACGGGTTCACGTTGAAGAACGAGTAGCTGCCGACGCCCCACGCCTCATGGCTGGTGACGTTGTTGGCCACCTTGTACGCCGCCCAGCCGCGGGTCCCGCCGCCACTCGACCAGGACGCCTGATCGGGAACGTCGTACGGGAACTCGTTCTGGTAGAAGTACGTGCGGCCGCCGTTGCCGTTCCAGATGGTCTCGTACTTCTGGTAGTGCTCGACGAACAGCCCGTACATCGTCACGTTGGCGCCGTTGACCACGAGACCCGTGTCCGCGGTGTTGAGGTCCCAGGCGACCTGGTCACCGTGATCAGCGCGCCACAGCCACAGGTGGTCGCCGATCACGTTGTGGCTGTTCACCTGCACGCTGACCGTCGCCCTGCCGAGATGCGCGCCGCCGCCGATGCGGACGAACACGTCGTGCAGCGAGGTCGGGTTCGCCGCGTGGTTCGCGGTCGAGCCGGCCGGGCCGACCTCGACCAGCACCGCCGAGTTCACCGGTCCGGCGTCGATCAGCAGACCGCCGAGCTTGACCCCGTCCACGTCGGCGACCGAGATCGCCGTCTTGCCTGTGTCCGGCGTCAGCGTGGCCAACCCGATGCCGAGGACGACGGTGTTCGGCTGGGTCACCTTGATGGTGTCGCCGAGGTGGTAGATCCCCGGTGTGAACAACAGGTGCTTGCCCTGGCTGAGCGCCGCGTTGATCGTCGCGACCGGCGTGCTCGGCTTGGCGACGAGGAACTGGCTCAGCGAGATCGACGAACCCGCCGCCGGACCGCGGGACCAACTGGTGCCGGACGAGTTCTGCCGCAGGGCCGGGACGAACACGTTGTAGCTGCCGGCGCCGTCGACGTACAGGAACGGCTTCTCCCGGATCTGCGGTGTCGTGCCGACGACCGTGTGGGACGGGTTCGGGAAGTTCTGCGGCGGTGCGCCGGTGGTGCCGACGAACACCATGTTCCAGACCGAGCCGTTCCAGCCGCCGAACTCCGAGTTCCGCGACAGCCACTGCTGCTGCGATCCGGAGACGACCGTGTTGTCGATCTTGGTGTCGGCGAACAGGCCACCGCTGGCCCAGCCGTCGCCGCCGCTCCAGAGCTGGATCTCGGGTGCGCTCTTGAGATGCATCCGCCGGTACGGCGCCGCCTGCGCGACGGCCCAGCGCTCGATCTGCCCGGCCGGTGGGGTCACCGCCATGTTCTCGGCGGATCGCCAGAAGTTCTGGGTGGCGTTCTGCTTGTTGTTCGGGTTGTCGCCCTGCTGCAGCCAGTCGGCCTCGACCCGGACGTGGCCGTTGATGTTCACGTCGTCCGGCGAGAGACCGAGGCCGGCGACCTGGGTGTTGAAGCCGAGGTTCACGTCAGCGGTGTACGTGCCCGGCTTGAAGAGCAACGCGTTGCGCTCGGTGCCGAACTGGTTGGTGTGCTGCAGCGCGGCGACCTGGTCCAGCCTCGCCTGCATCTGGACCTGCGGTGTGGCCGGGGTGAAGACGTCGACGTTCGGGCCGAAGTCCGGGTTCAGCGGATCCGTCGGCGGAATGACCGGTCCGCTGCCATCGTCGGTCGTGCGCACGACCACCTCCCACAGTGAGTAGCCGTACCCCGTACCGCGCTGCGTTCCGTTGACGCGCAGGTAGCGACCGTTGCCGGTGACATCGAGCGTCTGGGTGCCGCCGGTGCCTGTCGTCGTCGAGTAGATCGAGGTCCAGGTGGACCCGTTGCCGGACACCTGGACCTGGAAAGCCTTGCCGTACGCCGCTTCCCAGTTGAGGACGACCTGACAGATGGACTGGGTCGAGCCGAGGTCGATCTGGAGCCACTGGGGATCCGAGAACGCGCTCGCCCACCGGGTGCCCAGGTTGCCGTCGACCGCGGCGGAGGCCGGGACACCCGCGTTCTCGGCGGACGACGCGGTGGCAACCTTGCCCTGAGCAACGTTGTTGGTACCGCAGGCGGTCGGGCCGCCGTCGGTACCGCCGTACACCTGGAACTCCCAGAGGGAGTAGCCGAAGCCCGTACCGCGCTGGGTGCCGAGCATCCGGACGTAGCGACCAGTGCCGGTGACGGCGAGATCCTGTACTCCGCCGGTGCCGGTGGTGGTCGTGTAGATCGGGGACCAGGTGGACCCGTTGTCCGAGACCTGGATCTGGAAGGACTTGCCGTACGCGGCTTCCCAGTTCAGGACGACGCGCGTGATCGGCGCGGAGGCACCAAGGTCGACCTGCAACCACTGGGGGTCGGAAAAGGCGCTGGCCCATCTCGTACCGGTGTTGCCGTCGACGGCCGCGGCAGCCGCAGCACCGGCGTTCTCGGTGCTGGAACTGGTGGCGGGCTTGCCCTGCGACAGCAGCGAGACGGCAGTCTGAGCTCTGCCGCTCGCCTGGGCGTCGCCGCCGGGGTGCGAGACCACGAGGGCGGTGGCTAGGAGGAGCGCGGCCGACACCAGGGTCAGCGCGCGCCGGAACGCCGGAGAGCGCGCTCCGGCCGGTCGGGAATTCTGCATGGGCGGAACCAATCAGGAGGGGACGTCCGGCGGGATGAGAGAGCGCTCTCTCGAAGAGTGATGGGTCCCTGCTCGACTGTCAAGGGAACGTTCCCCGAGTCTGGTCCGGAACTTCTGAGTCAGTCCGTCGACGAGCCGCTCAGTCCACTGCCGACGGCGGGACAGGCGCGGCGGAACCGGCACACGGCTCGAGGTCGAGAGCGTCCAGCGCCTCGGACAGCTTGGTCAGCGTCGCCACCGCGGCCGCGAATTCCGAGCGGCCGAGCAGGTCGGCCAACTGGGCGGCATGTACCGCGTGGTGCGGACTGATCGCCCGGATCGCCTCCAGACCCTCCGGCGTCCCGGCCACCAGTTTCGCGCGGCGATGCGCCGGGTTGTCGCGGTACTCCATCAGGCCTTTGCCGACCAGCACGTCCGCGGTGCGCTGGACGGCCTGGCGGGTGATGCCCATCTCGCGGGCGATGGCCGAGACGGTCAGCGGCGTGTGGAGCACGGCACCGAGGACCTGCCACCACGTCGCGGTCACCCCGACCGGCCGAGCGAGGTGCTCGGCCAGTTCGAGGAACTGCCCGTTGAGTTTGAACGCCATCAGCGCGGCGGCACCGAGCAGTTCCTGGTCATTGCTCACCACAGGAGTATCCACTCAGGCCGACATCAGTTCGTAGAACCCGGCCGGGTCCTTGGCGCCGTACAGCTTGTACCAGGAGTCGAGCACGTGCGGCTCGTAGACGTCGAGGCGCTCGAAGATCGCCCGCGCGAAGTCGACCGGAGCGTTGGCGGCGGCGGTGATCAAGTCGCGGTCGGTCACCGCCGGCTCGTCGCGGTACAGGTGTGCCCCGCCGTAGCCGAGGCTGTTCAGGAACTCGGCGGCGTTGCTGGTGTGCTCGCGGTCGTCCAGCAGCCCGGCCAGCGCGAGCCCACCGGTCGCTCCGCAGATCGCCGCCACCGGCACACCGGCGTCGAGGAACTCCCTGGCCTTGGCGGTGAACGGCACGTACGCCTCGGTCGGGAAGAGGTCGTTGCCCGCCAGCACCAGCATCGCGCTGTCCTCGGGCCGCAGGTCGGCCAACGCGAGGTCCGGCAGGATCCGCAACCCGCCGGCCGTGGTGATCGGCTCGAGACTCGGCCCGACCGTCTTCACCTCGTAGCGACCGGGATTCTTCTGCCACAACGGCCCGTTGACGTGGGCGGTGGCGAAGCCGATCTCCCAGTCGGAGAACGTGTCGTAGACGGCGACGTGGACGGTGGCTTTCGTGATCTCATTCATGACAACACCTTGTCATTTTGACAAGGTGTTGTCAACAGCTCAGGGCACGAAAGCGCGTTGGGACTGATGCCGGAACGCGCGGGGTGACACCTGGTGCGCGGCGGTGAAGCAGCGGGTGAAGTAGGACTGGCTGGAGAAGCCGCAGCGAGCGGCGATCTCCGCGATCGGGTCGGAGGTCGCCGCCAGCAAGGAGGCGGCCTGCTCCAGTCGGAGATCCGCGACGAAGTCCGTCGGCGTCATCCCGTACGCCGTACGCAGGGTGCGGGACAAGTGGGCAGCGCTGACGCCGGCGAGTTCCAGCAGGCGCGGCACTCCGAGCCGCAGGTTCTCCTCGGCGCGCATCGCCGTGCAGGCTTTCGCCAGCCACTCCGGCGCCTGGATTCCCGAAGCGCGTGCCGGCAGTTCCTCGGGCGAGACGAACGGCAGCAAGTCGATCCAGAACCGCATCAGATCGAAGTGCCCGGGCTCGTCGGCGAAGCTGCGCAAAGCGTGTTCGAAGACCGTCACCACCGCGGCGGCGTCGTCCGGCCGGAAGACGACCGGATGCCGGGCCGCGTCCCAACTGCCGGTCGGATTGGTTCTGGTCAGGTTGAGAAAGCCCTGCCAGGCCGAACTCGGAAAGGCGACGTTGATGAACTCGAGCCCGTCGGGCGCCGACCCCCTGATGGCGTGCCGATCTCGCGGCCGGACCAGCACCACGTCACCCGCCGCCAGCGGGAGCGTGCCCGTCTCCAGGAGGTGCTCGCCGTTCCCGGACACGACGCCCATGAACTCGTGGAAGTCGGCGTGCGTGTGCAGTTCGGAGTCCCTCGCCCGTGGGGCGAAGCGGATCCGGGCCGCGTGGTACGGACGACCCAACGCGGACCACTCGAAGCGCAGTACCTGGCTCACATCAACAGGCTACAAGTTTGCGTCAGTGAGCTGCTAGTCGCACAGCGCTTCCGCCGGGGAGCATTCCGGTATGACCTCAGTGGCAGACAACCAGGTCGCCGACAACGCCCTGGAGACCTACCAGCGCGACGGCTACGTCATCTTCCGCAACGTTCTCGACCGGCAACTGATCAACGAAGTGAACGATCACGTCGACTGGTTGCAGGCCAAGCACCCGGACATCCGGCCGGAACAACTCGGCCACGTCTTCCTGCGCGACGACCCGTTCTGGGTCCGCCTGGTCAGCGACCCGCGGCTGCTGGAGATCGCGTCGGTGTTCGTCGGGCCCGATCTGGCCCTGTTCGCCTCGCACTACATCTCCAAGCCGCCGTACTCCGGCCAGCCGGTGCTCTGGCATCAGGACGCCGCGTTCTGGCCGCTCGATCCGATGAGCGTGGTGACTCTCTGGCTGGCCGTCGACCACTCGACGCCCGGCAACGGCTGCGTCCGGGTGATTCCCGGCAGCCACCTCGGGCCGATCGCCGAGATGCGCGACAACGACAGCGTGCAGAGCGTGCTCGGCAAGGAGATCGCGGTCGAGGTGGACGAGTCGGAGGCGGTCGACATCGTGCTCGCGCCGGGCGACGTCGAGGTGCACCACCCGAACATCGTGCACGGCAGCAGCGCGAACACCTCGCCGAACCGGCGCTGCGGGCTGACGATCCGCTACATCCCGACCTCGACCCGGATCACCGATCCCGAGGTCCCCTACCCGAGCGCGTTCCACCTGCAGGGGTCCCCGGGCGTGAACAGCTACCAGCCGCGACCCCGGTACGTCGAGGGCCGCGACTATCCGTTCACCGGTCGGTCGGAATGGATCTAAGCCCGACCCAACGCACTCGTCACTCCAGGCAGATCCTGAAGGGGTGGCCGGCCGGGTCGGCGTAGACCCGCCAGCCGCGCTCGTTCTCGGCCGGCGGGGCGTCGACCGGGTCCAGCGGCTCGGCGCCGAGGGCGACAACGGTCGCGTGACCACTGGCCAGGTCCTCGACGATCAGGTCGAGGTGGAGTTGCTGTGCTTCAGCACCCGGCCAGGTGGCGGGTACGTAGTCTTCCGAACGCCGGAAACCGAGCGTCGACCCGGGGCCGGTCAGGCTCCGCCAGTCGTCGTCACCGTGCTCATCGATCTCCAGACCGAACAGCGTCGAGTAGAACCGGGCGAGCTCGAGTGGGTCCGGGCAATCCAGCACCACCGAGCCGAGCCGCCCGGCACTGGTGCCCGGCTGCTCTGCCACCTGCGTCATCTGTCCTCCAGCTTCGGTAACACATTCGTTCGTACGGCCAGACCCGTCCTGGTCAGAAGGCCCGGCCGCAAACAATGGCAGGTCGGACCGACAGTTCGCACCTTTCGACACGCCTTATTGAGCAGTCACGGATCGTCACGCCTGGCAGAGTGCCGGCATGCCCTTCGTGAAAGAGCGGCACGACGTCCCGGCCGGCTTCTTCGAGGTCGAGGCCGCAGGCCTGCGCTGGCTGAGCGTTCCCGGCGGACCTCCCGTGGTGCAGCCGCTCGAGGTCTCCGCCGGTCGCCTCGTACTCCCGCAGGTGGACTCGGCGCCCCCAACTCCGGCGGCTGCGGAGGACTTCGGCCGGCGCTTGGCCGTCATGCACGACGCCGGCGCGCGGCACTTCGGAGTACCGCCGGATGGGTGGCATGGAGACGGCTACATCGGCACTGCCGACCTGCCCCACGCACAGGAGCCAGTCGGGTCCTGGGGCGAGTTCTACGCGACCTACCGGCTTCGGCCCTTTCTACGGACGGCCTACGACCGCGGCACGATCGGCGAGCGTGAACTCGCCGTGTTCGACCGGGTGTGCGAAAGAGTCGCCGCTGATCCGGGTGAAGAGCCCGGCCGGATCCACGGTGACCTGTGGTCGGGCAATGTGCTCTGGAGCAGCGCAGGCGTCCACCTGATCGATCCCGCGGCCCATGGCGGCCACCGGGAGACCGACCTCGCCATGCTCGCCCTGTTCGGTCTGCCGCACCTGGACCGCGTACTACGCGCCTACGACGAGGCGCATCCGCTGGCAGACGGCTGGCGCGATCGGGTGTCCCTTCACCAGGTCCACCCGCTTCTGGTGCACGTGGTGCTGTTCGGCTCGTCGTACGTCGGGCAGGCTGTAGCCGCGGCGCGGCGCTACGCCTGAGTAACGAAGGGAGTTTGCTGAAAGATCTTGACTCGCGGAGTAAGCAGACGAACACTTCCGGTCATGACACGACTCGCCCGCCCTCGCCGTCGGGTCTCGCTGGCCGGCCTCCTCACAGCCGCCCTGCTAGCGACTCCCCTGATTGCCATCACCACGCCTGCGGCCGCTCAGCCGCAGTCCACTCCAGCGCCCGGACTGATCCCCAAGCCGGTGTCGCAGCACGCGCTGGCCGGCCAGGACTTCACCCTGACCCACTGGAGCATGGTCGGCCTCGATTCGAGCGCCAACGAAAGCCGCGCGGCCAAGAAGATCGCAGAGCAGTTCACGTCCCAGCTACGCCGCTCCACCGGGTTCCCGCTGCCAGTGGTCCCGCTGGTGCCGCGCAAGGCCAACATCAAGCTGTCCACCAACGGCCCCGCCTCCCTGGGAGCCGAGGGCTACGAACTGCGCGTTGACCGCTCGGCCCTGAGCGTGACAGCGGCGACTCCCGAAGGCCTCTACCGCGGCGTGACCACGTTGCGGCAGCTCCTGCCCGCCAAGGCCGAGGCCTCCACCCGCCAGGCCGGCCCCTGGCGCATCGCCGGTACTGCGATCGCCGACTCCCCCCGGTTCGCGTACCGCGGCGCCATGCTCGACGTGTCCCGGCACTTCTTCTCCGTGGCGGAGGTGAAGCGCTACATCGACCTCATCTCGCTCTACAAGCTCAACAAGCTCCACCTGCACCTGGCCGACGACCAGGGCTGGCGGATCCAGGTGGACTCCTGGCCCCGGCTCACGACGTACGGGGGCAGCCTGGAGGTCGGCGGCACGCCCGGCGGCTCGTACAGCAAGGCGGACTTCGCCGAGATCATCCGGTACGCCGCCGACCACTACCTGACGGTCGTCCCCGAGATCGACACCCCAGGTCACACCAACGCGGCCCTCGCCTCGTACGCCGACCTGAACTGCGACGGGGTGGCTCCGCCGCTCTACACCGGTACCGCGGTCGGCTTCAGTTCGCTCTGCGTCGCCAAGGACATCACCTACGAGTTCCTGGACGACGTGTTCCGCGAGGTCGCCGAGCAGGCGCCGGGTGACATCCTCCACCTCGGTGGCGACGAGGCACACTCCACACCGCACTCGGACTACCTCACCTTCGTCCCGAAGGCGGCCGCACTCGTCACCAAGCAGAACAAGCGGGTGATGGGCTGGCAGGAGATCGCCGAGACTCCCCTGCCGCCGGGCAGCATCGCGCAGTACTGGGGTACCGACGACGCGAGGTCGCAGGGGCTGGCTCGCGCAGCAGCGGCCCAGGGGGCCAAGGTCGTCCTCTCCCCGGCCAACAGGGCCTACCTGGACATGAAGTACAACGCCAGCACGCCGTACGGGCTGAGCTGGGCCGGCCTGGTCAGCGTGGAGAAGTCCTACAGTTGGAACCCCTCCACGCTGATCCCGAACCTGCCGGAGAGCGCCATCGCGGGTGTTGAGGCGCCGCTCTGGACCGAGACGCTGGACGATCTCGACAAGCTCGAGTTCATGGCCTTCCCGCGTCTGCCGGGTATCGCCGAACTGGGGTGGTCCCAGGCCTCCGCACTCGACTGGAACTCCTACAAGGAGCGTCTGGGCGCGCAGGGATCCCGTTGGGACGCGCTCAGCGTGAACTTCTACCGCGCGCCGGAGATCAACTGGCGCTGATGCAGCCCGAACGGCCTGGCTTCAGGACCGCAGTACGCGGTCCAGGAGCCAGGCCGTTTCCTCGTCCAGATCCTGCTCTGCGACGGTCAATTCGGTCGGAT
The DNA here is from genome assembly GCF_039530625.1 of Kribbella sancticallisti. Classification (NCBI taxonomy): domain Bacteria; kingdom Bacillati; phylum Actinomycetota; class Actinomycetes; order Propionibacteriales; family Kribbellaceae; genus Kribbella; species Kribbella sancticallisti. The sequence goes on along the minus strand of NZ_BAAAOS010000018.1, from coordinate 178,425 downwards.
CCTGGTCAGCTCTGTCCTGCAACTGGAGCCGATAGACGTACCGATCGGGCTGCGGTCGTCCGGTCCCCAGCCGCGCCTGGTCAAGAGCCCGGGCCGCCTGTTCGAGCCGCTCACTGTCGGGCTGAGCGGACGTGTCGAGCTCACCCTGCGCCGTCAAACCGGCGAATCCGCCGCTGCGCGCCACCTTCAGAATCACTTCGACGCCCTTCTTCCGTGTGTGTTCATCCCCGCACGACACGCCGGAAGAATCAACAGGACTCGCGGCGCCATCACCCGGCGTACAGGGCGGTTTGTCCGACCTTGTCTCGACCTGGGGCGGCTCCGCCCGGCGACGCGGGCAACGAACGAGCAGGTCGGCGGGGGTTTCGTTGTCTTCGGGCCTGCCCCGGGCTGCCCCGTGGCAACCGGTGAATCGGGCGACGCTGCCTTCACGGAGCGTGGCAAGCGGCAACTTTCCGCGACACGTGTTCCCGGTCACCCCCCACACGGGGCCCCGGATCGGCTACAGTTATCGCGTTGCAGTTTTGGACTCCCACTGACTTTCGCTGTGCTGCATGGCCGGTTTTGTCGTCTGGGGCCTTTCGGCGACACGCGGTTCATGAGGTGTGGATCGCGTCTTGTTACAAGCCATCAAGGAGATAGACACAAATGGCTGTCGGTACTGTCAAGTGGTTCAACGCTGACAAGGGCTTCGGCTTCATCACCCCGGATGACGGTGGCGCGGACGTGTTCGCGCACTACTCGGCCATCCAGACCTCGGGCTTCCGCTCGCTGGACGAGAACCAGCGCGTCGAGTTCGAGATCACCCAGGGCCAGAAGGGCCTGCAGGCGGAGAACATCCGTCCGATCTGATCTCAGGATCAGTCCTTCTAAGAACTGAATACAGAGAGGGCCGTACACCGATCGGTGTACGGCCCTCTTCAGTGTTTTCCGCGGGGTACCAGGAGCCAGGACCGGGTGAGGAGACTGATGACCGAGGAACAGCCACGCGGCGGCTACAGCCGCGACGGCGAGGACGAGCACGAGCGCCTCGACCGGCACTGGAACGAACTGCTCCAGGAACTGCGGCTGGCCCAGACCGGCACGCAGATCCTGTTCGCCTTCCTGCTCAGCATCGCCTTCCAGCCCCGGTTCCAGGATGCGGACAACTTCACCCACGACGTGTTCGCCGTCACCCTGATCGCCTCCGCCTTCGCGGTCGGCCTGCTGCTCGCCCCGGTCGCCTTCCACCGGATCGTGTTCCAGAAGCGGCTGCGGGACCAGATGATCCCGATCGCGCACCACCTGGCCAGCGGCGGGATGGCGCTCCTGGTCGTCGCGATGTGCGGCGGTGTGCTGCTGGCGATCGATGTCGTCCTCAGCCGAACGATCGCGGTCGTCATCGTCGCGGTGGTCGCCCTGTGGTTCATCGGCTTCTGGTACGTCCTGCCGACCTACGTCCGCCGCACTAGCCGCCCCACCGGGGAATGACCTCGGCGACGACCCGCTCGAGGGTGTCCTCGGTGCCGGCGTACACGCCCTCGGCGCGGGGCCAGTGGGTGATGACGTCGGTGAAGCCGAGTTCCGCGGCGCGGCCGACGACGTCCTCGAAGGCGTCGACGCTGCTCAGCGAGTAGCGGGCGGAGTCGAGGGCCAGATAGCGGTCGAAGGACCGACCTTCCAGTACGTCGTCCAGCCGGTGGCTGAGGTCGCGGACCGAGCCGAACCAGGTGTCGAAGTCGTCCGACTTGAGCCCGGTGGTGACCCAGCCGGCGCCGTACCGGGTGGCCAGGCGCAGGGAGCGTGGTCCGTTCGCGGCCATGATGAACGGCACCCGGGGTTGTTGCACACAGCCGGGTAGGGTGCGGCCGTTGCGGGTCTCGAAGTACTCGCCCTTGTAGTCGACCTTGTCGGTGGTCAGCAACTTGTCGAGCAGTTCGACGAACTCCTCCAGCCGGTCCACCTTCTGCCGCGGGGTCAGATCGTCACCGCCCAGGATGGAGGAGTCGATCCCGCCACCCGAACCGATCCCGCACAGGAACCGCCCGTTCGAGATGTCGTCCAGTGCGAGCACGTCGCGGGTCAGTGTCAGCGGGTGCCGAAAGTTCGGCGAGGTGACGAAGGTGCCGAGCTTGATCGTCGACGTGACCAGGGCAGCCGCGGTCAGCGTCGGAGTGGTGCCGTACCACGGCGAGTCCTGCAGGCCGCCCCAGGTGAGGTGGTCGTAGGTCCAGGCATGGTCGAAGCCGAGATCTTCGGCCCGGCGCCACTTCGGCGCCGCCTCCGACCAGCGGTACTCGGGCAGGATCGTGATTCCGAATCGCATGCTCCGCACAGTAGCCGTTCGCCCGGACAGCACCGGCGAAGCCTCGACCGGGGTGCCGAGGCAACGACGCGCCGGTGTGGTCCAGGCCACGATAGTTGCGTTTCGCCACGATCTTCGACACGGTCTTCAGGCAGTCCCCCTAGCAAACCCGAAACGGAGGCGCGCCGAAGCGAGGCGTGAATCAGCTGTGGCGATCGACATCGACAGCCGGCAACAGAACTCTGACCACGCAAGCGAGCACCCTGCTCTCGCCGCTCCACCACCACCCGGCAGCCGAAGTCGCGGCTCCGGGCTCGATCTCGTCGTCTTCACCGTCACCGCCCTGATCGCCCTCGCCTTCGTGGCCTGGGGCTTCGCCGACGCCTCCGGGCTCGGTACCGCGTCCACGTCGGCGCTCGGCTGGGTCGAGCACAACACCGGCTGGCTGTTCGTCCTGCTCGCCTCCGGGTTCGTCGTGTACGTGCTGTGGCTGGCGGCCGGCAAGTACGGACGGATCCCGCTCGGCGCCGACGACGAGGAGCCGGAGTTCCGCACGGTCTCCTGGGTCGCGATGATGTTCAGCGCCGGGATGGGCATCGGCCTGATGTTCTACGGCGTCAGCGAGCCGCTGTCGCACTTCATCGCCCCGCCGCCGGGCACCGTCGAGGGCGGCACCGACCAGGCGCTGCAGACGGCGATGGCGACCACGTTGTTCCACTGGACCCTGCACCCGTGGGCGATCTACGCCGTCGTCGGCATAGCGATTGCCTACGGCACCTTCCGGCGCGGACGCTCGCAACTGATCAGCTCGGCCTTCGCCCCGCTGCTCGGCCGGCGCACCGAAGGCCCGATCGGCAAGGTGATCGACGGCCTGGCGATCTTCGCGACGCTGTTCGGCTCGGCCGCCTCGCTGGGCCTCGGCGCGTTGCAGATCGGCTCGGGCGTCACCATCCTCGGCTGGCTCGACGAGACCGGCAACGCCGTCCTGGTCGGAGTGATCGCCGTACTGACCGCCGCCTTCGTCGCGTCGGCCGTGTCCGGTGTTGCCAAGGGCATCCAGTGGCTGTCGAACATCAACATGGTGCTGGCGGTCACGCTGGCCGCGTTCGTGTTCGTCGTCGGGCCGACCGTACTGATCCTCAACCTGGTGCCGACCGCGATCGGCGACTACCTGCGCGACCTGGCCGACATGGCGGCGCGGACCGAAGCCAGCGGCGGCGACGCGACGGCCACCTGGCTGTCCAGCTGGACCGTCTTCTACTGGGCCTGGTGGATCTCCTGGACGCCGTTCGTCGGGATGTTCATCGCCCGGATCAGCCGCGGCCGGACGATCCGGCAGTTCGTCACCGGCGTCCTGCTGGTGCCGTCGATGGTCAGCCTGGTGTGGTTCTGCATCTTCGGCGGTGCCGCGATCGACACCCAGCGCGGCGGCGTCGACATCGCCGGGCAGTCCACCACCGAGGGACAGTTGTTCGGGCTGCTCGAGCAGTTCCCGCTCTCCTCGGTGACCACCGTCCTGGTCGTCGTCCTGGTGGCGATCTTCTTCGTCTCCGGAGCGGACGCGGCCTCGATCGTGATGGGGACGCTGTCGCAACGCGGCGCGCTGCATCCGCGTAAGCCGTTGGTGATCTTCTGGGGTGTGCTGACCGGCGCGGTGGCGGCGGTGATGCTGCTGGTCGGCGGCGGCGGCGCGAAGGCGCTACAAGGTCTGCAGAACCTCACCATCGTCGCGGCCCTGCCGTTCGCGCTGGTGATGGTCGGCCTCGCGGTGGCGCTGGCGAAGGACCTGCGCACCGATCCCCTGATGCTGCGCAAGGCGATCGGCACCGAGGCGGTCGAAGCCGCCGTGATCGAGGGCGTCACCACCCACGGCGACGACTTCTCCCTCGTCGTCGCGGGCGGCGTCCAGGACGCCACCACCGACATCCCACCTTCCCCTCAACCGCCCGGTGACGTCCCGCCACCGAAACCCTGACACGTCTCACGTCAGCGAACGGGTCCGGAGAGGTTTCTCCGGACCCGTTTGCCTGAGGGCTGGGAATAAATTGAGGGTTCAACTACATTGGAAGGAGTACGACCCCGGAGAGGTGGAGAAGGACCCATGAGCGACACCCTTGAGATCAGCCGGACGCCCGTCCTGTACCTGAGCCACGGCGCACCGCCGCTGGCCGACGACCGGCAGTGGACAGCCGAACTCGCCGCCATCTCCGCCGGGATGAAGAAGCCGACCGCCATCCTGATCGTGTCCGCGCACTGGGAAGCGGCGCCGCTGACCCTGGCCGCGACCGAGACAGTGCCGCTGCTCTACGACTTCTGGGGCTTCCCCGAGCGCTACTACCAGGTCCAGTACGCCGCGCCGGGTGCGCCGGATCTCGCCGCGCAGGTGCGCAAGCTCCTCCACTCCCCCGCGACCCCCGTGTACGACGACCCGAACCGCGGGCTCGACCACGGCGCCTACGTGCCGCTGAAGGAGATGTACCCCGACGCGGACATTCCCGTCCTGCAGGTGTCGATGCCGACCCTGGACCCGAGGGAACTGTTCGAGATCGGCCGGAAGCTGGCCCCGCTGCGGGACCAGGGCGTACTGATCGTCGGCAGCGGCTTCACCACGCACAACCTGAGCGCGGTCAACCTCGGCGGGCCGGCCGATGCCGCCGCGCCGAACTGGTCGATCGAGTTCGACGACTGGGCCAAGCGCGCGCTGGCCGCGCAGGACATCGACTCGCTGATCGACTTCCTGCACAAGGGCCCGGCCGCCTCGATCGCGCACCCGCGGACCGAGCACTTCGCTCCGCTGTTCGTCTCGCTCGGCGCCTCGGAAGACACCCTCGGAAAGGCTGAGACGGTCGTGGACGGCTTCTGGTACGGCCTGTCCAAGCGCTCCTGGCAGATCGGCTGACCCTGGCGCCCGCGATTCAGCGCGGAGGCGTCGGGAAGGTGGCCAGGTGAGTGGTGCCGATGCTGCTCAGCCACACCTGGCCATCGCGCTCCCGTACTCCGGTGGGCATCCGGAAGTCCGGGTGCTTGCCGCGCAGATCGTGCACCAGGTTCCCGTCGTCGTCGTACGCCTGGATCTCGATGATGTCGGCCGCCTTCGGCTTCAGCGACTCGGGCAGCGCCCAGACCACCTTCCGGAGTACGGGCGGTTTCGGCAGCAGGAAGTCAAGCAGCGTGTTGCGCGGTGAGCCGACCGCGACCCAGATCAGTCCGTCCGAGCCGCGCGCGATGTTGTCCGGCAGGCCCGGGATCATCGTCACCAGTTCGGGCTCGGCGCCGGGCGTGGTCAGGTCGAGCTTGAACAGTCCGTAACTGGCGGTCTCGGCGTAGAACAGGGTGTTCCGGTCGCCGCTCAACGCGACGCCGTTCGGGAACGGGCGGTTCGTGGTGAGTCGGGTGAGTTCGCCGTCCGGGGTCAGCCGGTAGAGGCTGCCGGTGGCCGAGTGCTCCAGCAGATCGGCCATCCACTCGTCGACGCCGAACCGGGTGGACGAGTCGGTGAAGTAGATCGTGCCGTCGGGCAGCACGTCGGCGTTGTTGCAGAACCTCATCGGCCGGCCGTCGATCTCGCCGAGCAGGGTGGCGACATGGCCGTCCTGGTCGAGCGTGAGCAACCCACGGTTCGCGTCGCAGACGAGCACCTTGCCGTCCGGCAGCCACTCGAGCCCGAGCGGCCGGCCGCCGGTGTCGGCGAGCGTGGAGATGGTCCTACCGTCCGCGCTGACGCGGAGAATCCGCCCGTCCAGCAACCCGGTCAGGACGCTGCCGTCCTCGTCGATCAGCGCGTCCTCCGGCCCGGAGCCCGGCAGCGCGACGGTCGTCACCTCGATCCGTCGTGGTTGCCTGTCCGACGGCACAGGCGGGGGCGTCCAACGAACCGGGGCGATGCTCGACTTCGGACTCATGCCCAGACAGTAACGCGAGGACTACTCGCCTGTGGCCCCGTCCAGCCGTTCGCGCAACAGGTCGGCGTGGCCGTTGTGGCGGGCGTACTCCTCGATCATGTGGGCGAGCACCCAGCGGAGCGTGTAGCGCCGGCCGTCGTCCTCGCCGATCGTGCCCGGCTCCAGGTCGGCGATGACGGCTCGCGCCTTGTCGACAGCTTCGTGGTACCGGTGCAGGTCGGCGGCGTACTGGCGTGGGTCAAGCCCGATCCAGTCGCCCTCGGGGCGCTCCGCGGAGGAGTACGCGTACTCCACCGGTTCGTCGGTGAAGGTCCCGACGAACCAGCCGAGTTCGACCTCGGTCAGGTGACGGATCAGCCCGTGCAGCGTCATCGAGGACGGGCCGACCGCCGGCGTACCGAGTTGTGCGGGCGTCAGGCCCTCGCACTTCCACAGCAGCGTGGCGCGCTGGAAGTCCAGGAAGCCGGCCAGCGTCTCCTTCTCGCCGGCCTCGGTGGGCGGATCAGGTCTGCCGTCGAGGTCCATGCCCGGAACTTACCGCCTCGCCCGGTCTGCGTCCTGCCGTGGCGCCGGTTCGCATCGTGACCGTACCGGAGGATCCTCCGAAACGCCGTATAGGATTTCGGGTATGACATCGACTGAGTCCACTGCCCGTCCGTACAGCAAGTTCCCGGTCCGGATCGGCGTTCAGGTTCAGCCCCAGCATGCCGAGTACGCCGACATCCGGCGGACCGTGGCCGCGGCCGAGGAGATCGGCGTCGACGTGGCGTTCAACTGGGACCACTTCTACCCGCTGTCCGGTGAGCCGGACGGCCTGCACTTCGAGTGCTGGACGATGCTCGCGGCCTGGGCCGAGGCGACCGAGCGGATCGAGTTCGGCGCGCTGGTCACCTGCAACTCGTACCGGAACCCCGATCTGCTCGCCGACATGGCGCGGACGGTCGACCACATCAGCGACGGCCGGCTGATCTTCGGCATCGGCTCCGGCTGGTTCGAGCGGGACTACGACGAGTACGGCTACGAGTTCGGCACCGCCGGCGGGCGGCTCGACGCGCTCGGCGAGGCGCTGCCGCGGATCGAGGCGCGCTGGGAGAAGCTCAACCCGAAGCCGACCCGGGACATCCCGGTGCTGATCGGTGGCGGCGGCGAGAAGAAGACCCTCAAACTGGTCGCCCAGCACGCGAACATCTGGCACGGCTTCGGCGACGCCGAGACGATCGCGCACAAGCACGCTGTGCTGGACGCGCACTGCGCGACGATCGGGCGCGACCCCGGTGAGATCGAGCGGTCCGCCGGCGTCGGCCACAAGAGCCCCGAGGAACTCGGCAAGTCGATGCTCGACGTCGGCACCCGGCTGTTCACCATCAGCACCTCCGGCCCCGACTACGACCTCGGCCTGGTCCGCGACTGGGTCGCCTGGCGCGACGAGGTCAACCAGGCCTGAGCACGATGCCCGCCCGGCGCCGCCGCAACTCCCCCCGGGCGCCGGGGCGCGGGCCCGGGCCCGGGGCGGGCCGCGGGCGCGGGTCCCGAGCGCGGGTCCCGAGCGCCGGCCCGGGTGCGGGTGCGGGCGTGAGTCCCGGGCGCGGGCTTCGCTAGGATTTCTGGCATGCCTACGCTGCCTACGAACGGTTCCGTGCTGCCCATCACGCGGTGGGGCGAAGAAGTGATGCACCACGTGAACAAGCCGGTCACCGAGTTCGGCCCGGAGTTGCACAAACTCGTCGCCGACATGGTCGCGACGATGAACGCCGCCGAAGGTGTCGGCCTGGCCGCGAACCAGGTCGGCGTCGACCTGCAACTGTTCGTGTTCGACTGCCCCGACAAGGAGGGCGTCCGGCACCAGGGCGTGGTCTGCAACCCGGTGCTGGAACTCCCCGAGGGCAAGGACCGCCGCCTGGACGAGGGCGACGAAGGCTGCCTGTCGCTCCCCGGCGCCTTCACCAAGTGCGCCCGCCCGGACTGGGCCCGCGTCACCGGCGTGGACGAGAACGGCGAGCCGGTCAGCTATGAGGGCGACGGCCTACTGGCTCGCTGCCTGCAGCACGAGGCCGACCACACCCAGGGCATGGTCTTCGGCGACCGCCTCTCCCGCAAGTACAAGAAGCGCCTCTTCGCCGAGGCCGAGGAGTTCGCCCCGGACTACCCCGCGGACTGGCCGGTCTCCCCCATGCTCAACCAGGAAGAGCACAGCGGCGAGGGCCTCAACGCCTGACCCCAGGCTGGGCTCAGGGTCTGGCTCAGGCTGTGGCTCACAAAAGGGCTCACAAAACGGCTCACAAAGCGGCTCACGAAAGGGCTCACGAAAGCGCGATCGCCACGATCCCGGCGAGCACGATCACGCTCCCGCCCAGCCGCCGTACGGCGTTGGCCTCGCCCAGCAGCAGCCAGGCCGCGAGCCCACTGAGCACGATGCTGACCTCGCGCGCGGGAGCGACCAGGCTCACCGGCGCGAGGCGCATCGCGTACAGCACCAGCAGATAGGCCGCCGGCGACAGCATCCCGACGATCAGCACCTCCCGTCGGTGTTCACGCCACAGCAGCCGGAGCCGGCCGCGATCCCTCAGCGCATGAGGCGTCAACAGTACGCTCTGCATCACAGACGCCGTGCCGAAGTAGATGAGCGGCGGGACATCGAGCGTGGCGACCGAGTAGGCATCCCAGAGCGTGTAGCCCGCGATCAGTCCACCGATCGCGACCCCGTAGAACACGCCGGCCTTGACCGCGCCGCGAGTCGCGGCACTTCGCCCGCTCCAGCCGATGACGAACACACCACTCACAATCAGCACGCCACCGACCAATCCGATCGGCCCCGGCCGTTCGCCGAGGAACAAGACGGCGAGCACGATCGACAACAGCGGACCGAGTCCGCGCGCCACCGGGTAGACCACGGACAACGCCGCGACGTCGTACCCGCGCTGCAGGACCAGGGCATAGGCGATGTGCAGCACCGCCGTGACCAGCGCCGCGATCAGCCAGGTCCAGCGGAAATCCGAGCCCCCGGCCGCGGCGGCAACCACCGCGGCGGGCAGGAGCACGACGGCGGCGATGGTGTAGTAGGCCCAGACGAAGGTAGTGCCGCCGGACTGCACCCGCTTGGCGGAGAAGTTCCAGCCGGCGTGCAGAACCGCCGCGATCAGAACGAGTGACAATGCTGTCAGATTCATGCCGGACCCTCCAGGGCGTCCGCGCACGCGAACAGCCGGGTCCTCCAGGCTTTTGTCCCGTCAGATGACCGAACCGGCATCAGGCCGGCTCGGTGGTGCCGCTCGGACCAGTCCTGTCGGTCCTGATTCAGATCGGAACGGACGACAGCGGAACCCTAGGCACTAGCGATTCGACCCTACTCGACGGGCTGCCAGCGCGACGACCGCATTTCGGCAGCCAAGATCGCCTCGACCGACTCCGCCGCGGTCTGATCGGTGGTGTCGAGCCAGAGGCCGCGTCGGGGAGTATCCGCCAAGCCTTCCTGCAGAGCGGCGACTGCGTCGGCCAGCGTCATCCCGGGTCCTTGCCAGTCCCGGTAGGCGTTGGAGCCGCGGCTCAGTTCTCGCTCGACGATGGACCCGACGGAGGGGACCAGCACGACCAAATGTGCTTCGGCGAACCCCGCGAAGGAGTCGAGCCAGCGGGTGACGTGCGAACCGAGGATGAAGTCGGAGCAGACGAAGTCGAAGCCTGCGTCGAGGTAGTGCCGGGCGACGAGCGCGCTGGCGTCGTACCGGAGTTCGAGCTGGCGGACGGCCTCGGGATCGGGGTCCGGGGTCATGCCTACCGCGCCGGAGACGACCGCGTGAAAGAAGACGTCGCCGTCCACGGTCGCGGCCGGTGGGCCGAGCCGGGCGGCCAGCAACGGCGCGATGGTGGACTTCCCGGCGGCCTGCATACCGGTGATCAGGACGACTTTCCGCATGCCGTCCATCCCATCAGCCACGTCCAGCGGTTTTCCGGCCGATAAGCTGCCGCGGTGAGTGCGCTGTCAGGTGGCTCGGGATCGAGGCGGCCCGTCACGCTCGACGACGTCGCGCGGCAGGCCGGGGTGTCCCAGCCGACTGCTTCCCGGGTGCTCAACGGCAGCTCCCGCAAGGTCGCCGAGGCCTACCGGGAGCGCGTCTTGCAGGCCGCCCGCGAGCTCGGTTACACGCCGAACCTGCCGGCCCAGGCGATGGCGCGTGGCACCTCGCGGACGATCGCCCTGGTGATCAGCCTGATCTCCGACCCGTACTTCGCCGCGATGGCGGCCGAGATCATGAAGCAGGCCGAGGCGATCGGCCTGCACGTCTCGATCGCGGTCACCGAGCGGCAGGCCGATCGCGAGCTCGACCTGGTCCGCGAACTGCGCGGCCAGCAGCCGCGGGCGATCATCCTGGCCGGCACCGGGTACGTCGATCCGCCGTCCGAGCAGCAGCTGATCGACGAACTGCGCCGGTACGAGGAGACCGGCGGCCGGGTGGTCCTCATCAGCCGGTCCGACCTACCGTTCGAGACCGTCGACTTCGACAACCACGAGGGCTCCCGGCAACTCGCCCGCGAATTGGCCGCGCTCGGCTACGAGCGGTGCCTGATCCTCGGCAGCGGCACTCCCCTGCTCTCGATGCAGAGGCGGGTCGAGGGGTTCGTCGCTGGGCTGGTCGAGTCCGGCGTCAACGGCGCCAGGGTTCACCATCCCGAGTTCAGCTGGACCGGTGCCCGCGATTTCGTGCTCGCGCTCACCGACGCCGACGTACGCGACCTCCAACTCGTCTTCGCGGTGACCGACGACCTGGCGCTGGGCGCCCTCGCCGGCCTCAGAGAACGCGGCCTCCGGATCCCCGAGGACATCGGCGTCGCCGGCTTCGACGACATCACGACGCTGCGCGACGTAGTGCCGCAGTTGACTACGGTGCATGTCGCGCTTAACGCAGTGGCTCAGGAGGCTATTTACCGGGCGACTACCTCTGACTCTGAGCCCACCAGAACCACAGTCCCTGCCTATCCAGTACTGCGAGCCAGCACGCCACCGCTCCAGGCTTCTTGCGTGATCGAGTAGATGACGGCGTCGAATGGTTCGCCATCTTCGACCAGTTCGGTGGCGTGGTCGAAGGTCATGCCTATGCGCTTCATGACCGCGATGCTGTGGAGATTAGGAGCGTCCGTGGTGGCTATCACCCGAGGCAACGACAGGTCGGTGAAGGCGTAGGCCAGCCAAGAGGACGCAGCTTCTGAGGCGTAGCCGTGGCCCCAGTGGAAGCGGGCCAGGCGCCAGCCTATTTCGATGTCGTCTGGGTGCCACTGCTCGCGGGTGAGGCCGGCGGCGCCGAGGAAGGCGCCGTCCGAGCGGCGTTCGATCGCGAGGAATCCGATGCCCTCGGCCACGTACTGCGCGTTCACGCCGGCGGCGATCGCGTCCGACTCGGCTCGACTCAAGGGTTGACCACCGAGGTACCGCATCACCTCGGGGTCGGTGTTCAGGTCGCCCCAGGCCGGGAGGTCCTCGTCGCGGAAAGGGCGCAGTAACAGGCGTTCTGTTGTGCGCATCAGCAACCTCCGCGTGAGCAGCGCCTGATGGATGGGCAAAGTCGACGATGCCATGTCGAGGGAGTCGGCTCCACCTGCCCGCACGGCGAGACGGCAAGGCTGCGCCCCGAACGGCCGGATATCGTTCCCACTGCGACGCACCCGCTCGTCGCGCCGACCTCGGCGTACGCCTCGTCAATGAGCCGCCCCGACCCTGGCGCGGGATTGTCCCGATCGACGAGGTGGAGGCTGATGCTCGACCGGTCCGAGTCTGCGCTGAGCGTCGTTCTCCGGTCGCGTTTCTACCGTTCGGCGTTCTTGTCCTTGCTGATCGCCGGTATCGGGATGTCGGCCGCGACACCTCAACTCACCCTGTTCCTGGTCCGCGAACTGGGCACTCCGCTCCCCGTGGCCGGCCTCTACTACGTGACGAACCTGGCTGCCCCGGTGGCGGGCTTCCTCGTCGGCCGGCTGTCGGACCGGACCCACGACCGGCTGCTCCTGTTCCGGCTGTGCGCGCTGATCGGCGCCGCGGGCTGGCTCGCGATGGCAGCCGCGAACTCGGTCTGGCTTCCCTTCGTGATCAGCGCGGTGGCCCTGAGCATCTCCGGCGGCTCGATGGCACTACTGTTCGCGGCCTGCCGCGACGAACTCAGCCGGCACCCGACGAAAGCCGACAACCGCGTCGTCGCGACCATCCGGATGGCCTTCACGGCCGGCTGGATCCTCGGCCCGGTCCTGGGCAGCTGGTTCGGTGGGGTCTTCGGCCTTCGCGCTCTGCTGGTGGCGACAGCCACCTGCGTCTTCGCCCAAATGATCCCGTTCGGTCGGCAGAAGGTGGAGCGCTATCAAGATCTGGTCCTGCCCGAGCGCCCCACGGGCCGGCGACAGATCGACCAGATGATGCCGCTGCTGGTCTTCACCGCCGTCTGCGTGCTGGCGATGACCGGCGACACGATCAAGTTCGGCTACCTCCCGATCTACATGGCCGATCAGCTGCACCTGTCCGACTCGATGCGCGGCGCGGTGATCGGAATCCAGCCGCTGCTGGAATTGCTGCTGCTCCCCGTGGTGGCCAGGCTGGCCGATCGATTCGGAGCGCTGCCGGTCATGACCGGCGGGGCCGCGCTGGGTCTGGCCGGCAACCTCGCGTACGCGACGAGCGGCTCAGTCGGCATGTTGTTCCTCGGACAAGCGCTGACGGCCGGCCTCTGGGCCTGCGTCGGAGCGCTCGGAGTGTCGATCGCCCAACGGCTCTACCCCGAGGGCGTCGCGACCGCATCCGGCGTCTTCCTCAGCGCCATCCCCGTCAGCTCCGCGATAGGCGGCGCGATCGGGGGCTTGGGCGTGGCGGCCATCGGCCTCCCGCACGTGTTCTTCGTACCGGCAGCGCTGACCGCCTTCGCCACCGCGGCCTTCGTCGCGCTGAGCACGCGAGAAGTTCGCGGTCAGGGCCGGGTGGCGTAGAAGGCGACTGCTGCTGAGGATGCCACGTTCAGGGAGTCGACTCCGCCTGCCATCGGGATGCGTACGGTCAGGTCGGCCTGGTCGAGCACGTGTGGCTTGAGGCCGTGGCCTTCGGTGCCGAAGATCAGGGCGAGCTTCTCGTCTCGGCGGGCGGTCAACTCGTCGAGGCTGATGGAGTCGTCGGTCAGCGCGAAGGCGGCGGTGACGAAGCCGCGGTCCTTCACCTGCGCCAGGTCACCGGGCCAGGACGTCAGGCGGGTCCACGGCACCTGGAAGACCGTGCCCATCGAGACCTTGATCGAGCGCCGGTACAAGGGATCGGCACAGGTCGGCGTGATCAGCACGGCGTCGACGCCCATCGCCGCGGCGGCGCGGAAGCCGGCCCCGACGTTGGTGTGGTCGACGATGTCGTCGAAGATCGCGATCCGCCGGCCGGTCAGCAGCCCGTCCAGCCCGGCCGCCGGCCGACGCCGGTACGACGCCAGCGCGCCGCGGTGTACGTGGAATCCGGTCACCTGCTCGGCCAGTTCCTCGGTCACCACGTAGACCGGCACCGTCGGCCACTTCTCCAGCACGTCGGCCAGCGAGTCCAGCCAGCGCGGAGCCAGCAGGAACGACCGCGGCTCGTACCCCGCCTCGGCCGCCCGGCGGATCACCTTGTCGCCTTCGGCGATGAAGAGCCCGTGCTCCTCCTCCAGCAGCCGGCGCAGATTCACCTCGCGCAACTGGACGTAGTCCCCCAGCCGCGCGTCCGCGGCGTCCTGGACCGGAACGAGTGGACTCATGACCCCTCAGCCGGCGCGGCACCAGCCGTGGCCAGCCCGGACGCCACGTCCACTACGTTGCCGATGACAACGATCGCGGGAGCCCCGACACCCGCTGCCGACATCGCCTCGGCGATCCCGGCCAGGTTGGAGGTCACCTGCTGCTGGCCCGGCAGAGTGCCGTCGGCGATCGCCGCCGCCGGCGTACCGGGATCCTTGCCGGCAGAAATGAGAGTGGAGGCGATCACCGGCAGGTTCTCCACCGCCATCAGCAGTACGAGCGTCCCGCGCAGCTGCGCCAGAGCCTCCCAGTTGATCAGTGAGTCCGGGTGACCGGGCGGAATGTGGCCGGACACCACGGTGAACTCGTGCGTCACCCCGCGGTGCGTCACCGGGATCCCCGCCACAGCGGGAACCGCGATCGAACTGGTGATCCCGGGCACGACGGTCCAGGTCACTCCGGCCTCGGCGCAGGCCAGCGCCTCCTCGAAGCCGCGGCCGAACACGTACGGATCGCCGCCCTTGAGCCGGACCACCACCTTGCCCTGCAGGGCGCGGTCGACCAGGATCCGGTTGATCTCCTCCTGCTGGGCCGATCGCCCGCGGGGCAGTTTCGCCGCGTCGATCAGTTCGACGTCGGAGTGCAGTTCCTCCAGCAGAGGCTGCGGAGCCAGCCGGTCGGCGACCACCACGTCCGCCTCGGCCAGCAGCCGCCGCCCGCGCACGGTGATCAGATCCGGGTCGCCCGGGCCACCGCCGACGAGGTACACGCCGGGCTGCTTGGCCAGCGAGTCCCGCGCGCCGAGCGCTCCTTCACGCAACTCTTCCAGGATCGCGTCCCGTACCGCGGCCGACCGCCGGTGGTCCCCGCCGCCGAGGACGCCGATGGTCACCTGGTCGTGCTGTCCCGAGGCAGGCGTCCAGGCCGTCGCCCGGGACCTGTCGTCGGAGCGGACGCAGAAGATCCGCCGCTCCTCGGCCTCGGCGGAGACCTGGTCGTTGACCGCGGCATCATCCGTCGCGACCACGACGTACCAGGCGCCGGCGAGGTCGCCGTCGGCGTACCCGCGCTCGATCCAGCGCAGGTCGGGATTGGTCAGCAGGCCCTCGATCGTCGGCGTGATCGCCGGGGAGATGACGTCGATCTGCGCACCCGTCTCGAGCAGCCGCGGCAGCCGTCGCTGGGCGACACCGCCGCCGCCGACGACCACGACCCGGCGGCCGGTGAGAACCAGCCCGGACAGGTACGGCGCTTGATCGCTCACGCGTCGATTCCCGCCGACTCGAAGGTCGCCATCTCGGCCAGGGCCCGCACCGCGCAGGTCAGGATCGGGAAGGCCAGTACTGCGCCCGTCCCCTCCCCCAGCCGCAGGTCGAGATCCACCAGCGGCTGCAGCCCGAGCGTCTTCAGCGCGACCGCGTGGCCAGGCTCGGCCGAGCGGTGTCCGGCGATGCAGTAGTCGATCACGGCCGGATGCAGCGCCTGGGCAACGAGTGCGGCAGCCCCGGCGATCACGCCGTCCAGGATCACCGGCACCTTGTTCGCCGCCGCTCCGAGGATGTACCCGGCGAGCGCCGCGTGCTCCAGCCCGCCGTACGCCGCCAGCGCTGCGAGCGGCTCCGAAGCGGGCACCTCGTGCAACGCCAGCGCATCCCGTACTACGCCCGTCTTGTGGGCCAAGGTGGCGTCGTCGATGCCAGTCCCCCGCCCGGTGACGTCGTCAGCCGTCGCCCCGGTGAAGGTCGCGATCAACGCGGCGGAGGCCGTCGTGTTCGCGATGCCCATGTCACCGGTCAACAGGCACTGGTACCCGTCGCGGACCAGCTTGTCCGCGAGCTCGAACCCGACCGCGACCGCGGCCAGCACCTCGTCCTCGGTCAGCGCGTTCTCCACCGACAGATCCCGGCTGCCGGGACGTACCTTGGCGTGCACGATGTCCAGTTCGCCCACGTCAGCGGCCACGCCCACGTCGACCACCCGGACGTCGACCCGGTTGTTCGCCGCGAACGCGTTCACCGCGGCGCCTCCGGCGGCGAAGTTCGCCAGCATCGCGCCGGTGACCTCCTGCGGCCAGGGCGAGACGCCCTGGGCGTGCACGCCGTGGTCGGCGGCGAACACGGTCACGACGGCGGCGGTCGGGACCGCGGGCGGGCAGACACCGGTCATCCCGGCCACCCGGACCGACAGCTCCTCCAGCACGCCGAGGGAACCGGCCGGTTTCGTCAGCGCCAGCTGACGCTCCGTGGCCGCGCGCATCGCCGTCTGGTCGGCCGGCCCGATCCGGGCCAGATACTCCTCCACCGCTGGGTCCCTCCACTCGCCTCGGGCCGCCTGGACACGACCAGCACCGATCTTCCCATCTTTGCGATCGGTCCCCGGCCAGGTCCCGTGCAGCGGGAACAGTAATGTCGGATTCACCACATGTCAGCGAAGATCCCGGAGGATCACCGATGTCGCTCGAACGGCCAGTAGCACCGGACCCGTACAGCCTGCTTCCCGAGGTCGGCCGGTTCACGGTCACCAGTACCGACGTCACGGACGGCGAGCCTCTCAGCGACGACCACGCCTTCGCCGGCGGCAACACCTCGCCGCAGCTCAGCTGGGAGGGCTTCCCGGCCGAGACGAAGGGTTTCGTCGTCACCTGCTTCGACCCGGACGCGCCCACGCCGTCCGGTTTCTGGCACTGGATCCTGGTCGGCCTCCCGGCGAGCGTGACCGAGCTCCCGGCCGGTGCCGGCACCACCGAGCGGCTGGAGAACGGCGCCTTCCACCTCCGCAACGACTTCAGCACCAAGTCGTACGGCGGCGCCGCCCCGCCCGCGGGCGACCAGGTGCACCGCTACTACTTCGTGGTGCACGCGATCGACGTCGAGGCGCTGGACATCGACGGCGAGGCCAGCGCCGCGGTGGTCAGCTTCAACCTGGCGTTCCACACGCTCGCCCGCGCCATCATCACCCCCACCTACCAGGTGCCGGCCGAAAGCTGAGGCGGTGCGGCGGGAGCCGGTCAGGGGCTCCCGCCGCGGTCTTTCCCCGCCAGTTTCCGGACCTTGTCAGTCCTTGATGCCGGACTGGGTGACGCCCTGGATCAGATAGCGCTGCAGGAACGCGAAGATCAGCACCAGCGGCAGGATCGACACGGCCGCGGCCATGAAGAGCTGGTGGATGTTGATCGTCTGCGCGGTGATGAAGGTCGACATCGCCACCTGCACCGTCCACGAACTCGAGTCCTGGCCGATCACCAGCGGCCAGAGGAACGAGTTCCAGTTGGCGATGAACGTGATCGCCGCGATCGCCGCGAAGAACGGCAGCGAGTTCGGCACCACGATCCGCCAGAAGGTGGCGAAGTACCCGGCGCCGTCCACCCGGGCCGCCTCCTCGAGTTCCTTGGGGAAGCCGAGGAAGTACTGCCGGAACAGGAACGCCGCGAACCCGCTGAACAGGGTCGGGATGATCAGCCCGCGCAGCGTGGAGACCCAGCCCAGCGACGACACCACGATGAAGCTGGGGATGAAGCTCACCGCGGCCGGGATCATCAGCGTCGCCATCACCGCGTAGAACACCTTGTCGGCGTGCCGGTACGGGATCCGGGCCAGCCCGTAGCCGGCCATCGATGCCAGCAGCAACTGCCCGCCGGTGCCGAGGATGCCGACCACGGCCGAGTTGTAGAGCGCCCGCGCCATCGGCACGTTCTCGTCGTTGAACAGCTCGCCGATATTGCCCCACTGCAGATCGGTGGGGAAGAACTTCCAGTCCACCGCGGTGATGTCCGCCTCGGTCGACAACGCGTTCCGCAGTACCAGGTAGAACGGGATCATGAACAGCGCGGTCGCGATGATCAGCGCGATCCAGCGCAGTACGGATCCGGCCATGCCCAGCGGGCTGCGGGTGTAGCCGATCGGTTGCGGGGTCCCGGCGGTCCTCTCGATGGCGGCCATCAGTCGTTCGCCTTCCCGAAGCCGAAGATCTTGCTCTGCAACAGGGTGAGCACCATGATGACCACCGCCAGGATCATCGCCCCGGCACTGCCGTGGCCGAGATCCTGGATCGAGCCGAGCGAGATGCTGTAGAGGTAGACCAGCGGCGGCCGGGCGAAGTTCACGTTGCCGACCAGGTTGTAGAACTCGTCGAAGGCCTGGTAGGCCGCGATCAGGTTCAGCAGCAGTACTGCGACCGAGGTGGCCCGCAGTTGCGGCCAGGTGATGTAGCGGAACACCTGCCAGCCGGGCCTGGCGCCGTCGACGTACGCCGCTTCGTAGAGCGTCGGCGAGATCCGTTGCAGTCCGGCGATGAACAGGATCATGTAGAAGCCCAGTTGCAGCCAGAGCCGGACCGACACGATCGGGATCCAGTACAGCGGCGGGTCGACCGTGGACAGCCAGGCGATCTGGTCGATCCCGAACCAGCCGAGCACGGTGTTGGCCAGGCCGAACCGGACGCCGTTGAAGATCGAGAGCTTCCAGATCAGCGAGGCCACCACGTACGAGCAGGCGGTCGGCAGGAAGAACACCGACCGGAAGAACGCCCGGGCCACCTTCACCTGGTTCACCAGCAATGCCAGCGCCAGCGACATCACGAAGGTCAGCGGCACGATGAAGATCGCGAAGACCGTGAAGGTGCCCAGGCTGCTGAGGAAGTTGCGGTCGGTCAGCATGTCGAGGTAGTTCTGCAGCCCGACGAACTTCGACGGCGTGACGGTGTTCTGCGCCTCGAAGAAGCTCAGCACCAGGCTCCACAGGATCGGCAGGTAGGAGAAGACCAGCAGGCCGAGCACGAACGGCCCGACGAACGCCCAGAACCACAGGATGTTGCCGCGCGTTGCCGACTGCCGCGACTTCCTGTCGCCGGCCGGACCGGCCGGCGCCTTCGCGGCGCCGGCCTTCCGGGTCTTGGTGGCGGCCCCGCTGCTCACCCGAAGAGCCTCGCCAACTCGGTGTTCACGGTCTTGTCCAGCTTGGTGATCTCGGCGGCCGGGTCGGCGCCCTTGCGGATCACGTTGGTCAGCAGGTCGGTGAACCCGGTGCCCATCTTCGGCGTCCAGGCCGGCCGGTCGACGACGCCGAAGTCCTGGTTGAGCTTGACCACCTCGGCCGCCGTACCGCTCTGCAGCTTGGTCGCCTTGGCGGCCAGGCTCTTGCGCGGCGGGATGTGGAAGCCGTAGTTGAGGTTCCAGTCCTCCTGGAACTCGGTGTTGTCGACCCACAGCCACTTGACGAACTTCTTCGCCGCCTCGATGTTCGCGCTCTTGGCCGAGACGAACTGGGTCCAGCCGCCGGACGGCAGCGCCTGCTTGCCCTGGGCATCGAGCTTGGGATAGGCGAAGACGCCGAAGTCGTCGCCGAGCGCCTTCTGGATGGCCGGCATCGCCCACAGGCCGGTCCACTGGATCGCGGCCAGGCCCTGGACGAAGGCGCCCGGGCCCCACCAGTCGGCCGGCGCGCCGAGCAGGACGCTCTTGCTCGCGAACAGTTCGTGCAGCTTCCCGAAGGCCTGAGCCGCCCGCGGGTTCGCGAAACCGGGCAAGTTGTCGTCGGTCAGGTAGGCACCGCCGGAGGACCAGAGCGCCGGACCGCCGATGATCGAGCCGCCGTCGTTGCCGACGAAGATGCCCTTCACCTTGTCGGTGGTGAGTTCCCTGGCCGCCGCGATCAGGTCGTCGACCGTCTCCGGCGGCTTGATCCCGGCCTGGTCGAACAGGCTCTTGCGGTAGTAGAAGACCTGCGGGTCGTCGATCATCTTGATGCCGTAGAGCTTGCCGTCGATGGTGTTCGTCTTCAGGTCGTTCGGGTTGAAGTCGTCCTTGACGTCGCCGAGGATGTCGTCGAGCGGCACCACCTGGTTGCTCTTCACCATCGCCACGTTCAACTGGCTCTCGAAGACGTCCGGGCCGTTGCTGGACAGCAGACCCGAGGCCAGCTTGGCGCCGTAGTCCCCCGGCACCCACTGCACGCCGACGGTCGCGTCGCCGTAGCCCTTGGCGTACTTGAGCGCGGCTTCCTTGGTGCCTGCCTCGCCGTACTGGTGGTACCACTGCGACAGCGTCGCCTTGCTGCCGCCGCCGTCACCCCCGGTGCCGGCCGGTCGGCCGGTATTGCTGCCGCAGGCCGCGGTGAAGGCGGCGAGTGCCGCCAGTCCACCGGTTCGCTTGAGCAGATCGCGCCGGGACAGACCGGCGTTCGGGATTCGAGCAGGCATGGGTCGCACCTCCGAAAACGAGCGGATCCGGTGGTTACTTAACGGGGTTAAGCATCTCCGGTTTCGCACACGTTACAACTAAGTCAAACATCGCAACAGCCTTGAGCCGGTGACAGTTCGGGCACAGCGCTGCGTGCCTGGGCGGTTACCGTCGGATGAAACGTTGCAACCCTTCTTGCCAACTGGTCGAAAGGCCGGCGCTGCGCGAGAGGGCGATCACGCAGCATCACCGAAACGAGCGAGGCATCGGGTCGATCCGGCGCCGCGCTCGGTGTTCGTTTTGGTCAGCCGAAGGGTCTCCCGGTCTCGGCATCGGACCAGCGGTGCGACGGCGGGAAGCCATGCGGAAGATCGAGTCGAGGTCGGCGTCGGCGACCGAGCGCGAACCATTGACATCGCCCAGAGGCGTGCGGATCGTCAACAGAGGTCGCGCATCCTCGGGGGGCGCCCGGTTTGTCGACCGATCACGAGGGAATCCGCTGCCGGCTGGTCAGGCCGGCCGGCGCGGGGCGCAGGTCAGACTGGTTCGCCGGTTGACACTTTCGGCCCGATCACGGCCACCTCACGGGGCAGTGGCAACAGCGCCACTGCACGTCTCTCGGAAGGAGTGGACATGAGGCGGCGATGGCGCCTCCTGACGATCGGGACGACGGTAATGGGCATCATGCTGCTCCCGATCTCGGCCGGCGCACACGATCCGGAACACGATCACGGAACGCACCCGCCCACCGGCGGCGGTGCTCCAGATCTGCACAGCGACAACATGACGTTGCTGAAGAACCTCCCCAAGGTCGACAACGCGACCCAGTCCGATCTGGCCTTCGAAGGCCGGTACGCCTATGCGGGAACCTTCACGGGATTCCGCATCATCGACATCTCGAACCCGGCGGCCGCACAGCAGGTCACGTTCTTCCCGTGTAACGGCGGGCAGGGGGACGTGTCCATCTACAACGGCCTGCTGTTCTCTTCGGTCGACACGCCGCAGACCAAGCCCAGCTGCGACAGCACCAACACCACGGCGTCCAACCCCGCCGCCTGGGAAGGTGTGCGGATCTTCGACGTGCGGGACCCGGCCAACGTCAAACACATCGCGTCGGTACGCACCGACTGCGGCTCGCACACCCACGCGCTCGTTCCTGCCGGCAGGAACAGCGTGTTCATCTATGTGGCGTCGTACGGGGTGACGCCTGGTTCGCTCGGACCGCACTGCCGGCAGGACCACGGCAAGATCTCGGTGATCCACGTCGCTGTGAACAACCCGGACAAGGCGAGGGTCGTCGCGACTCCGCCAACCACCGGGGTGCCGACCTTCGACGCGTCGCGGCTGGAACTCGACGATCTCGTGCCGCCGGGCGCACTGCTGGACACCAGAGGCTGCCACGACTTCTCCGTTCTCAAGCCGCTCAAGCTCGCGGCGGCGGCGTGCCTCAGCGTCGGCCAGATCTGGGACATCAGTGATCCCACCAGGCCGACGGTGCTGCACACGCTGACCACCGAGGAGGTGCGGGCCTGGCACTCGGCGGCGTTCACCTGGGATGGTGAGCGCGTCGTGTTCGGTGACGAGGCGGGCGGCGGCGCCCTCCCGCGGTGCCGCGCGCAGGACCCGCCGACCACCGGAGCGGTGTGGATCTACGACGTCACCTCGGGCGCGGAGCTCGGCCACTACAAGCTGCCACGCGCCGAGACCGGCGTCTGCACGATGCACAACTTCAACCTGGTACCGGGTGTGAGCCGGGACATCCTGGTCTCTGCCGCGTACACCGGCGGCACCACGGTGGCCGATCTCACCGATCCGGCGAACCCGGTGGAGATCGGCTTCTACCGGGCGGGTGACCCGATCGCGGCGGACACCTGGTCGTCGTACTGGCACAACGGGTTCATCTACGCGAACGACATCACTCGTGGGTTCGACGTGTTCTCCATCAACCATCCGGCGGTGGCCGGCGCGGCGAGCCTGTCCCGCGACAACCCGCAGACCCAGGAAATCCTGTTCCGCTGAAGGCCGACTGGCCGGCCCCGGAACCGCCGGGGCCGGCCATCCGGTCCGTGCCTGACAACCCGTCACACGATCAGGGAGGCATCACCATGTCACGGCACGTTCGTCACATCCTCGGCGCGATACTGAGCGCCGGGGTGTTGATCATCCCTTCGACCGCGGTCGCCGACCACGCGACCAACCCGCACACACCGAACATGCACGCCCTGGGGCACAGCCCGCACCCGGCGACGTTCCTGGGGGAGCCGGACGGCGTGCGCCACATCAGCTCCGATCTCGCCTTCCGGGGGAGGCTGGCGTTCCACGGCAACTACGACGGCTTCCGGGTGATCGACATCGCCGACCCGGACGCCCCGCGGGAGATCCTGCACCAGCGGTGCAACGGCGACCAGGGAGACATCTACGTCCGGGGCGACATCCTGGTCCGGTCGTGGAACTCCAAGAAGACCACCCCTCGGCTCTGTGACGGCCAGACCGTACCGGCCGGTTGGGAGGGCGTGCATGTCTTCGACATCAGCGACCTCGCGGACCCCGCGCTCGTCGCGTCCGTCTCGCTGCCCTGTGGCTCGCACACCCTCACGGGCGCCGGCGTCTCGCAGGGACGTCTGATCGTCTACAGCAACAACTCGAGCAGCGCGGGCTGTGTCGACGGCACCCGAGCCCTGGACGACCCGGTCGGTGACTTCATGGACGTCATCGCCGTACCGGTGGACGATCCGGCCGCCGCGAGCCTGATCCATCGCGAGCCGCTGGCCGGACCGACCACGGACGTCCGGACCGGATGCCACGACGCCGGGGCAATCCTCGGCCAGGTCAACAAGGTGGTCTGCGCGAGCGCTGACACCATCAACGTCTTCGACATCGGCGCGAACGGCACGCCGGGCGGCAGCCCCGAGGATCCGGTCCTGCTGTTCACGATCACCGAACCCGGCGTCGGCCAGGCCGGCACGAACGGCCGCTGGCACTCGACCATTTTCACCTGGGACGGCAAGATCATCGCCGCCGGCTGGGAGCCCGGTGGCGGCGCCGAGCCGGAGTGTCAGACCACCGATCCCGCGGTGGACAAGAGCATGTTCTTCTACGACGCCACGACCGGCGCCAAGCTCGGTCAGTGGACCCTGCCGCGCGGACAGGATGGCGTCGGCGAGAACTGCACGATCCACAACTACAACATCGTGCCGCTTCGCAGCGGCCGGTACGTCGCGATCGGCGGGCACTACCAGGCCGGCACCTGGGCCACCGACTTCACCGACCCGGCCAACCCGGTCACCGTCGGCTGGTCCGACCCGCCTGCCATCTCCCCACCCGACCTCGGCGGCGCCTGGTCGTCGTACTGGTACAACAACTTCATCTACGAGTCGAGCATCACCGAAGGGCTGAACGTCTTCCGGCTCAGCGACCGGACGACCGCTGGTGCACTGCGCCTCGGCCACCTCAACCCGCAGACTCAGGAGTTCTCACTCCCCTGACCACCTCGACACGGGCCCGTCGGCAGCCGGCGGGCCCGGCTCCTCACAGCTCGCCGAGGTAGGCGGCCTGCATCCGCGGATTGCTCATCAGCTTCTCCGCCGTGTCGGCCAGCACGATCTTCCCGGTCTGCAGCACGTAGCCGCGGTCGGCGATCGAGAGGGCCATGGTCGCGTTCTGCTCGACGACGAAGACCGTGGTCCCCTGCTGGTTGATCTCGCGGATGATCTCGAAGTTCTGCTCGACCAGGACCGGGGCCAGGCCCATCGAGGGTTCGTCCATCAGCAGCAGCTTCGGCCGTGCCATCAGCGCCCGGGCCATCGCCACCATCTGCTGCTCGCCACCGGACAGCGTCCCGGCCCGCTGGCCGAGTCGCTGTCTCACCCTCGGAAAGAGGGTGTAGACCCGCTCGAAGTCCTTCTCGACCTCCTCGGTGTCCCGCCTGAGGTAGCAGCCGAGCTCCAGGTTCTCGCGCACGGTCATGCGTTTGAACAAACGGCGGTTCTCCGGGACCATCGACAAGCCCAGGCCGACCAGTCGTTGCGTCGGCAGGCCGGTGATGCGCCGGCCGTCGAGCAGCACCTCGCCCTGGGTCGGGACCACAGAGCCGAGGATCGTCTTCAGCATCGTGGTCTTGCCGCTGGCGTTGCCGCCCAGCAGGCAGACCACCTCGCCCCGGCGAATCTCGAGGTCGATCTCGCGCAGGACCTGGATCGCGCCGTAGTGCGTACTGACGTTGCGCAGCCTGAGGAGCGGCTCGGCGTCAGTCATGTCGCGCTCGCCTTCCGGCCGAGGTAGGCCTCGATCACGCGGTCGTTGCTCGCTACCTCGTCGTAGCGGCCCTCGGCGATCAGGTGTCCGTAATCGAGGACGACGACCCGCTCGGACACCCCCTTCACCAGCCGCATGTCGTGCTCGATGAGGGCGATCGTGACGCCGATCTCGTCCCGCATCCGCCTTATCAGACCGATCAACTCCCCGGTCTCCTGCGGGTTCATCCCAGCGGTCGGCTCGTCGAGCAGCAGCAGCTTCGGCTCCGACGCGAGCGCGCGGGCGATCTCCAGCCGCCGCCGGTTGGCGTACGACAGGGAGCGCGCCGGGGTGTCGAACCGCCATCCGACCAGCCGGCTGCCGAAGAACGCCAGCGCCTGTTCGGCTAGAAGCCGGGTCTCCGCCTCCTCCCGCCGGAACGACGGCGGCCGCAGCACCGCCTTGAGCATCCCGGACCCGGTCCTGCAATGCCGGGCGACCATGACGTTCTCCCGGACGCTCATCTCCGGGAACAAGCGGACGTTCTGGAACGTGCGGGCGATCCCGAGCTCGATGACCTGGCTGGGACGCAGGCCGACGACATTGCGCCCATCGAAGACGATCTCGCCCCGGTCGGGCCGGATCATCCCGGTGACGAGGTTGAACAGGGTGGTCTTGCCGGCGCCGTTCGGGCCGATGACGCAAACGATCTCGCCCTGGTCCACGTGGAGGTCGAGGTCGTCGACGGCCCGGACTCCACCGAAGTCCTTGGTGAGCCCGCGGATCTCGAACAGTGCCATGCCGATCCCCCCTCAACTCGGCCTGGTCTGGGTGCCGGGGTCCCGGGTGCCGGGGTCCTGGGTGCCGGTGTCCTGCGGCTGCAGCCAGTCGTCCTGCGCCAGCTCCTCTTCATGCAGCTCCTCGGCCCGGCGTTTGCTCGGCACGAACCCTTCCGGTCGCCGGAGCATCATGAAGATCAACAGGGCGCCGTAGATGAGGAAGCGATACTCCTCGAACTCGCGCAGCAGCTCCGGCAGACCCACGAGCACCAGGGTGCCGAGGATCACGCCGGGCACGCTGGCCATGCCGCCCACGATGATCACCACCAGCACCGTGATCGACACGATGACGTTGAAGCTGTGCGGGAACACCGAGCCGATCTTGGTGGCGAACAGGGCGCCTCCGAAGCCGGCCAGCACGGCCCCGACGACGAAGGCCGAGAGCTTGGCGGTGACGATGTCGACACCCATCGCCTCCGCGACCGCCTCGTCCTCGCGCATCGCCATCCAGGCCCGGCCGATCCGTGAGTCCTGCAGCGCGTACGTCGCGTAGGCCGCGAGCAGGACGAAGGCGAAGATGACGTAGAAGAACGCCTGCGGGCTTCGGATCTCGAGTGGCCCGATGGTGATGTCGCCGACCTGGATGATCCCCTGCGCCCCGCCGAACGTCGGCTTGAGCCAGTCGGACAGGAACAGCAGCCGGGCGATCTCGCCGAATCCGAGCGTGACGATGGCAAGGTAGTCGCCGCGCATGCCCAGCACCGGCGTACCCACCAACAGCCCCGCCACCGCCGAGGCGAGCACCACGAAAGGTACCGCGAGCCAGAACACCCAGCCGACGCCGAGGCTCGACTGGGGCGAGGTCAGCAGCGCGGCCGTGTAGGCGCCCACCGCGAAGAACGCGACGTAGCCGAGATCGAGCAGACCGGCGAACCCCACCACGATGTTCAGCCCGAGCGACATCAGCAGGAAGATGCCGGCGATGTTGAGCACCTCGCTGAGGAACGGCCCGATCACCTGCGGGAGAAGGCCGAGCAGCAGCAGGAGCCCGGCCAGGGCAGCAATCCGGAGGATCCGGCGGCTCCGGTCAGGAAGCCCCTCGAACCGGGTCCGGACGGGATTGGGCCGCCGCCGCGATGCCTGCAGCTGAAGGCAGAACCCCACCACCGCGACCACGGCGACGCCCGGAATGCTGAGAGCACCGCTGTCGTCGTACAAGAAGTCGCTGAGCGGTGCTGTCCAGATCCCTAGCTGCTCCTGGATCCCGCCAAGGACCTGGGTGACGACCTGCTGCATCAACCCGAAGCCGATCACCCACCCGGCCGCGGCCAGGACAGCTCGGCGCCAACTGT
Source organism: Kribbella sancticallisti (assembly GCF_039530625.1). Classification (NCBI taxonomy): domain Bacteria; kingdom Bacillati; phylum Actinomycetota; class Actinomycetes; order Propionibacteriales; family Kribbellaceae; genus Kribbella; species Kribbella sancticallisti. Next base: position 151,972 of record NZ_BAAAOS010000018.1, on the reverse strand, counting down.
CCGGAAGCAGGTGAACCGCACCGGCGAGACCGCCCAGCCCGGCGTACAGGCCGATCAGCAGCCCCATACCTGCTCCGAGCTCCAGCCCGAGGGTGAGGATCCGGGGATCATCGCGGACCAGCTCTGGGGTGACGTTCAGGAACACACCGCGGATATCGACCCTCGCGATCAGCAGCACGAACGCAGCCATCATCACGCCACCGGTGAGCCCCGCCAGCAGGCCGGCGGCGGCATTCCGCCAGCCGGGGCGCCGGGTCTCGACCCCCTCGCGGACCGGCTCCGGCCGCCCGGCGAAGTACCCGGCCAGCAGCGGGACGGCCAGCAGCAACAGCTCTCCGAGCGTCAGGGGACCGACCAGCCCGCGTTCGGAGAAAGCCTCGACCATGCCGTTGGCGGACACGAAGACCGCAGTGGCTCCGCCGACGAGTCCGAGCCTGAGCGCCCGCGGGCCGGTGCCGGTCACCGGAATCTCGATGGCCGTCGTCATCCCCTGTCCTCCCTCACCCGTTCACCGAGAATGCCGGTGGGGCGGAAGATCAGCACCAGGACCAGGGTCAGGAACGCGACCACGTCCTTGAGTTGGTGGGCGGCGGGGATGCCGAGCCCGACGAGTACCAGGCTCGGGCCCATCGACTCCACCATGCCGAGGGTCAGCCCACCGACAGCGGCGCCCGGGATGTTGCCGATGCCGCCGAGCACCGCCGCGGTGAACGCCTTGATGCCCGGCAGGAACCCGCTGAGGAAGAAGACGTTCTGGAACACCAGCCCGAACAGCAGGCCGCCCGCCCCCGCCATCGCGCCACCGACACCGAAAACCCTGGCGATCGTCCGGTCGACGTCGACCCCCATCAGCCGGGCGATCTCAGGGTCCTCGGAGACCGCCCGCATCGCCCTCCCGGCCCTGGTCTTTTCCACGTACAGGTAGAGGCAGGCCATGAGCAGCAGCGCCGCGACGATCACCAGCAGATGGACCCGGAGGATCCGGAAGCCGAGGACCGTGAACGTCCCGGTGAGGATGTCCACCTCCGGATAGGCCTTCACCGACGTGCCGAACAGGCTGGCCATCGTGTATTGCAGGAAGAACGACGCGCCGATCGCGGTGATGAAGGGGATCAGCCGCGGAGCGCCACGCAACGGGCGATAGGCCACCCGCTCGAGCCCCAGAGCGACGACCGCCGAGACGGTCATACAACAGCTCAGCGCGATCAGCAGTGCCAGGACCGGGGCGGCCTCCCACAGCGCCGTACGGGAGAGGCCGTCGGTGACGAAGTAGCCGGTCATCGCGCCGATCATGAACACCTCGCCATGCGCGAAGTTGATGAACCGGAGCACGCCGTAGACCATCGTGTAGCCGAGGGCGATCAGCGCGTAGACCGAGCCCTGGGCGATCCCGAACACCACCAGGTCGCGCCACTGCTGGCCACTCAGCCGCATGCTGGCGATACTGCGGGAAGCGCCGATCAGGAGCAGGGCGATCGCCGCGATCCGAACCAGCCAGAGGACCGCACCGACGATCGGGAGCCGAAATGCCCGCCGGCCGGCCGCCCGTCCTCGCGGCGGGAGGTTGGTCCTGGCCATGTGCCTCCTCGAGCGTCAGGCGAGCATGACCGGGCACCCGCTCTCGGGTGCCCGGCCGTGCGCGCTCAGCGTTCCGGCGGCTCGAACGTGAACAGCACGTTGCCCCGGACCTGGTCGATCGTCCGCTGGCCCGCCGTGTTCTGGACGATGTCGATCTTCGGGTCGGCGCAGTCGCCGAACTCGTCGCAGGACAGCGTCCCGGTCAGACCCTGGTAGTCCTTGGTCGCGTGCAACTCGTCGATGAGCTTCTGGCGGTCGATGTGCACCGTGCCGTCCTCCTCCACCGCCACCTTCTCGATGGCAGCGAAGATCATGTTGACGGCGTCGTAGGAGTGCGCATGGAAGGCCTGGATGGGCTTCTCGCCGAACTTCGTCTCGTACTTGCCGACGAACTCCTCGTACGCCGGTCCGGTCGGCGTCGCGGGACCGGAGAAGTGCATGCCCTCGGTCTGACTGATCACGATGAACGTATCGGAGAGCAGACCGTCGGCACCGAACAGCTTCTTCGTGTCGGCCAGCAGCGGGAATCCCTTGGCCTGCCTGACGATGAAGTCGGCCTCCGGCTGGAAGATCGGGAAGAAGACCACATCCGGTGTCGACGCGGCCACCTCGGTCAGCACCGGCCGCATGTCGGTGTCGCCCTTGCTGATCGCGGTCGCCAGGCTGATGGTGCCGCCCAGTTCCTTGAACGAGGAACCGAAGGCGTTCGCCAGGCCCTCGGTGTACGGGTCACCGTCGTGGATCGTGGCCGCCCGCTTCGCCCCCAGCCGCTGGAACGCGAAAGTCGCCGCGGCCTGGCCCTGGATGATGTCGTTGTGAGCCGTGCGGAGATATCCCTTCTGGTTGGCGGCGCCCTTCGTACCGCGCAGGTCGGACGTCAGGGTCGGCGAGGTGTTCGACCCCGAGATCATCAGGACGCCCTTAGCCGAAAGGATCTCCATCGCCGGCACCGCGGCACCGGAGCAACTGGTTCCGATGACGGCGACGATCTGCGGATCGGCGGCGAGCTTCTGGGCGGCGGTGGTGCCGCCCTCGGCCTTGCACAGGTCGTCCTCGACCTGGTTCCGGATCGGATGCCCGAGTAGGTTTCCACCTTTGTCGTCGATGGCGATCTGGACCGCTCGCACCTGGTCCGTCCCCAGGCTGGCGGTGTCGCCACTGATGGCTTGGATGAGCCCGATCTTGATCGGTGCGCCCGTCTCGACGGTGATTGCGCCCAGCGGGCCCGGCGTGAACTCTCCGGCCTCTTCCTCTTCGGGTGCGCACGCGGCGCCGACGAGCGCCAGCGCACCGATGAGACAGGCCGTGAACTGATACTTGCGTGTCCTCATCGCACCTCCTTCAGGAGGCCCCTCTTGCGCCACTTCGGTTGGGGTGGCGATAAGCGTGATGCTACTCCGAGTCGGACCGGCAGCCACCCCTTCGACCCCACCCGCCACCGCCGATCGTGAGCACCTGCTACTCGACGTACCCGGAGTCTTACCAGCTGATGGCACCGCCGCCGCGGGTGGCTTCGACCCGGACGACGATGCCGGCCGGGATCTTGGTGTGGCCCGGTGGTTCGACCAGGAGAATCGGGACGTCGAGGCCGTAGAGCTCACTGGCGACGATCGCACCGAGGACGACGATCGCGTCCGGCCTGGCCAGGACGATCGCCGCCGGCGCGGCCTGCGAGCGGATCTGCTCGGCCAGCACGCTCGAGCTCGAACTCGATCCGCACCCCGACTCCATGACGAGCACGCAGCCCGCCAGTGCGGCGCCGTACTGCGGGTGGCGCGGGTCGACGATGCGTCCGCGCGCGTCGGTGCCGCCCCAGAAGGACAGCGGTTCGGTCAGCCTGGTGGTGAACCCTTCCGCGGTCCCGCTGGTGAGCACCTCGGCGTGGATCATCATCTCGGATCCTCCCCGAGGAGAGAGTCGTCGAGGACTACGCGCCCGAGGCGGGCGGAGGCCACGCAGTCCTGAATCGAGCCGAGCACCACGTCGACCCCGAGGTTGCCGGGCGCGTAGTAGGCCCATTTACCGGAGTTGGTCATCACGTTCTTCGCCGCCGGCGACAGGATCGACGTCACGTACGTGCAGGTGTCGACGACGACGGTCACCCCGGCAGACTCGAGGATCCGCAGTACGCCGCTCTGCTGGGCCCGGGCCCGCGTCGCCCGACCGGTCGACAAGTAGAACGAGACATCGCCGTGGATCGGTGGACCGTCGCGGAGCAGGTCGGCGAGCACCTCGCACTCCGCGTACGACGCGTGCGGCGTCCCGACGCTCACCGCGTCGAGGCGACCCGAGGAGAACATCGACAGCTCGGCCCGGGTCGCCCGAAGGACTCCCGGGCTGACGTTCCGCTGACCGGCCGGATGCTTGCCCTGGAGTGCGTCGTCGAGGGTGGCTGCCTCCGGCGTCACACCGACAACGTGGAACATCGCCACGCCACCAGAGGACGCGGCCGCCGCACCGAAGGCCTTGAGCCTGTCCTCGCCGATGTCGGCCGGTAAACCGACGAGGATCGGTATCTCTGGACCGGCGACCGAGCCGACATAGTGACCGAGGAGCGGATAGGCCAGCTCGGACCGCAGAACGGCACGGTCGAGGAGGCTGCAGTCGAACACCAAGGTTCCTCGCCGGGCCTCGTCGGTCTGGAGACCGGAGAAGGGCACCCGTCCGGTGATCGCGGCACAGATGTCCAGGAAGTCGCCGTAGCGGTCCGTGCGCGCACCGAGCACCGAGTTCGCGAAGACGATCGCATTCGACTCCGCCCACGCGATGTGCTCGCCCAGGCCAGGCCGATCCGGAAGCTGGTACGGCGCGCACGTCCAACTCGCCGTACAGCCGAGCGCCAGGTACGCCGACATCACCTGCCGCCCACCGACTGCGACCTCGCGCTCGACCTCGGTATCGGTACGAACGAGGTCGGGGTGGAGCAGATCCATCGACCCGACGTTCAGCGTGGTGGGCACGCACACGGTCGCGCCGAGTGCGACGAGGCGGCCGGCGAAATCGAGGCTCACCCTGCCGTGGTAGAGGCACGAGTCGACGTGCGCCGAGGTGATTTCCACCAGCCGCGACGCGCCGACGGTCCGGCCCAGGCCGACGACGACGCGCATCGCCAGCGCGACCCCGTCGCCGTACTCGCCGGCCAGCATCCGCGCCTCCTGGGCGGTGAGAACCAGCTCAGCGCGCGACATCTGCTCAGCCTTCGCCCGGCCACCAGTCCCGGATCGCGGCGACGATCTCGTCCGGTGCGTCTTCCTGGATGTAGTGCGACGCACCCTGGAGGATCTCGGTCCGGTGGTTCGGGAACGTCCGTTCCCAGCGGAGCCGGTGCGGCGTCCTGAAGCCCGGATCCTTGTCACCCCACACCACCAGCGCAGGCTTGCCGGCGACCCGCGCCAGTCCTTGCTCGACCTCCGCCAGGAATTCGCGGGCAGCCAGGATCTCGCGTGGCATCACGTGCACCGGCACCCTCGACTCGCGGGTGGGATGCGGGCGCCTGTACATGAACCGCTCGTCGAGCGAGAGCTTCCTTCGCCTGATACCGCCTCGCAGGAAGACGTTGGTGAACACGTCCGCGCGCTCCACCAGGAGCCCGCCGACGAAAGCGCTGCCGAGGGTCCTGGAGAAGGTCTTGGTCGCCCTGTCCCCGATCGGCCAAGCCCAGGTGTTGCCGATCACGAACGCCCTGAACCGGTCGGGGTGACGGCCGGCCACCCAGAACCCGATCGGGCCACCCCAGTCCTGCACCATCAGCGTGATGTCGCGCAGATCCAGCTGCTCGACGAACGCCTCCACCAGCCGGGCGTGCTCACTGACTGTATAGCCGTACCCTGCCGGAGCGGTCGACAGGCCGAAGCCCGGGTAGTCCAGCGCGATGCAGCGGAACCGATCCTGCAAACCCTGCACGATATGCCGGTACAGGAACGACCAGGTCGGATTCCCGTGCAGGCCCAGGAACACCGGACCGTCACCTTCGTCGATGTAGTGGACCCGCGCGCCGGCCACGTCGGCGAACCGGCTCTCGAACGGGAACAACTCATCGTTGACCCACGCTGGACGTGTCGCCATCACTGCCTCCTCGACCACCGTAACCCCATCGGGCGTTAGGCGGCATCGGCGACCGGGGTCAGGCGAAGGTCTCTCCAGCCTCCGCCTTCCGCACCAGCAGGGCCGGTGGTTCGAACCGCGCGCCGTACTTCGCGGCGAGCTCGCGCGACCTCGCCACGAAGCCGGCCAGCCCACCCGCGTAGGCGTTGATGTACTGCAGGGCGCCGCCGTGCAACGGCGGGAAGCCGATGCCGAAGATCGAGCCGATGTTGGCGTCGGCGACCGAGCGCAGTACGCCCTCGTCCACGCACTTGACCGTCTCCAGCGACATCGCGAACGCCATCCGCTCCTGCAGGTCGATCAGCGGTACGTCGGCGCCCTCGCTGACGAAGTGCTCCCACAGCCCGGGCCACAGGTGCTTCGGCCCGTCCGCCGGGTACTCGTAGAAGCCCGCCCCGGCCGCCTTGCCCTTGCGGTCGAACTCGGTGACGAGCCGATCGGCCACCGCCATCCCCGGATGGTCGTCGAAGGCACCCGCGTTGTCGCCGGCCGCCCGGGCCGCGTCGCGGATCTTCATCGGCAGCGTCAGCGTGACCTCGTCCAGCATCGCCAGCGGCGGCGCCGGGAAGCCCATCTGGGTGGCGGCCCGCTCGACCGTCACCGGATTGACGCCCTCGGCAACCATCGCGGCGCCTTCCATCACCAGCGTCCCGAACACCCGGGAGGTGAAGAAGCCGCGGCTGTCGTTCACCACGATCGGCGTTTTCTTGATCTGCCGGACCACGTCGTAGGCCTTGGCCAGCGCGCGGTCGGAGGTCTTCTCCCCCACGATCAGCTCGACCAGCGGCATCCGGTCCACCGGCGAGAAGAAGTGCATGCCGACGAAGTCGTCCGGCCGGTCGATGCCCTCGGCCAGCGAGGTGATCGGCAGCGTGGAGGTGTTCGAGCAGAGCAGCGCGTCCGGCTCGACCACGCCGGCGATCTCGGCGAACACCTTCCGCTTCAGTTCCTCGCTCTCGAACACCGCCTCGATCACCAGGTCGCAGCCGGCCAGGTCGTTCGGGTCGGCGGTCGGAGTGATCAGGCTGAGGAACCGCTCCGCCTTCTCCGGCGTACTGCGCCCCTTCTGGACCTGCTTGGCGAGCAGCTTCTCGGAGTACGCCTTGCCCTTCTCCGCCGCCTCGAGCGAGACATCCTTGAGGACGACCTCGATCCCCACCTTCGCGCAGACGTAGGCGATTCCCGCGCCCATCATCCCGGCGCCGAGCACCCCGACCTTGCGCGCCCGGTACTGCGGGACGTCGGCCGGGCGGGATGCCCCGGCGTTGATCGCCTGCAGTTCGAAGAAGAACGCGTTGATCATGTTCTTGGCGATCTGGCCGGTCGCCAGCGACACGAAGTACCGGGACTCGATCCGGCTCGCGGTGGCGAAGTCGACCTGGCTGCCCTCGACGGCCGCGCTCATGATCGCCTTCGGGGCCGGGTACGGCGCGCCCTTGAGTTGCTTGCGCAGGTTCGCCGGGAAGGCCGGCAGGAACGCGGCCAGCTTCGGCGAGGACGGAGTACCGCCGGGGATCTTGTAGCCGTCGCGGTCCCAGGGCTGCTTGGCGTCGCCGTCGAACTCGTCGATCCAGCGGTAGGCGGCGTTGAGCAGGTCGTCGGCGGGGACCACCTCGTCGACGATCCCGACCGACTTGGCGTGTGCGGGCTTCATCCGCTGGCCTTGGAGCAGCACCTTCATCAGGGCGTCCTGCAGACCGAGCATCCGGACGGTGCGGGTCACGCCGCCACCGCCGGGCAGCAGGCCGAGTGTCACCTCGGGCACGCCGAGCTCGATCCGGTTGTCGTCGGCAACGATCCGGTGGTGGCAGGCGAGCGCGATCTCCAGGCCGCCGCCGAGCGCAGCGCCGTTGATCGCGGCAACCACCGGGACGCCCAGGGTTTCGAGCACGCGGAGCTGGCGCTTGACCTCCTCGATCGTCTCGAACACCTCGGCCGCGTTTTCCGGCTGGATCTTCGACAGCATCTCCAGGTTGCCGCCGGCGAAGAAGGTCTGCTTGGCGCTGGTGATGACAACGCCCTTGAGCTGGTCCTTCTCAGCCTGCAGCCGCTCGACCGTCTTCGCCATCGCGGCGATGTAGGTCTCGTTCATCGTGTTGGCCGACGCCGCCGGATCGTCCATCGTCAACGTGATGACGCCGTCGGTGTTCTTCCAGTCGATCATGCGGCAAGCCTCTCGATGATGGTGGCGACGCCCATGCCGCCGCCGACGCACAGGGTGGCCAGGCCGTAGCGGAGCTCGCGGCGCTCCAACTCGTCCAGCAGGGTGCCGATCAGCATCGCGCCGGTCGCGCCGAGCGGGTGGCCGAGCGCGATCGCGCCGCCGTTGACGTTCACCTTCTCGTGCGGGACGCCGAGATCGGTCATGAAGTGCAGCACCGCGGCAGCGAAGGCCTCGTTCATCTCGAACAGGTCGATGTCCTCGACCTGGAGACCGGCCTTCGCGAGCGCCATGCGGGCGGCCGGCGCGGGACCGGTCAGCATGATGGTCGGATCGGTGCCGCTCACCGCCGCCGCGACCACCCGGCCGCGCGGTGCCTGGCCGAGCGCCTGGCCGGCCTTCTCGTTGCCGATCGCCACCAGCGCGGCGCCGTCGACGATGCCGGACGAGTTGCCGGCGTGGTGGACGTGGTCGATCCGCTCGACCGTCACGTACTTCTCCAGCGCGACCGAGTCGAAGCCGCCGTGCTCACCGATGGCCGCGAACGACACCGGCAGCCCGGCGAGCGTCTCGACGGTGGTCCCGGGCCGGACCAGTTGGTCGTGGTCGAGGATCTGCAGGCCGTTGCGGTCGACGACGGGAACCACCGAGCGGGCGAAGTACCCGTTGGCCCAGGCCTTGGCCGCGCGCGCGTGCGACTCGGCGGCGTACGCGTCGACGTCGGTGCGGGAGAACCCGTCCGTCGTCGCGATCAGGTCCGCGCTGATGCCCTGCGGGATGAAGTTCGTCTGCATCGCGGTCTCCGGGTCCATCGCCCAGGCGCCGCCGTCGGAGGCCATCGGCACACGTGACATCGACTCGACCCCACCTGCCAGGATGAAGTCCTCCCAGCCCGAACGGACTCGCTGCGCCGCCTGGTTCACCGCCTCCAGGCCGGACGCGCAGAACCTGTTGAGCTGGACGCCACCGGTGGTCTCCGGATAGCCCGCCGCCAGCACCGCAGTACGGGCGATGTCCATGCCCTGGTCGCCGATCGGCGTGACCACGCCGAGCACGACGTCGTCGATCGCTTCCTCGTCCAGGTCGGGATGCCTGGTACGGAGCTCCTGCAGCAGGCCGGTGACCAGTTGGACCGGCTTCACCTCGTGCAGGGCGCCGACCGCCTTGCCCTTGCCTCGCGGTGTCCGGATCGCGTCGTAGAGGAATGCTTCAGTAGTCATCAGGATCCCGTCGGTCGAGTCGTCCTCCCGATTGTGACAGTAATGGTGTCACGGTGGTCAAGGGGGGCTCGTATGATCTCCGCCATGTCGGAAGTCAGCACGGAAGAGGCGACGCTCACCGTCGATGAGTTGTCCGCCCGGGTCGGGATGACGGTCCGCACGCTGCGCTTCTACGCCGGCCGTGGACTCATCCCCCCGCCGGTACGCCGTGGGCGAGTTGGGTACTACGGGCCCGAGCACATCGCCCGGCTCGACCTGGTCCGGGAGTTGCAGGCGCACGGGTTCACCCTGTCCGCGATCGAGGGATACCTCGACCGGATCCCGGCCGACGCCACCCCGCAGGACATCGCGTTGCACCGGACCCTGCTGACCCCGTGGATGCGGGACCTGCCCGAGACGCTCGACCGCGCGACGCTGGTACGGCGTACCGGGCGGGAGTTGACCGACGACGACATCGAGATGCTGGTCGCGCTCGGCGTGGTCGAGCCGACCCCCGACGAGGACGTCTTCCAGGTCGCCACGGCGCATCTCAGCCTCGGGGTCGAACTGCTCGACCTCGATCTCCCGGTGGAGGCGGTCCTCGACGCCGGCCGGATCTTCACCGAGCACGGCCGCGCGCTCGCCGAGGAACTGACCGAGGTCTTCCGGACCAAGGTCTGGCCGCACTACCGCGATTCGGGCGGTCCGCCGGAGCACATCCAGCAACTGGTCGAGCGCTTCAAGCCCGTCACCATCCAGGGCCTGGTCCTCGCCTACGAACGAGCCGTCGGCGAAACCCAACGCGACACCATCCGCCGCTCCCGCACCAAGCCCCCACGCCGCTGAAACTCGCCGCTGACCTCCGGAGACCTCAGAGGCCGGGTCAGGTGGCGTTGGGGATGCGGAGGTAGGTCATGCCGCGGAGGTCCAGGACGGTGTCGGTCGGGGTGGTGACGACGCGGAGGAGGACGTCGTCGCAGCCGGAGCAGCGGGCGACCATGCCGGGGGCGTCGACGTAGAGGCGGGCCTCGGCGAAGACGCCAGTACGGCCGCAGCCGCCGCACTGGCCGATCGCGGCGGTGATGTCGACGGCGAACACCTCCCGCAGCGCACCCGCCGCGGCATTGCCATCCAAATAGGTCGGAACGTCCGCAGTCATCGCGGTCCTCCTGTAGGTCCGAAGCGTTCGGTTCTCACGCGCGCGGGGTCGTGCCCGGCGGCGACGAGCAGGTCGGCTACCGCCTCGACGAACGGCGTCGGCCCGCAGACGTAGGTGGTCGGCTCGTCCTCCGGCTGGAAGGCGACCGACTTGAGCAGTTCCGCGTCGATCCGTTTCGGCGGACGCGACTCCCCCGGCGGCGCCTCGCGGGTGTAGGCGAAGGTGATCGCCACGTCCTCGGACATGGCCACCTCCTTGAGGTCGTTCAGATAGAACACCGACGCCGGGCTGCGTACGGAGTACAGGAGGCGGGCCGGAGCCTGGCTGCCGGCGTCAGCGTGGGCGCGCAGCATCGCCATCAGCGGGACAACGCCGGATCCCCCGCCGATGAGTTGGACCGGTCCGGGCTGCTCGGGCTTCCAGACGAACCAGCCACCGACTGGTCCGCGGAGTTCGAGCGGGTCACCGACAGCGAGCACCTCGGCCAGGTACGGCGAGACCTCGCCCTCGGGCACCTGCTCGACCGTCAACTCGACGCCTCCACCGTTCCAGGCGGAGGCGATCGAGTACGAGCGCGAGGCCCGATACCCGTCCGGAGCGGTCAGGCGCACGTCGACATGCTGCCCGGCCAGGTGACCCGGCCAGTCGGGCATGTCCAGCACCAGTGTCCTGGCGGTCGCCGTCTCCTGCCGTACTTCGGTGACGGTGCCGACCTGCCAGGTCAGTCGCCTGCGTAGCGCTGTTCTTTCCATGGGTCTCCGTACTCGTGATAGCCCGCGGTCTCCCAGAAGCCCAGGTCCTCCGTGTCGGACAGGACCAGGCCGCGCACCCACTTGGCGCTCTTCCACAGATACAAGTGCGGCACCAGGAGGCGGGCCGGTCCCCCGTGCTCCGGGTGCAGCGGCTCGCCGTCGTACTCGTAGGCGATCCAGGCCTGCCCATCCAGGAGGTCCTCCAGTGGCAGGTTCGTGGTGTAGCCGCCGTAACTGTGCGCCATCGCGTAGTCGGCGCCGGTCTCCACATCCGCCAGCAGGGTGTCCAGCGAGACACCCCTCCAGTCAGTACCGAGCTTGGACCACCTGGTCACGCAGTGCAGGTCCTTGGTGATGTCCTCACTCGGCAACGCCATGAACGCCGACCAGTCCCACCGCGACGTCTCGCCGGTCTCGGTGGCCACGGTGAACTCCCAGTGCTCCGGGAGGACGTGCGGAGTCGGCCCGGCGGACAGCACCGGGAACTCATGAGTCAGATACTGCCCGGGCGGCAAGTCCGATCCGCTCCGGCCACGACCGGTGAACCCAGGCGACACGATGCCCATCAGGACCCTCCCTCAAGCTGGAAGCACTGCCTGGCAGTCTTCCATGAAGAGGTCAGATTCCCATCGTCCGGCCGATGATCTCTTTCATGATTTCGGTGGTGCCGCCGTAGATTGTCTGGATCCGGGTGTCCAGGTACGCCTTGGCGATCGGGTACTCGGTCATGAAGCCGTAGCCGCCGAACAGTTGCAGGCAGCGGTCGACGACCTTCTTCTGCAGTTCGGTGGTCCACCACTTCGCCATCGCGGCGTCGGAGACGGACAGCGTCCCGGCGTTCAGTTCCTCGATGCAGCGGTCGACGAAGACGCGGGCGATCTGCGTCTCGGTGGCCAGTTCGGCGAGCACGAAGCGGCTGTTCTGGAACGACCCGATCGACCGGCCGAACGCTTTCCGCTCCTTCACGTACTCCAGCGTCGTCGCGAGCAGGCTCTCGCAGGCCGCGGCTGCCACCACCGCGATGGCGAGCCGCTCCTGCGGCAGCTTCTCCATCAGGTAGATGAAGCCCTTGCCCTCCTCGCCGAGGAGGTTGGCGGCCGGCACCCGGACGTTGTCGAAGAACAGTTCGGCCGTGTCCTGCGCCTTCAGGCCGATCTTGTCGAGGTTGCGCCCCCGCTCGAAACCTTCCATCCCGCGCTCGACGACCAGTAGCGAGATGCCCTGGTAGCCGGCCTCCGGGTCGGTCTTCACGACCACGATGACGAGGTCGGCCAGGATGCCGTTGGAGATGAAGGTCTTCTGGCCGTTCAGGAGGTAGTCGTCACCGTCGCGCCTGGCCGTCGTGGTGATGCCCTGCAGGTCGCTGCCGGCTCCCGGCTCGGTCATCGCGATGGCGGTAATCATCTCGCCGCTGCAGAACTTCGGCAGCCAGCGCGCCTGCTGCTCCTCCGAGGCGTAGTCGAGCAGGTACGCCGAGACGAGGTCGGCGTGGATCGTGAACCCGGGACCACTCGCGCGAGCCTTGGTCACCTCCTCGATCACCACCGCGTTGAAGCGGAAGTCCCGCACGCCGCCACCGCCGTACTGCTCGGGCATCATGAACCCGAGCAGGCCCGCCTCGCCCGCCGCGGTCCACAACTCCCGCGGCACGATGCCGGCCTCTTCCCAGCTCTCGTGGTGCGGCACGATCTCCTTCTCGCAGAACGCTCGCGCGGTCTCCCGGAAGGCATCGTGATCGGCGTCGAAGAGGTGACGTTCCACGGGCGGTCTCCTGTCGTTGATCCCGTACTGCGGGTCGGCAGCCGGCGCGGTTGGTCGGCTGCGAGTGGGTGGGTGGTCGGTCAGTCGGCTTGCACGGCGGCACCGGAATCGAGCAAGTCGTCGATCCCGGTCACTCCCCAGTCCGCCAGCGCCTCGCGGGTGTGCTGCCCGGCCCGGGCGGGCGGCTCCGACAGTTCGGACGGGGTGCGAGAGAAGCGCGGCGCCGGGGCTGCCTGACGGACGCCGTCCTTCTCGACGAAGGTGCCGCGGGCCACCAGATGGGGATGGTCGGCAGCCAGCGGGAGCACCGGCGATACGCACGCGTCGGTGCCGTCGAACACCTCGGTCCACTCGGCCTGAGTCCGCTGGGCGAAGGTCTCGGCCAGCAGTTTCCGCAGGTCGGGCCAGTTCGCCACGTCGTACCGGTCGGGCGCCTCGACCTCGAGCAACCTGATCAACTCGTCGTAGAACTGCGGCTCCAGCGCGCCGACCGCCATGAACTTCCCGTCCGACGTCTCGTACACGTCGTAGAAGGGCGCTCCGGTGTCGAGCAGATTCGTACCGCGCTCCTGCTTCCAACTCCCGCCCGCCAAGACGCCGAGGAGCATCGTGGTGAGGTGCGCCGCGCCGTCGACGATCGCGGCGTCGACGACCTGGCCCCGCCCGCTTCCCCGCGCTTCGACCAGCGCAGCCAGTACGCCGACGACGAGGTACAGCGAGCCGCCCGCGAAGTCGCCGAGCAAGTTCGCCGGTACCTGCGGTGGCCCGTCGGCCCGGCCGATCACGTGCAACGCGCCGGACAGCGCGAGGTAGTCGATGTCGTGCCCGGCCGACTGGGCCAGCGGACCTTCCTGGCCCCAACCAGTCATGCGGCCGTAGACCAACTTCGGGTTCACCTCGTGACAGGCCTCCGGCCCGAGCCCGAGCCGCTCAGCCACGCCCGGCCGGAAGCCCTCCACCAATACGTCGGCGCCCGCGACCAGTTGGAGCACGGCGTCGATCGCCGCCGGGTTCTTCAGATCCAGCGCGACGCTGCGGCGTCCACGGTTGATCAACTCCAACTCCGGCGGCCCGAGCGCGATCCCACCGCCCGGGCGCTCGATCCGCAGCACCTCGGCTCCGAGTTCGGCCAGCATCATGCAGGCGAACGGCGCCGGCCCGATCCCGGCCAACTCGACAACCTTCACCCCACGCAGCGGCCCCATGCGGACCATTGTGACAGTACGACTGTCACAGTCGTCAAGTCACCGTGGGCTGTGGTGAAGGCTTGAGGACGAGGGCCAGCAACGCGAGCGGGAGCAGCACCGACAGAATCAGGGCGGCCAGCAGCCCGGCAGACAGCGTGGAGGATTCGCCTTCCAGATGGTGCGCATGGAAGACCAGGTGCGGCAGCGAGTACGCCAGATAGGCCAGCAGCGCCACAATCACCAGGCGCCGCTCCAGCCAGATCGCGGCGGCGGCCACCACGATGCCGATCCCCAGCGTCGTGCTGCCGAAGTCGCGGAACAGATGCTCGCTGTACGGCGGAGTCCAGTCGACCGTCGGCACGTCGTTGTAGAAGCTAGCCGGGAAGAACAGGGTCCACGCCCCCACCACCAACTGGATCAGAGCAAGGACCACCAGCCCGCTCCGCAGCACTCGGGCACTCACCGTCCCACCTCCGCACCGAAGCGTTCGGTGAGGAACTGTTCGAAAGTTTTCCGCCCGTACGGCGTACCCTCAGGCATCGCGGCTCCCTCGGCATACCCCCGGAACACCTTCCCGGGCAGCCGAAGCGGAACCACGGGCCGACGCGATCCGGCAGCGAGCTTCCAGGCCCGGGCAAGCTCGGGCACAGCTCGTTGCTCAGGGCCACCGATGTCCGGCAGGCGGCCCGCCCGGCTGAGCGGCGACCACCTCGGCCAGCCGCTCGGCGACATCCTCGGCAGCTATCGGCTGCAGCGTGACCGACGGAGCCAGGAGGACCGGCGAGAAGCGCTGGGCGCTCAGGACCAGGTCGACGAGGTGGTGGAACTGGGTCGCGCGGAGTACGGAGTACGGGATCGGTGACTCCGTCACCAAGCGCTCGCCCTCGAGCTTGTGGCGGTAGTACGGCAGCGGGATCCGGTCGACGCCGACAATCGAGATCAGGATCAGATGCTCGACTCCCGACGGCCGCGCGATCTCCAGGAGTTGCCGGGTCTGCTCGACGTCGCCCTTTCCGAGGCTGGTGGCCAGGTGCAGCACGGTGTCCACGCCGTTCACCGCCTCGCGGACGCCTTCGCCGGTGGACAAGTCGCCGGTCATCAGGCCGGGGCCGCGTTTGCGGCTCAGCACCCGGACGTCGTGCCCGGCGCTGCGCAGTCTGGCGACTGTCGGGCGGCCGAGAACGCCTGTTCCCCCGGTGACGAGGATGGTTCGCATGGTTGATGTCCTTTCGCTCAGCAGCCGAGACCAGACACCCCTCCGATTCGTGACAACTGCCGCTCGACCCCGCCGAGCTTGTCCGGATTCATCACGAACTCGAGGCTGCTGAGCGTCTCCCCGTCGAACCTGAGGAAGACGACCGCCCGGACTCCTTCGGGGTCGGCGGCAACGAGTACCGGCTCGCCGTTGGCGTGGGCGAAGTACGCGGCGATGCCGGCGCCGAAGCGTCCCAGTGCGCCGACCAGGTAGCGGGCCACGCGATCCCGGCCCGCGACCGGGTTCCGGGCCGCGACGACCTTGCCACCGCCGTCCGCGCGGGAGACCACGTCCGCCGCGAGCAGCGACTCGAGGCCGGCGAGGTCACCGAGTTGCGCGGCGGCGAGGAAGCGTTCGACCAGCGTGCGCCAATGTCCCGGATCCACCGGCCGCAGAGGCTGGTCGGCGGCGACCCGCTTGCGCGCTCGTGAATGGAGCTGGCGGGCGTTGGCTTCCGTAGTACCGATCAGGTCGCCGACCTCGCGGTGGCTGTAGGCGAAGGCCTCCCGCAGCACGTACGCCGCGCGCTCGGCCGGGGTGAGTTTCTCCAGGACGGTCAGTAGCGCGAAGGAGACGGATTCACGCTGGGCGACCTCGTCGAGCGGACCGAGGTCGTCGAACCTGCCACCAGTGAGAACCGGTTCGGGAAGCCACTCCCCGACATAGGTCTCACGCCGGGCACGAGCTGAAGTCAGCTGGTTGAGGCAGAGGTTGGTCACGGTCTTCGCCAGGAAGGCTGCTGGCTCTTCGACCCTCGAATGCTCCACGCCCTGCCACCGCAACCACGCTTCCTGCAGCACCTCATCGGCGTCGATGACAGAGCCCAGCATCCGGTAAGCGATCCCGAACATCCGGCCACGATGCCGCTCGAATACCTCCAACGCGTCACTCACCCGGTCATGCTCTCAGCCTCAAGTGAGCGTGGGACAGCGGGCGTGAAGCCGGCGATCATGAGCTCAGCCACGGTCAGGTGCACCCATCTCCAGCAGCCGCCCGGCGAGGCGGAGCCGGCGGGACACCTTGAGCGCGGTGAGGAACCGTTCGTCGTGGCTGACCACGACGAACGCGCCTTCGTAGGCGTCTCCTCGCTGACTTACCGCACCACCGCTAACAAACCCCCGTCCGACAATCTGCCGCGTCACCCCCTACTTGAACGTCTCCGCGGCCTGCTGGATCTTCGTGCAGTACTCCGTCCAGCCGGCCTCGTCGAGCATGTCGGCGTCGGAGCCGCCGGTGCCGTCGATGAGTTCGCGGACGATGTCGGCGTGGCCCGCGTGGTGGGCGGTTTCGTCGACCATGCGGATCAGGAGGACGCCGAGGGTGGTGGCGCGGCGATCCTCGGGCCAGTGTGGCACCGAGCCCGGCGCGTCCAGTTCGAGGGTGGCGATCGTCTCGTCCGCGAAGGCGCACGCCCGTTGGTACAGGCCGATCAGGTACTCGCTCGACTCCGACGGAAGCGCCCACATGTCGGCGCCTTCCCAGATCGTCTTGTCCTCGACCCAGGCGAGCTTCTCCGGCGGGACCCGGCCAAAACACTCTCCGAGGTACAGGTACTCCAAGCCGGCCAGGTGTTTCACCAGGCCGAGCAGATTGGTCCCCGACGGCACGAGCGGCCGGCGCATGTCGTATTCACTGAGGCCTTCGAGCTTCGCCGGCATGAGGGCGCGAGTGGTCCGGAGTTTCTGGTGTAGCTCTGCCTTGATATCCACGAGAACGACGCTAGATCAGCCCGCCGACAGTTCCGGCGCCCCGGGCGGCACGAAGGGCACACCGGCCGGCGCACCGGATTCGATCAACGCCAGCAGGGCGGAGGTGTCGAGGTGTTCGTCGATCGCGTCGGCGAGGCGGTCCAGCCGGGCCTCGCGCTGAGCCGCGAACGACGTGGTGTCGTCCGGCGCGGGTTTGCCGGTCAATCCAGCGACCTCGGTCAAAAAGGCGTGCCGGGCATCGTCGTCGTCCAGCAGCCCGTGCCAGATCGTCCCCCAGACCGCCCCGGACCGGCAGCCACCGGGGAAGGCCGAAGCCTCACCAGTCACGGACACCACCCCATGATGGATCTCGTACGCCGTCGGCGCCGGCCGCGCGAGCACCTTCTCCACCGCGAACGTGGTTGCCACCGGCAACAACCCCAGCCCGGAGTGCGATCCGCCGCCCTCGACCCCGAAGGGATCCGAGATCACCCCGCCCAGCAGTTGATATCCCCCGCAGATCCCCAGCACCGGACGCCCGGCGGCCACCCGCGCCGTCACCGCGTCGGCGAGCCCGGTCGAGCGGAGCCAGGCCAGATCCGCTGTGGTAGCACGTGATCCCGGCAGCACCACCAGGTCGGCGTCGCGAACCTCGGCCGGGCTGGCGGTGAAGAACACGCTCGTGCTCGGCTCCACGGCGATCGCGTCCAGATCGGTGAAGTTGCTGATCCGCGGGAACCGCACCACGGCCACGGTGAGAACGTCAGAGGAAGCCGACACCCGCCGAGCCGGCACGTCCAGCGCGTCCTCGGAATCCAGCCACAGCTCCGGCAGCCACGGAAGGACGCCGTACGTCGGCCGCCCGGTCACCGACTCGAGCATGTCGATCCCGGGCCGCAGTAACGACACGTCGCCGCGGAACTTGTTCACCACGAATCCACTGATCAGCCGCTGGTCCGCCGCGTCGAGCAGTGCCACCGTGCCGAACATCGACGCGAACACCCCGCCGCGATCGATGTCGCCGACCACCACCACCGGTGCCTGGGTGTGCTGGGCCAGGCCCATGTTCACGTAGTCGGACCGGCGCAGGTTGATCTCGGTGGGACTCCCCGCGCCCTCGCTCACGACGACGTCGTACCGCGAGGCCAGATCGTCGTACGCCGCGAACGCCGCCTTCGCCAGTTCGGCGCGTTCGGTGAGGAAGCCGCGGGCGGTGAGCTCACCCCACGGCTCCCCCATCAGTACTACGTGACTGCGGCGGTCGCTGCCGGGTTTGAGCAGGACCGGGTTCATCGCCGCCTCGGGCTCGGCCCCCGCGGCCACGGCCTGGATCCACTGGGCCCGGCCGATCTCGGCGCCGTCCGCGCAGACCATCGAGTTGTTCGACATGTTCTGCGCCTTGAACGGCGCCACCCGGAGCCCCTGGCGCGCCAGCCATCGGCAGAGCCCGGTCACGACCGTCGTCTTGCCCGCGTCGGACGTCGTACCGGCCACCAGGAGAGAACCCACCCGGCGATCCTACGGCCGGCTTGCTCGTCGGCAGCCTACGGCTTGTCCTCCGGCCGCTGGATCTCCAGCCTGTCACCCGCGTACCCCGGCAGTCACCACCGCGAGACCCACCGTCGTCGGAGGGCTTGCGGACGGCTGGATACAGTGGCTGGCATGGACACCGAGATCACCGTCGCGGACGCCCGGGAAAGCAACCGGTACGAGGCCCGCGACGCCGCTGGCAACCTGATGGGCTTCGTCGACTACCGGCTCACCGGCCCGGCGATCGCGTTCCTGCACGCCGAGACGCTGCCCGAGTACCGCGGCCGCGGTGTGGCCGGGCGGATCGCCGTCAAGTCGCTGGACGATGCCCGCGAGGCGGGTCTGCGGGTCAAGCCGCTGTGCCCCTACTACCAGGACTTCCTGGCTGAGCACACCGAGTACGCCGACCTCGTGGACGAGAAGCGGTGACCACACCGGAACTGGGCAACCTCGACTGGCAGGCCGCCACGGAGGTTCCCGACCTGCTGGCCGCTCCGGTCCGCGCCGCACTCGGCGACATCCCGGCGTACGCGGCGGCGATCGACCCGGCGCTGGCGGACACGGCGGCCTTCTGCGAGCAGTACGCAGTACCGATGGCCGCGTCGGCGAACTGCGTGATCGTGCACGGCAAGCGGGCCGGCGAGTCGACGTACGCCGCGGTGATGGTGCCGGCCACCCACCGGGCGGACGTCAACGGGGTGATCCGCAGGCACCTCGGGGTCCGGAAGATCTCCTTCGCCGCACAGGACGACGCGGTCGCCTCGACCGCGATGGAGTACGGCGGCATCACTCCGATCGGGCTGCCCGCTGAGTGGCCCGTGCTCGTCGACGAGGCGGTCGCGCGGGCCGGGCTGGTCGTGATCGGCAGCGGGATCCGCGGCTCGAAGTTGCTCGTCGACGGCGCCGATCTGGCCAAACTTCCGACCGCCACGGTGCTCGCGCTCTCCGTGCCCGGCTGATCCCCGGGATAACATCAGGTTGCTCATGAAACCCGGTTCGACCGACCCGGGAGCGATCTGTGGGGACGGGATGACGGTGTGACGGGTGAAGACGGCGGGCCGACCGCGCTGCGGATCATGCTCGGCGGACACCTGCGCCGGATGCGCGAGACGGCGGGCATCAGCCGCGCCGACGCCGGTTGGCAGATCCGGGCCTCGGAGTCCAAGGTCAGCCGGATGGAGCTCGGCCGGGTCGGCTTCAAGGAACGCGACGTCAACGACCTGCTCGACCTGTACGAGCTGAAGGACCCGCAGGAACGCGATCGGCTGATGGAACTGGCCCGCGCCGCGAACAACCCCGGCTGGTGGTCCCGGTACGGCGACGTGATGCCGAGCTGGTTCTCCAACTACGTCGGGCTCGAGGTGGCGGCCAAGCTGATCCGGACGTACGAGGTGCTCTTCGTGCCCGGGTTGCTGCAGACCGAGGACTACGCGCGAGCCGTCGTGCAGCTCGGCAAGACGTACCTTCCGGCCGACGAGGTGGACCAGCGGGTCGCGCTGCGGGTCACCCGGCAGCAGATCCTCACCCGGCCGAATCCGGTCCGGCTGTGGGTCGTCATCGACGAGGCCGTTCTGCATCGGCCGGTCGGCGGGCGCGAGACCATGCGGGAGCAGATCGAGTACCTGATGGCGGTCGACAAGCAGCCGAACATCACGCTGCAGGTGATGCCGTTCAGCAAGGTGGGCTATCCCGGCGCGGGCGGCGCGTTCAGCATCCTGCGGTTCCCGGAAGGGGATCTGCCCGACGTCGTCTACATCGAGCACGCCGCCAGCGCGCTCTACCTGGACAAACTCGAGGACCTCGACGAGTACGCCGCCATCATGGAAGCGCTGACGATCTCGGCAGCACCGGTCAGCGCCACCCAGACCCTGCTCGCCGAGGCTCTCGAGCGGATGGCCTGAGCACCGGTCCGGTGCTGCCGACCAGTTCCTGCCGACGCAGGGTGCGTCAGGCGACGGTGAGGGCGACCTTGATGTTGCCGCGGGTCGCGTTGGAGTACGGGCAGACGTGGTGCGCCTTCTCGATCAACTGCTCGGCGACGGCGCGCTCGACGTTCGGCAGCGCGACGACGAGTTCGACCTCGAGGCCGTAACCGGCGCCGCCGTTGATCGGGCCGATGCCGACCGCCGCGGTGACGGTCGAATCGTCGGAGTTCTGCTTCGCCTTGCGGGCGACGAGCTTCAGCGCGCTGTGGAAGCAGGAGGCGAAACCGGCGGCGAACAACTGCTCCGGGTTGGTGCCCTCACCGTTGCCGCCCATCTCCTTCGGCGGCGCGACGGTGACGTCGAGCTTGCCGTCGTCGCTCGCGGTGTGCCCGTCGCGGCCGCCCTGGGCGGTGGCGCGGGCGGTGTACAGAACCTTCTCGACTGCGATGGTCATCGATTGACTCCCTGATGGTGTTCAGCGGGTGGGGTCGAGCACGAGCTTGCCGACGGTCCGCCGGGCTCGCAGGTCTTCATGGGCGGTGGCGATGTCGGACAGCGGATAGTCGCCGCCGACGATCGGACGCAACTTGCCTTCCTGGGCCAGGCCGAACAGCTCGGCCAGCGGGTCGCCCAGCAGCGCCGGGTTCTTGAAACAGTCGGCCAGCCAGAAGCCGGCGATGGTCTTGGAGCCCTTCATCAGCCGGCCGGGCTCGATCGCCTTGGCGCTCTGCCGCGAGGCCGCGCCGAAGGTGACCAGCCGGCCGAACCGGGCCAGCGCGTCGAACGACTCGTCGAACGTCTTGCCACCGACCATCTCCAGCACGATGTCGACCGGTTTGCCGTTGTTGGCTTCGAGGATGCGCTCCTTCAGACCCTCGGGGTCGCCGTCGATCGCGGCGTCCGCGCCGAGCTCCAGAACCTGCTTGCGCTTCTCCTCGGTGGAGGCGGTCGCGATCACGCGACCCGCACCCCACAGCTTCGCCAACTGCACGGCGAGCGAGCCGACCCCACCGGCACCGGCGTGGACGAGCACGGACTCCCCCGGCTTCAGGTGGGTCGAATTCTTGAGCAGATGCCACGCGGTCGTGCCCTGCAGGACCAGCGCCAGCGCGTCCCCGTCACTGACACCTTCCGGTACGTCGAACGCGTACGGCGCGTGCGCCACTGCCTTCTCCGCATAGCCACCCGAGCCGACCAATGCGACGACGCGGCGGCCGTCCGGGGTACGACCGACGACCTCGCCACCCGGGATGAGCGGCAGTTCGGCCTTCGAGAGATAGCTGTTCTCGACCTGGTGCGTGTCGGCGTAGTTCACCCCTGCCCGGTCGACAGTGATCAGCACCTGGCCCTCGGCCGGGACCGGCTCCGCCACGTCGGCGATCTTCAGCACTTCCGGGCCACCGAACTCGGTGATCTGTACGGCTCGCACCGTCGAACTCCTCTCGATCGTGGTTCCTCTACGCTGTACTATACAGTGTACGTTAGGGAGGTGGATGAGATGTCGGTAACAAAGAGCCGGACCCCGCGGAACACGCTCAGTTCCGAGCTGATCGTGCGGACCGCGCTGGATCTGATGGAGGCCAAGGGCACCGACGCCTTCAGCCTGCGCGGGCTGGCCGCCGAGCTCGGGGTCGGCCCGATGGCCCTCTACACCTACTTCCGCAACAAGGACGACCTGTACGACGCGGTCCGCGACCACCTGATGGCGCTCGTCCCCCCGGTGCCGGCGGACGTCGACTGGAAGGACCAGGTGCGCGCCGTCTGTCGAGGTCTGCGCGCACTGATGCTGCAGCACCCTTGCCTGGCGCAACTACTGGGGAGCCGCCCGCTGAGTGGTCACGAGACCGCCCGGGTCGCCGAGGGACTGCTCGGCGTACTGCGCTCCGCCGGGTTCGACGCCGAAGCGGCGGCCCGGACCCACACGACCTTGTTCACCTACGTCCTCGGCGCCACCTCGTGGGAGATCCAGATGGCCGCGGAACGCCGTGATCCCGAGGCCTGGCGACGGCTGCGGACGACGATGGAATCGCTGTCCGCCAAGGAGTTCCCCACTGTGGTCGACCTGGCGCCGGAACTGGCGCGCACGACAGGCGGCGACGAGCAGTTCGACTACGGCCTCGACCTGCTGCTGGCCGGGCTGGAGCTCAGAAGACCATCGTGACGATGGCGACGACGCCGATCACGACGATCAGGGCCCGCAGCCCCATCGGGGGCAGCTTGCGGCCGTAGCGGGCGCCGAGGAAACCGCCGATGGTCGACCCGACCGCGATCAGCCCGGCGGCCAGCCAGTCCACGTCGGCGACGATGATGAACAAGATCGCCGCCACCGAGTTCACCACGGTCGCGAGGACGTTCTTCAGGCCGTTCATCCGTTGCAGGTTCGGGTCCATGCCGAGCCCGAGGATCGCCATCAGCAGCACGCCCTGGGCGGCGCCGAAGTAGCCGCCGTACACACCGGTGGCGAAGACCGCCGGGATCACCCACCAAGCACCGCGGTGGGTGTGCGAGGGAACGCTGATCCACTTGGAGAGCCACGGCTGCAGGGCCACCAGCAAGCAGCCGAGCAGGATCAGGCCGGGCACGATCGCCTGGAACGCCGAGCCCGGGAGCTTGAGCAGGAGGACCGCTCCGACGACACCGCCGATCAGGGACGCCGGAATCAGCCGGAGCATCCGGCCGCGCTGGCCCTCGAGTTCACGCCGATAGCCGATCGCGCCGGCCGCTGTACCGGGGGCCAGGCCGACGCTGTTGCTCACGTTCGCCAGGACCGGTGGGATGCCGACAGCAAGCAACGCGGGGAAGGTCAGCAAGGTGCCCGAACCCACCACCGCGTTGATTGTGCCCGCGCCGATTCCCGCCACGAAGACGAACAGCGCCTCGAACCATGTCATCGCTGAGAGACTCTACGCACCTGACCGAACAACTTGTGCATCAGTCCGACGAATGAACGCGGCCCGCTCCAC